>NZ_JBWKWB010000033.1:0-49862 GCF_059421985.1 Pseudomonas sp. GW821-FHT02A11
CGGTGTGCCTGTTATGGATATGTCGCCTGACACACCGCGGTCGCGGGCAAGCGCGCTCCTACAGATATGTTGTGGGACGGGTCTAATGTGTGTCCATCAGTCCCCGCGATTGGTCGTCCACCCCCCATTCGTGCTTTAATTGAACGTTCAATCAAGTTAAACCGGTGGTTCGCTGCCCGCTCGCAACAGGAGGCCTACCCTTGCCGTATCTGCTTTGTACGAACGTTTTCGCCCCTCTCACGGCGGTATCCGCATGAGCATCCCGAGCGCGCAAAACAGCGCGCCGGTACGCATGAATGCCCCCGTGTTCTACTTCGCCGCCAGCTTTATCCTGATTTTTGGACTGCTAGTCATCAGCTTCCCCGAAGCGTCTGGCCAATGGCTGCTTGCCGCGCAGAACTGGGCGGCCAACACCGTTGGCTGGTATTACATGCTGGCCATGACCCTGTATCTGTTGTTCGTCGTGGTCACCGCGTTGTCCGGCTACGGCAAGATCAAGCTGGGCGCCGATCACGATGAGCCCGAATTCAGCTACCTGTCCTGGGCGGGCATGCTGTTCGCCGCCGGGATCAGCATCACGCTGTTCTTCTTCTGCGTCTCCGAACCTCTGACCCACATGCTGCAACCGCCCCATGGCGAGGGTGGCACCACGGAGTCTGCGCGTCAGGCCATGCAGCTGCTGTTTCTGCACTGGGGCCTGCACGGATGGGGCGTGTTCGCTTTCGTCGGCATGGCGCTGGCCTACTTCGCCTATCGCCATAACCTGCCGCTGGCGCTGCGCTCGGCGCTGTACCCGCTCATCGGCAAACGCATCAACGGGCCTATCGGTTACGCGGTGGACGGTTTTGGCATCATCGCCACCATTTTCGGTCTGGGCGCCGACATGGGGTTCGGTGTGCTGCACCTGAACTCAGGGCTGGATTATCTGTTTGGCGTGGCACACACCCACTGGATTCAGGTCGGCCTGATCACCCTGATGATGGGTGCGGCGATCCTCGTCGCCGTGGCGGGGGTCGACAAGGGCGTGCGGGTCATGTCCGACATCAACATGCTGCTGGCCTGCGCGCTGCTGCTGTTCGTGCTGTTCGCAGGGCCGACCCAGTACCTGCTCAACACGCTGGTGCAAAACATCGGTGACTACCTCGGCGCGCTGCCGACCAAGAGCTTCGACGTCTACGCCTACAACGGCCCGAGCGACTGGCTGGGCGGCTGGACCGTGTTCTATTGGGCCTGGTGGATTGCCTGGTCGCCGTTCGTCGGCCTGTTCATCGCGCGGATTTCCCGTGGCCGGACCATTCGCGAATTCGTCTTCGGCGTGCTGTTGATTCCCTTGGGTTTCACCCTGGCGTGGATGTCCATCTTCGGCAACAGCGCCATCGATCAGGTGCTCAACCACGGCATGGCGGCGTTGGGTCAGTCGGCCATCGACGACCCGTCCATGACGCTATACCTGATGCTGCAGCACTACCCGTGGAGTAAAACCGTCATCGCGGTCACGGTGTTCATCAGCTTCGTGTTTTTTGTCACTTCGGCCGATTCCGGCACTGTTGTGCTCTCGACTCTCTCCGCCAAAGGCGGCAGCCCGGACGAAGACGGCCCGAAATGGCTGCGCGTGTTCTGGGGCGTCATGACCGCGCTGATCACCAGTGGGCTGTTGTTCTCCGGCAGCATCGATGCGTTGAAGTCGGCGGTGGTGCTGACCTCGCTGCCGTTTTCGCTGATCCTGCTGACCATGATGTGGGGGCTGCACAAGGCGTTTCACATGGAGTCGCAACGCCAGATTGCCCAGCTGTACTCGCTGGCGCCGGTGTCCGGATCGCGACGCGGTGGTTGGCGTCAGCGTTTGAGCCAGGCTGTGCACTTCCCTTCTCGCGATGAGGTGTACCGCTTCCTCAATCAGACCGTGCGCCCCGCCATCGAGGACGTGACGGCCGTATTCGTCGAAAAGGGCCTGAGTGTCGTCACGCAGCCTGACCCGGCGAATCACACGGTGGGGCTTGAAATCGGCCACGGCGAAGAACGGCCTTTCATCTATCAGGTGACGATGCGCGGTTATTTCACGCCGTCATTCGCCCGTGGGGGCATGGGCTCCAAGCAACTGAACAATCGCCGCTACTACCGCGCCGAGGTGCATTTGAGCGAGGGCAGTCAGGATTACGACCTGGTGGGCTACACCAAGGAACAGGTGATCAACGACATCCTCGACCAGTACGAGCGGCACATGCAGTTTTTGCATCTGGTTCGGTAGCCGGACGTACGTAGATATGCTTTCTGTGGGAGCCAATTCATTCGCGATGCAATCGTACAGCCGACACAAATATGTCGCCTGAAGGATTTTTCGCGAAATGAATTCGCTCCCACAGGTTCGCTCCGTGTTGTTACAGAGCGATCGCGATGTCCATGGAAGCGGCCCCCTGCAAATGCCCATGCAGCAGCCTCAGCGCCGGGGTGTCCAGCGCCTGCGCGGCATAGCACAGGCCAACCCTGCGGATGAGGCTGGGGGTGCGGGCCGGGCGGGTGATCACACCGGCGTGATGACTGACCATCGATTCCGGCAGCATTGCCAGCCCTGCACCTGCCGCCACCAATCGCAACGCCAGGGTCAGGGAGCCCGCTGTCGCCATGACCGAGCCGGAACTGCGGTTGTAAAGCTCCATCAGGCGCTGGTGGGAAGGGTGAGCGGGGCAGGTAATCCACTGCACGTTGGCAAGGTCGGCTTCGTCCAGTTGCGGGCGATCTGCCAAGGGGTGGCTGGCTGCAAGCGCCAACACGAAGGGCTCTTCCCACAGCGGCAGAAACAGTTCGTCCTCGCAGCAATCCTCCTCCACCGACAGCCGCGCATCGCCGCTGCAGCCATCCTGAAGGGTGAGCAGCAGATTCGGCACAACCCGATGCGCCATCGCCAGAAACGCTTCCAGATGGCTGGCGGCGATTTCACTTTCAACACCGATTTCCAGGGTCAGCCGGTCGTTGCGCTGACGAAACTGGTTGCTCAGCGCCTGGGCTTCGGCCAGCAGGCGACGGGCCTGTGGATAAAGGGTTCGCGCGTCGTCGGTGACTTCCACGCCTCTGGGCAGACGCTCGAACAACGTTGTACCCAGCGCTTCTTCAAGCTGGCGAATGGTGACCGACAACGTAGGCTGACTGGTGAACAGGCGCTGTGCGGCCGAGGTGATGTTGCGTTCCTCGAACACTGCAATGAACGCATTGAGCTGACGAATATCCATATCAGAAACCGATACCAGCAAGAGGAATAAAGCATTTTTCGGGGAATGTGGGCGCTGAATATACTCGCTTTATCGCTTCTGCCGCGGCTTATCCATTGACGCTTCTTATCGCTGGTTTGCCTTCCAAGCGTTTTGCCATTCAACAAGAAGAGAGGACTGAATGACCTACATCGCAGCTGAAAACCGCTATGAACGCGTTCCGTATCGCCGCGTAGGGCGCAGCGGCTTGGTATTGCCTGCTCTGTCAATGGGCCTGTGGCACAACTTCGGCGACAGCACGCCGATGGAAACCCAACGTGCCATGCTGCGCACCGCGTTCGACCTGGGCATCAACCACTTCGACCTCGCCAACAACTACGGCCCGCCCTACGGCAGCGCCGAGGTCAACTTCGGTCGCCTGCTGCGCGAAGACTTCAAGCAGTACCGCGACGAGCTGATCATCTCCACCAAGGCCGGTTGGGACATGTGGCCTGGGCCATACGGTCAAGGCGGTGGCTCGCGCAAATACGTGCTGGCCAGCCTCGATCAGAGCCTTGCGCGCATGGGCCTGGATTACGTGGATATCTTCTATTCGCACCGCTTCGACCCGGACACCCCGCTGGAAGAAACCGCCAGCGCGCTGGCGACCGCCGTGCAGCAGGGCAAGGCGCTGTACATCGGGATCTCGTCGTATTCGGGCGCGAAAACCCGGGAAATCGCTAGCCTGCTGAAAGAGTGGAAAGTACCGCTGTTGATTCACCAGCCGGCCTACAACCTGCTGAACCGTTGGGTCGAAAAAGACCTGCTGGACACCACCGATGAGCTGGGTTCGGGCGTGATCGCCTTTACTGCGTTGGCCCAGGGGTTGCTGTCGGACAAATACCTGAACGGCATTCCCAAGGATGCACGGGTCAATCGTCCGGGCGGCGGTTCGCTGCAGGCGTCGCACCTGTCGGAGAAGAACATCGAGCACGTCCGCGCGCTGAACGAGATCGCCAAACGTCGTGGTCAGAGTCTGGCGCAAATGGCCCTGGCCTGGACCCTGCGCGATCCTCGTGTGACATCCGCCTTGATCGGCGCAAGCCGCCCGGAGCAGATCATCGAGAACGTCGGCGCGCTGGATAACCTGGTGTTCAGTCAGGAAGAACTGGCTGAAATCGACCGATTCGCGGTCGAAGGGGGCATCAACCTGTGGGAAAAGCCGTCTTCGGCTGAATAATCCGAAGACACATTTGACTTGAAACGCTGACCCTGTTGGAAACGCTGACCTTGTGGGAGCTTCCGGAGGTTACGACGGTGGCGAATGGGCTAAACGCGGTCTGCCTGACACACCGCTTTCGCCACTGTCGTAACCTCCGGAAGCTCCCACAAGTCCCAGGCGCATGTCACAAGTTACAAGTCAGAGGGCAGTCTGGTAGACCTGATCAGCCCTCATCCCCTTCATCATCATCCCCACCATCGATCTTCATGCCCAATTCCTTGATCTTGCGGGTCAAGGTATTGCGGCCCCAGCCCAGCAGCACGGCGGCGTCGCGACGGCGGCCTGCGGTGTGCTTCAGGGCGGTTTCGATCATGATGCGCTCGAACGTCGGCACCGCGCTGTCCAGCAGACTGGATTGACCACGGGCCAACGCCTGATCGGCCCACTGCCGCAAGGCCTGTTCCCAGTTGGTCACGGGCGCTGCGTCTTGAGGCAGGCTCAGCAGCTCAGGCGGCAAGTCGCTGATGTGAACTTCACGACCCGAGGCCATGACCGTGATCCAGCGGCAGGTGTTTTCCAACTGACGCACGTTGCCCGGCCAGGGCAGATGCTTGAGGTATTCCTCGGTTTCGGCCTTCAACAGCTTCGGCTCGACGGCCAGTTCTTGTGCGGCGCGGCTGAGGAAGTGCTTGGCGAGCGTCGGAATGTCTTCACGACGGTCCGACAGGCGCGGAATGTGAATGCGGATCACGTTCAGACGGTGAAACAAGTCCTCACGGAACTTGCCGGCCTGGACCAGCGTTTCCAGATTCTGGTGGGTCGCCGCGATGATGCGCACGTCCACTTTGACCGGCACATGGCCGCCCACGCGGTAGAACTCGCCATCGGCCAGTACACGCAGCAGACGGGTCTGGGTGTCGGCTGGCATGTCGCCGATTTCGTCGAGGAACAGCGTGCCGCCGTCAGCCTGTTCGAAACGGCCACGACGCAGATTGGCCGCGCCAGTGAATGCGCCTTTCTCATGACCGAACAGCTCGGATTCCATCAGGTCTTTTGGGATCGCCGCCATGTTCAGCGCGATGAACGGCGAGGCCGAGCGCGGACTGTGGCGATGCAAGGCATGCGCGACCAGCTCTTTACCAGTGCCTGATTCACCATTGATCAGCACCGTAATGTTGGAGTGGCTCAAACGACCGATGGCGCGAAACACTTCCTGCATCGCCGGCGCTTCGCCGATGATTTCCGGGGTGCGGGTCAGGGTCGGCGCAACGTCCATGCCCTGTTGTTCCTGAGCGTGCTGATTGGCGCGCTTGACCAGGGAAACCGCTTCGTCGACATCGAACGGCTTGGGCAAGTATTCGAAGGCACCGCCTTGATACGAGGCCACTGCGCTGTCCAGGTCCGAATGGGCGGTCATGATGATGACTGGCAGACGCGGATGCAGCTCGCGTATACGCGCCAACAGGTCCAGGCCGCTGGCACCGGGCATGCGAATGTCGGAAATGATCACGTCCGGCTGCTGACGCGCCAGGCGACTCATCACGCCGTCGGCACTGTCAAAACTCTGCGTGGTCATGCCTTCCTGCTGCAAGGCCTTTTCCAATACCCAGCGGATGGAACGGTCGTCGTCGACGATCCAGACAGTTTCACTACGGCTCATGTCGAAGCTGCTCCTTGTTCCAGCGGCAAGAAGATCGAGAAAGTTGTGTGGCCAGGATGGCTGTCACACTCGATCAGCCCCTGGTGCTGACTGATGATGTTCTGGGTGATGGCAAGGCCCAGCCCGGTGCCATCCGGGCGGCCGCTGACCATTGGGTAAAAAATCGTTTCTTGTAGTTCCGGTGGAATGCCGGGACCGTTGTCGATGATCTCGATCTTGCTCACTAGACGATGGCGCACGTGGCCGATGGTGAACTGACGCATCGCGCGGGTGCGCAGGCTGATCCGGCCCAAGCGCAATTCGTTCTGCCCGCTGATGGCCTGCATCGCGTTGCGCACGATATTGAGCACGGCCTGAACCATCTGGTCCCGGTCGATCAACACGTCGGGGATGCTTGGGTCATAGTCGCGCACCAAAGTGATGCAACCCTGACTTTCAGCCTCGACCAGGCTGCACACGCGCTCAAGCACTTCGTGAACATTGGTCATTGCCAGCGACGGCAGCTTGTTCGAGCCAAGCATGCGGTCGACCAGATTGCGCAGGCGGTCGGCCTCTTCAATGATGACGTTGGTGTAGTCCTTCAGGCTTTCTTCCGGCAGCTCGCGGGCCAGCAATTGCGCGGCGCCGCGGATGCCTCCGAGGGGGTTCTTGATCTCGTGTGCCAGGCCACGCACCAGCATTTTGGTGGTTTCCTGCTTCGACAGCTGGGCCTCTTCCTTGGTGATGCGCAGCAGGCGATCACGGGGGTGGACTTCCAGCAGAAGCATGGTTTCGCCCTGCGACAGAATGGGCGTCACGGCGTAATCGACAGTAAGCGTCTGGCCGGTGAGCGCTGTCAGCATGGCTTCGCGCTTGGTGAACGGGTGCGCCTGCTCTACCGCCTGACGAAGCGAGCTGAGCGCTTCGGCGGATTCGGTGAACAACTCACTGATGAATTGCCCGTGACTGCGCTGACCGCTGATGGCCAGCAGCATTTCGGCCGCCGGATTCATGTACTCCAGGCGCAGGTCCGAGTTGAGCAGAATCGTGGCAGTGGTCAGGTTGTCGAGTAACAGTCGGTGCAACGTATCGCTGATAGTCATGAATCTCTTTGACCTCTTTTGGCACATTGCACTTGGGCGGGCCCAAGGTGCAGGCTCTGGTTGGTCTTCGCCAGCGTGGGTAGCCGCTGATACGGGGCCTTGCCTTTAAAGTTGCAAAAACCAAACCAAGGCTCCGAAAAGAAGCGTTGAACAATGCATTTCGGGCTTTTTTCGTACAGTCGGCGTGAAGAGAGCGCAAGCTCGGGTGATTTGTGACCCAAAATGGGATTTTAAATCGCACGCTCGTTCAGCTTGTGCACCATTGTGGAGCTTAGCCGCTTGAGCGGGTGCTATCAGAAAAAAGGCAGGATGCTGCTTTCTTCAGGCGGCCTGTCTTTCACAGGGCATTCGGGGCGGATGCCGTAGTCATTGGTCTTGCAGGGTTGGGCGAGACGTTTCTGCGCCAGCGAGATGCGCATCATGCTGAAGGGTTGGTTAGGGGTGCGTTCTGCGACGCGACCGAACTCATCGACAATCTCGATCGACAATTGATGGGTGCCGCGATCGATGTTGGTCATCGGAAACACCGGGCTGCGGCCACCCTCGGCGTAGACCTTGCCGTCCAGCAGCAGGCGGTAGGTGTGGCGAGGCTGCAGTTCGGGATCGTTAGTGACGGTTACAATCAGATTGCCCTGAATGTCGCGGATTATGGAGTCCGGCTCCGGCGCGAGAATGCGCAGTAACTGATAACGAAACAGCGCGCCGGGCCTGGGCTTGGCGCTTGACGCCTGCGCCGGCTTTTTGGGCGTCGAACGAATCTCGTTGCTCGGAGCAATCTCGACCTTTTTCGCGTTCTTGCGCGGCTGGTCGGTGTACACCCGATTCCCTTCGGCATCGATGTAGGTGTAAACCTCAGCCGCCGCCGACTGGGCGACAAGCATCAGCAGACAAAGCGCAATGCCACGCAGCCAGGTGAATTCAAGGTTTACCGACATGGACTCGCTGCACCGTCAGGTTTGTCGTCTGGCTCTGCTGGATGACTTGCGCGCCTTGCAGCACATGAACCGAGAGGCTGTGTTCACCCCGGTCCAGTTCCATCACTTGAAGGCGAGGGATATTGGTCGGCTGGCCATAGGGCTTGCCGTCCACCAGCAGTTGCAGCAAATGCCCGGATTGCAGACGCGGCTGGATCGATACGCCCACGGTGAACGAGCCATTGTTGGCACGCAGCGCTTCTTCCTGAGGCAGGTCGGTCAGCTCAAGCACTTGATAGGCGGCGGTGTTTTGCTGTCCTTGAGTTTGGGCCGGGGAAGGGCTCGGCGCAGGAGGGGGCGGGGGGCCTGTATTGACGCTGTTGAGCGGCGGCAGCTCGACCGTCTCGGCCTTGATACCGTTAGGTAGCTGATTGCTGTACGCCGTATTGCCGTTGGCGTCGGTGTACTTGTAGATCTGGGCGACTGCGGGAAGCGCAAGCAACAGCAGCACAAGGGCAAGGCTTTGACGCATGAATACTCCAGGACCACGATCAGGAGAAGACAGCTTGCGCCCTGATACCGCTGTAGCATCGGGCGCAGTCGCCAGCATAGAGCAAAACCGCTTAGGCAGCGTTATTGGCGGCGTGTCTCGGTGTGTATCCACGTCAGGGCTTGGCCGGCATGACGCACAAGTCGGCTGCCGCCCGCTGCAGTGCTTTTGCCGTGATCGGGTCCGTCGTCTGGCGTTCAATCTCGGCTTGCACCCAGCGCGGGCAGGCGCTGTCTTTGCGATATGGCTGGAACGCTGCGTACTTCTGCATCATCAGCGGCTGCAGCGTATCGAGTCGTACGCGAATCCCGCTGGTCAGGCTGTCGGTCGGCTTCGCGGGCGGCTGAGTGGCCTGCCAGTGAGCGATGCGCGCGTACTGCACCATCTTGTTGGCTACGATCTGCGCGGTCATGAACTGGCGCACATCGGCTTTATCGAGTGCGTAGATGGCGGCCTGCGCCTCGGCATTGGCGATCACCAACTGCTCACGCTCGCTGTCCTGCACAGACTTGCCGCTGTAGAACTTGCTCTGGGCGACATCGTTGGCGATATCCAGGCGTTGATTCATAGCCTCGATCAGCGGACGCAGGGTGTCTGGCGATGGGGGGTTGGTCGCGTTGCTGACACAGCCGGAAATCAAAGGCGTAGCCAGAAGCAGAACCAAGAGTGGTTTGAGCATGTTTGAGCGTATGTCAGTCATTGCAGCGTCCGGCAGTGGGCTAGCGGGACAGTATCCAGAAAAACGGCCCAAAAAAACGACAAATAAATACCACCATGAGTTGATCCGCAGGCATAAAAAAGGCCTCCCGAAGGAGGCCTCTCTTTCACGCCGCTTGCGCTGGCGCGAACCGGATTAGCAGCTGTAGTACAGCTCGTATTCCAGTGGGTGTACGAAGGTACGGACCTTGATTTCTTCTTCCGATTTCAGAGCGATATAGGCATCGATGAAGTCGTCGCTGAAAACGCCGCCTTTGGTCAGGAACGCACGACCTTTGTCCAGCTCTTCCAGGGCTTCTTTCAGGCTGCCGCAAACTTGTGGGATCTCTGCTGCTTCTTCTGGCGGCAGGTCATACAGGTTTTTGTCGGCTGCGTCGCCAGGGTGGATCTTGTTCTGGATGCCGTCCAGGCCAGCCATCAGCAGTGCTGCGAAGGCCAGGTATGGGTTAGCCGATGGATCCGGGAAACGAGCTTCGATGCGGCGGCCGCGTGGGCTGGAGACGTAAGGAATACGGATCGACGCAGAACGGTTACGAGCCGAGTAGGCCAGCATGACTGGCGCTTCGAAACCTGGAACCAGACGCTTGTAGGAGTTGGTCGACGGGTTGGTGAAGCCGTTCAGGGCCTTACCGTGCTTGATGATACCGCCGATGAAGTACAGAGCGGTGTCGGACAGGCCGGCATAACCTTCGCCTGCGAAGGTGTTCTTGCCATCTTTGGCGATGGACATGTGAACGTGCATACCCGAACCGTTGTCGCCGTACAGAGGCTTAGGCATGAAGGTAGCGGTGCGGCCGTAAGCGTCGGCAACGTTGTGAACAACGTATTTGAGGGTCTGAACTTCGTCAGCCTTTTTAACCAGCGTGTTGAACTTCACGCCGATTTCGTTCTGGCCAGCGGTTGCCACTTCGTGGTGGTGAACTTCGACGACCTGGCCCATTTCTTCCAGGGCGTTGCACATTGCGGTGCGGATTTCGTGGTCGTGGTCGAACGGAGGAACCGGGAAGTAGCCGCCTTTGATACCAGGACGGTGGCCCTTGTTGCCGCCTTCGATGTCAGCGTCGGACATCCAGGAGCCTTGTTCGGAGAAGATCTTGAACATGGAACCGGAGATGTCGGATTTGAATTTCACTTCGTCGAAGATGAAGAATTCTGGCTCTGGACCTGCGAAGACGGTGTCACCGATACCGGTGGTCTTCAGGTATTCCTCGGCGCGATGAGCGATGGCGCGTGGGTCGCGATCGTAACCTTGCATGGTCGAAGGTTCGATGATGTCGCAAACCAGGATCAGGGTCGGCTCTTCGGTGAACGGGTCCAGAACGGCGGTTTCGTCGTCTGGCAGCAGGATCATGTCGGAAGCTTCGATGCCTTTCCAGCCGGAGATGGACGAGCCGTCGAACATTTTGCCGACTTCAAAGAAATCGTCTTCCAGCGCATCGCGGGCTGGCATGGTCACGTGGTGCTGAGTACCTTTGGTGTCCGTGAAGCGCAGATCAATCCACTTTACGTCATGATCTTTGATGAGTTGAACCGACTTCGACATGTTGTCCTCCGGGGTGACTTAGGGCCGGGTAGTGGTGGGCCCCTAATATGGGTGATGCCGGGCGCGATAGTCGGCCAAGGCAACCTGCCTCACAAGGGAGCAATTTGCATGCCAGTGCCCCGTGTTGGGTTTCCTGCATAAAACACCGGGTTTTTCGGGTCAAAACGTCGCATTTATGAAAATGAGCGCACCTTTATGGTGCTCTCGGATTGTATACAGTGCCATTTTGGTGCGCTTATGATCGGCTGTGCGATAACTGGTTAAACCTTGAGCAATTTCCGCTATAATCCGCGCCCCCCTTTTTCGACCGGCACTTCGCGCGCTGTTTTCATGAAACTAATCGTCAAAGTTTTCCCAGAAATCACCATCAAAAGCCGGCCGGTGCGCAAGCGCTTCATCAAACAGCTGGCCAAGAACATCCGTACCGTGCTCCGCGATCTGGACCCGGCGCTGGTGGTCGATGGCGTGTGGGACAACCTCGAGGTCGAAACCAGGGTCGAGGACGCGAAGGTCCTGCGCGAAATGACCGAGCGCCTGAGCTGCATGCCGGGCATCGCGCATTTTCTCCAGGTCGATCAATACCCGCTGGGCGATATGGATGACATCTATGAGAAGTGCAAGCTGCATTTCGGTGATGCCTTGCCCGGCAAGATTTTTTCGGTGCGCTGCAAGCGTGCCGGCCATCACAGCTTCAGCTCGATGGACGTCGAGCGTTACGTGGGCAGCAAACTTCGCCGCGAATGCGGCGCTGCCGGCATTTCGCTGAAAGAGCCGCAGGTCGAGGTGCGGATTGAAATCCGCGACCAGCGCCTGTTCGTGATTCACAGCCAGCACAACAGCATCGGCGGCTACCCGTTGGGCTCGCTGGAGCAGACGTTGGTGCTGATGTCCGGCGGTTTCGACTCCACCGTCGCGGCCTATCACGTCATGCGCCGCGGCCTGATGAGCCATTTCTGCTTCTTCAATCTGGGCGGTCGTGCCCACGAGCTGGGCGTGATGGAAGTCGCGCACTTCATCTGGAAGAAGTACGGCAGCTCCCAGCGGGTGCTGTTCGTCAGCGTACCGTTCGAAGAAGTTCTGGGAGAAATTCTCGGAAAAGTCGATAACAGTCATATGGGCGTCGTATTGAAGCGTATGATGTTGCGCGCTGCGACCCACATAGCCGACAGGCTCGACATCGACGCGCTGGTGACCGGCGAGGCGATTTCCCAGGTGTCCAGCCAGACACTGCCCAACCTGTCGGTCATCGACTGCGTGACGGAAAAGCTGGTCTTGCGCCCGCTGATCGCCAGTCACAAGCAGGACATCATCGACGAGGCCGATCAGATCGGCACCGGCGATTTTGCTCGACACATGCCTGAATACTGCGGCGTGATTTCGGTTAACCCGAAAACGGCGGCCAAGCGCCACCGCGTCGAGCACGAAGAGAAAGAATTCGACATGGCCGTGCTCGAGCGTGCGCTCGAAAACGCTCGTCTGGTGCCGATCGATCGCGTGATCGAGGAGCTGGGCCAGGACGTTCAGGTCGAAGAAGTCAGTCAGGCCCTGGCCGGACAAGTGGTCATCGACATCCGTCACCCGGATGAAGCCGAAGACCGCCCGCTGGAACTGTCGGGCATTGAAGTACAAACGCTGCCGTTCTTTGCATTGAACAGCCGTTTCAAGGAACTGGATGAAACACGCCAGTACCTGCTTTATTGCGACAAAGGCGTCATGAGTCGCCTGCATGCTCATCATCTGCTCAGTGAGGGGCATGCCAATGTGCGCGTTTATCGACCGAGCTAAGTGCCCGGGGCTGTTTGCCTGTGGCTTGCGTCACCGGCCCCCCGACACCAGTCGTCAGCCGTAACGGCTTTCGCCGGCTCCACTGTTCATAGCGGCCTACACTAGGTTGCTGACCGAATCCTCTGATCGAGATACACAAGTGATCGAAAATCTACGTAACATCGCCATCATTGCTCACGTTGACCACGGTAAGACTACCCTCGTCGACAAGCTTCTGCGCCAGTCCGGCACCCTTGAGCGTAACGAACTCAATGACGAACGCGTGATGGACTCCAACGACCAGGAAAAAGAGCGCGGCATTACCATTCTGGCGAAAAACACCGCCATCAACTGGAACGGCTACCACATCAACATCGTGGACACCCCGGGCCACGCCGACTTCGGCGGTGAAGTAGAGCGCGTGATGTCGATGGTTGACTCCGTTCTGCTGCTGGTTGACGCTCAAGACGGCCCTATGCCGCAAACCCGTTTCGTGACCAAGAAGGCTTTCGAAGCCGGCCTGCGTCCAATCGTGGTCATCAACAAGGTTGACCGTCCAGGCGCGCGTCCGGATTGGGTTCTGGACCAGATTTTCGACCTGTTCGACAACCTGGGCGCTACCGAAGAACAACTGGACTTCCAGGTTGTTTACGCCTCGGCCCTGAACGGCATCGCCGGCCTGGACCACACCGCCATGGGCGAAGACATGACCGCGCTGTACCAAGCGGTTGTCGACCACGTTCCAGCTCCGGCTGTTGACCGTGACGGACCGTTCCAGATGCAGATCTCGGCACTGGACTACAACAGCTTCCTGGGCGTTATCGGTGTTGGCCGCATCGCTCGTGGTCGCGTCAAGCCGAACACCCCGGTTGTCGCTATCAGCGCCGACGGCAAGCGCCGTAACGGTCGTATCCTGAAGCTGATGGGTCACCACGGTCTGCACCGCGTTGACGTCGAAGAAGCAGCTGCCGGCGACATCGTCTGCATCAGCGGTTTCGACGAGCTGTTCATCTCCGACACCCTGTGCGACATCAACACCGTCGAGGCGATGAAGCCGCTGACCGTTGACGAGCCAACCGTTTCCATGACCTTCCAGGTAAACGACTCGCCATTCTGCGGTAAAGAAGGCAAGTTCGTGACCTCCCGTAACATTAAGGATCGTCTGGACAAAGAGCTGCTGTACAACGTTGCACTGCGCGTTGAAGAAGGCGACTCGGCTGACAAGTTCAAGGTTTCCGGCCGTGGTGAGCTGCACCTCTCGGTACTGATCGAAACCATGCGTCGCGAAGGCTTCGAGCTGGCCCTGGGCCGTCCTGAAGTGATCATCCGTGAAGTTGACGGCGTGAAGCAGGAACCGTTCGAAAACGTGACCATCGACATCCCTGAAGAATCCCAGGGCAAGGTCATGGAAGAAATGGGTCTGCGTAAAGGCGACCTGAGCAACATGGTGCCGGATGGCAAAGGCCGTGTTCGTCTGGAGTACAACATCCCTGCTCGTGGTCTGATCGGTTTCCGTAACCAGTTCCTGACCCTGACCAACGGTGCTGGCATCCTGACCTCGATCTTCGACCGTTACGCTCCAGTGAAGTCGGGCCACATGTCCGGCCGTCAGAACGGCGTTCTGGTTTCGGTTGAAACCGGCAAGGCACTGACCTACTCCCTGGAAACCCTGCAGGCTCGTGGCAAGCTGTTCGTTGAACACGGCCAAGAGATCTACAACGGTCAGATCGTCGGCCAGAACAGCCGCGACAACGACCTGGGCGTCAACCCTACCAAGGGCAAGAAGCTCGATAACATGCGTGCTTCGGGTAAAGACGAAACCATCGCTCTGGTCCCACCTGTTCGCTTCACCCTGGAGCAGGCTCTGGAATACATCCAGGAAGACGAGCTGTGCGAAGTCACGCCTAAGTCCATCCGTCTTCGCAAGAAGATCCTGGACGAAAGCGAGCGTACCCGCGCTGCCAAGAAAGCCAAGGCTTAATCGCCCCGGCTAAACGAAAGCGCCCCCGGTCGAAAGGCCGGGGGCGTTTTTGTTTGTGCGCCATTTGATCTGTGGTGCAGGTCAGTCTTCGAACCAGCGAAATGCCAGGAATGTTTCGGCGATCTTGCGCATCAGCAATTTGTCTGCCGTGTTGGCGATGCCGTCACCGTTGATGTCGGTATTGGTGAAGGAGTCCAGGCGCCCGTCGTTGTCGCCGTCATACGCCGCGGCAGGTTTGATTTGCACCGGTGTGCACGGCAGGCCGTCATCCTGGGTGAAGTGAAGCGTGACGACATTCGGCGAGCCATCGCCGTGGTAGTTTTTTGCTTCGATTCTGAGGTGGCGGACCCAGCTGTCGCCATCGTTGAACCAGTTGAGCTGCAGATAGGCTTCGGCGAAATCCTTCAGGTTCTGTTGATTCCTGAGCTGCGGCGTACATTCGGGAGTGATATTGACCGTACAGGCCAGTTCGATGGTGCCATCATCGGTGATGTCGATGGCCACCGCCTCGAACACCGGCGTGGCCGAGTCTGCATGGAAATGCAGCCGCACGGTATCGGCCCTTCCGTTGCCGTTAAGATCCTGGGCGGTGATTTTCAGATAACGCATGAGCATCTTCTCTGGGTGAAAGATGCTCCATGCTAGAGCTTTGCTGCGATCGTCTCTGTCAGGCAGCGGCTCAACGCGTTGTGGGAATCCGTGACGAATATCCCACGCGTTTACTCAATGCCTGTCGGAAGCGTCCTGATTGAGGCTCAGAACCGTTCCATGACACCTGTGCGGGTTTCACGCACCACTTCCTTGGGCTTGTACGCGCAGTACCCTGGGCGCGGGCCGATCTTCGGGTGATTGCGGCAGGTGTCGGGGCGTTTGTCGTAGATGGTGCACAGGCGGCTCTTGCGATCCAGGTACAGGCAGTCGTTGTTGCTCATGCGCTGCAAGGTGAAGATGCCCGACTTCTGGTTGAAGCGCTCGATAATGCCTTCCTTCTGCAAGCGCTTGGCGATGTTCTTCGGGTTATCGCCCATTTCGAACTCGTCGACGATGCCGATGCGGATCAGGTCCTTGATCTTCGCTTCCACGGGCAGGGTGCAGCAGCTGGATACGCAGCCTCCGCACATGTGGCTGGAGTATTTCTGCCAGGTCTCGAGGCGGTCGAGTTCGGCGGCGGCGATCAAGGTTGGTTTCATGACGGTGAGGTTCCGGGTGTATCGGGCGCGCGATCATACCGGGCCGCGCGCATTTCCCCTATCGCAAAATGATCGATGCGACTATCGGCAGACATTGCCTGGCGACAATGGGTTTCAGTGCATGACCACTTTAGCCAGCGCCTCAAGCTGCTCCTGCCGCTCAGCCTGGTTGAGCTTGGCGTGGGGGTTGAGCGACGACCATTGCGGATGCGCTCGGGCCTTGTGCAGCGCGTCGGGCAGTTTGCCTTCACGCCAGGATTTGTCTTGGGGAGTGTCGAGTTTGATGCTGTCCATCGCCGCGTGGCCTCGGGCTTCCAGCGCCACCAGCAATTGCCGCTGACGCAGAGCGAGCAAGCGCAGCACCGCGTCGTCCACAGTCAGTTCCCGTTGCCCCTTGAGTTTGCCGAGCAGCCGCCCGCCATAGCTGCGTGCAGTCTGCAACGCGCCACCAGCAATCGCCCCCACCAGCGCCGCAGCGCCCAGCGTAATGCCGCCGACCAGCAAATCCACGCCTGCCCCTGCGGCAGCACCGGCCGCAATGCCACTGCCGACTCGCACACCCAGCAGCTTCAGGGTTTCGGGGTTGAACAGGTCATCCCCCCAGCGCCCGTCGAGCAAAGGCAGATCACTGGCCGAGGCGTCCTCGCGACGAAAGGCATAGAGCTTAAGCAGCGCCTCGACGCAACGCTGCTCGCGCTGACGCACCGATTTACGCAAATCTTCGATAGCCGCTCGCTCCAGATTGGCCTCTGTCGCAACGCTGCGCCGACAGGCCGCGCAGTCGAGCAGCAACTCAGCGATCAGGCGTGCCGCGCTGTGTCGACGCACTTCGCGCTGGGCCTGTTGATCAAGGATCAGCCGCTCCAGTTGCCCACGTGAGGTCTCCAGCAGCAGCGCCAGGCTTTCATAGAGCCGACGTTCGCCATCTTCAGGCGGCGCCACGCTGTCGAAACGCACCAGCGCGTGCAGGCCAAGACGGGCGAGGGCTTCGCGCCAATCGTGTTCGCGATGCTGCGAACTGCTGACGAAATTCAACACTGGTAATAGAGGTTTGCCACAGCTGGCGAGCACGGCCAGTTCGTCGCGGTATTTGGCCAGCACCGGTTCGCGGGCGTCGATCACGTAAAGGCCGGCATCCGACGCCAGCAATTGGCGTAGCGCCTTGGCTTCCTGTTCGAATCGCTGCCGGGCTTCGCTGCCTTCAAGAAAGCGCGTCAGCCGCGCCGGACCATCGAGGCGTTCGCCGGGGCGATCCAGCCGTTCCAGAAAATCGAGCAGGGCGATGGCGTCTTCAAGACCCGGTGTGTCGTACAGTTCCAGCAGGGCCTCGCCATCCACCGACAGCCGCGCGCCCTCGACATGCCGGGTGGTGCTGGGGCGATGGGACACCTCACCGAACCCGACATCGCGGGTCAGCGTGCGCAGCAAGGAGGTCTTGCCGACATTGGTGTGCCCGACGACCGCCAGCTTCAGCGGGCGATGGCCTTTTTGCTCAGTCATGTCCGGTCTCCAGCCAGGTCAGCGACGCGCTGTCTGCCCATGTAAGCTCCAGTTGCTGGAGTGCGACATGCCAGTCGCTCAGGCGATCGGCGTCCAGTGCTTCGCCGCTGGGTGCAGGCAGCAGCCATATACGCGTAGCGTTGGCGCATCGGGCGAGTTCTGCGATGAGCGCGAGGCTGCCTCGATCCGGCGATCGGCGCGGATCGCAGGCGATGACCAAGCGCGCAGGCGGGTAGCGAGTCAACTGATCGAGCAGGGTACGGCGGGATTCGCGACTGTCGAGAATACCCGCGTCGGCCACGCTTTCAGGCAGTTCAGGCGGCCATGGGCGTTGGTCATCCAGCTCGATCGCCACCAGCAGCGCGCCTTCGCTTTCGATGGTCGAGGCGCCGGTCTGCACTTGGTGCAGTTGCGCAGGCGCGGCGTCATTGATGCCCAGGCGTTCGCTGCTCGGCATCAGCCGCTCGCGCAGCTCGACGAAACCGGGCTCGCTCAGGTCCAGCGCCAGATGCTTGCGACCTGCCCGCCAGCGGCCATAGCACAGCAACGTCAGCAGCAAGCGCGGCAGGATCCCGTACACCACCAGCACGCCCACCAGCCATGCAGCCCAGGCCTGTCGGGCGTTTTCGATCACCAGCGCGCTGTCGCCACTGGCGCGGATCATGTCCTCGGTGGGCACCCTGAAGCCCAGCAGCGAGGGCAGGGTGCCAAGCCCGTGGGTGAGGCTGACGAAGGTGTCGCTGCCCAGAATCGTGGTTTCCCAAACAAAGCCATAGCGCCGCGTGGCCATCAGCAACAGGAGCAACGTCAGGGCGCTGAGCAGTGCCAGTAGCCACAGCCCGTTGACGCAGGCGCCGAGTACCCAGCGGTTCAGGCGCTTGCGTTGCAGCAATAGAATGAGAGCGGGCGCCAGTTGTGCGGCTTGAGCGTCGCGGGCGAGTTTTTCGCTGAGCCATAGCCACAGGCGGCCCAGGCTGGCAGCGCTTTCGCCTGCGAACAACAGGCCCAGCGCCCAGCTGATCAGCAGAATCAGGTTCAGGCCGAGCAGGCTGCCCAAGGCCCAGAACACGTTGACCGGCGTTTGCCCATCGCCCAGCGCGGCGAAGGCCAATCCTGCGCCGCTGACTACGGCGAAGACCGTCAGCAGCATCAGCGCCAGGCGCGCGCCCTGTTTCCAGTGGCGAAGGGCGGCGAGCATGCCGTCGCGCTCGGCCAGCCACAGTGCGCGGTTCTTGATGCGGGTCAGTAAGTCGCCCGCCGTGGCACGGGCGCGGCGGCTGGCCTCGTCGTCGTCCAAAGGGCCTGCGTGTTGCTCGCGCAGACGCACCGCTTCGGTCAGCCATAGTTCATCGAGGGGAGTCAGTGCAGTCACGCGGCGTCTCGTTGGTGAGTTCAGGAGGGAGCATAACTGGTGTGACCGCTATCGCGCGCTTCCGTGCATGCGTGTGTGCATGTGTACTGCTATCCTCGCCGCCATGAAAAAACATCTCCCCCTCAGCCTGATTGCCGCCCTTGGTGAAAACCGGGTCATCGGCGTCGACAATTCCATGCCCTGGCATCTGCCGGGGGATTTCAAATATTTCAAAGCCACCACCCTGGGCAAGCCGATCATCATGGGGCGCAAAACCTGGGATTCGCTGGGTCGTCCGCTGCCGGGCCGGCTGAACGTTGTGGTCACTCGCCAGGCCGACCTGACGCTGGAGGGCGCAGAGGTCTTCACCTCCCTGGACGCCGCTGTCGAGCGTGCAGAGCAGTGGGCGAACGAGCAGGGTGTCAGTGAAGTGATGCTGATTGGCGGCGCGCAGTTGTATGCGCAGGGGCTAACACAGGCAGATCGCCTGTACCTGACTCGCGTGGCGCTCAGTCCTCACGGCGATGCGTGGTTTCCGGAGTTCGATCAAGCGCAGTGGCAGCTGGTTTCCAACCTGGAAAACCCTGCTGTGGATGACAAGCCTGCTTACAATTTTGAGGTGTGGGAGCGAAGGTAGAACAGGTCCTGCGCCTGCCCCCCATCCAAACTGTGGGAGCGAATTCATTCGCGAAAAATGGATCAGGCGACAAAGATGTGCCTACCTGAACGCCGATTCGCGAATGAATTCGCTCCCACAGGTTCGCATCGCCATTAGCCTGTAACAAATATGTCGTTTTTGTGTCATCTGTCGCGAATGGTTCGCAACATGACGCCTTCAGAACGCGCACGGTCGTTGACGCATTAAAACAGTAATGGCTTTTTGTTACGGTCCAGCCTCGAACTGATAAAGGGGAGGACACCGTTATGAAGCTCGCACCAAAACTGTTGGCCGCTGCGCTCTGTCTGGGCCTTGCCGGGCAGGCGTTTTCAACGGAACTCACGCACTGGCCCGAGCCTGCGGCCAAGCAGCTCAATGCCATGATCGCGGCAAATGCCAACAAGGGTAACTTCTCCGTTTTCGACATGGATAACACCAGCTATCGCTACGATCTGGAAGAGTCCCTGCTGCCGTACATGGAAAACAAAGGGCTGATCACCCGCGAAAAGCTCGATCCTTCCCTCAAGCTGATCCCGTTCAAGGACACTGCTGACCACAAGGAAAGTCTGTTCAGCTACTACTACCGCCTTTGCGAAATCGACGACATGGTCTGCTACCCGTGGGTCGCGCAGGTGTTCTCCGGCTTCACCCTCAAGGAGCTCAAGGGCTACGTTGACGAGCTGATGGCGTCGGGCAAGCCGGTGCCGAGCACCTATTACGAAGGCGATGTGGTCAAGACCATCGAAGTGCAGCCGCCCAAGGTCTTCACCGGCCAGGCCGAGCTGTACAACAAGCTGATGGAGAACGGCATCGAGGTCTACGTGATGACCGCCGCGTCTGAAGAGCTGGTGCGCATGGTCGCCTCCGATCCGAAGTATGGCTACAACGTCAAACCGCAGAACGTCATCGGCGTGACCACGCTGTTGAAAAACCGCGAAACCGGCGAGCTGACCACCGCGCGCAAGCAGATCACGGCAGGCAAATACGATGAGAAGGCCAACCTCAATCTGGAGCTGACCCCGTACCTGTGGACTCCGGCGACCTGGATGGCGGGTAAGCAGGCGGCGATTCTGACCTATATCGATCAGTGGAAAAAACCGGTGCTGGTGGGCGGCGACACCCCGAGCAGCGACGGTTACATGCTGTTTCACAGCGTCGATGTCGCCAAGGGCGGCGTGCATCTGTGGGTCAACCGCAAGGACAAGTACATGACCCAGCTCAACGGCATGATGAAGGCCAACGCCGAGGCGCAGGCCAAAGAAGGGCTGCCAGTGACAGCGGACAAGAACTGGGTGATCGTCAAGCCGGACGAGATTCAGTGAGGCAATCGGATCGTTGACGCTGTAGGAGCGCGCTTGTCCGCGATTGCGTTAGGTCAGCCAGCACATCTGGCACGGACAGACGGCAATCGCGGGCAAGCGCTCCTGCGAAAAGCAGTCGCGATAGAATGACAAAGCCCGGCATCGCTGCCGGGCTTTTTTGGGTTCGCTGCGCGCCAAGGCTCGTTACGGCACCAGCTTATCCAGCAGCGTCTTGTCACGCACAGCGCCTTTGTCGGCACTGGTCGCCAGCAGGGCGTAAGCCTTCAGGGCGGTGGTCACCTTGCGTGGACGCGCTTCGACCGGTTTCCAGCCTTTCTTGTCCTGCTCGGCGCGGCGGACGGCCAACTCTTCATCAGAAACCAGCAGGTTGATCCCGCGGTTCGGGATGTCGATCAGCACTTTGTCACCGTCACGCACCAGACCGATTGCACCGCCCGCAGCGGCTTCCGGCGAAGCGTGGCCGATGGACAAGCCGGAAGTACCGCCCGAGAACCGGCCGTCAGTCAGCAAGGCACAGGCTTTGCCCAAGCCTTTGGACTTCAGGTACGAGGTTGGGTAGAGCATTTCCTGCATGCCCGGGCCGCCTTTGGGGCCTTCGTAACGGATGATCACGATGTCGCCAGCCTTCACTTCGTCGGCGAGGATGCCGCGCACGGCGCTGTCCTGACTTTCGAAGATCTTCGCGTTGCCTTCGAACACGTGGATCGACTCATCGACACCGGCGGTTTTCACCACGCAGCCGTCCAGTGCGATGTTGCCGTACAGCACGGCCAGGCCGCCTTCTTGCGAGTAAGCGTGCTCGACGCTACGGATGCAGCCGTTCTCGCGGTCGTCGTCCAGGGTTTCCCAACGGGTCGACTGGCTGAATGCAGTTTGCGTGGGGATACCGGCAGGGCCCGCCTTGAAGAAGTGGTGAACCGCTTCATCGTCGGTCTGGGTGATGTCCCATTTGGCGATGGCTTCTTCCATGGACTTGGCGTGCACGGTCGGCAGGTCCGTGTGCAGCAGGCCGCCACGGGCCAGCGAGCCGAGAATGCTGAAGATGCCGCCCGCGCGGTGGACGTCTTCCATGTGGTACTTCTGGATGTTCGGCGCCACTTTGCACAGCTGCGGCACTTTGCGCGACAGGCGATCGATGTCGCGCAGGTCGAAGGCGATTTCGGCTTCTTGAGCGGCGGCCAGCAAGTGCAGGATGGTGTTGGTCGAACCACCCATGGCGATGTCCAGGGTCATCGCGTTTTCGAACGCCTTGAAGTTGGCGATGTTGCGCGGCAGTACCGAGTCATCGTTGTCGCGGTAGTAGGTTTTACACAGCTCGACGATGGTGCGGCCGGCTTGCAGGAACAGCTGCTCGCGGTCGCTGTGAGTGGCCAGGGTCGAACCGTTGCCTGGCAGGGCAAGGCCCAGGGCTTCGGTCAGGCAGTTCATCGAGTTGGCGGTGAACATGCCGGAGCACGAACCGCAGGTCGGGCACGCGCTGCGCTCGTACTCGGCGACTTTCTCGTCGGAGGCGGTGGAGTCCGCGGCGATGACCATGGCGTCAACCAGGTCCAGACCGTGACTGGCCAGCTTGGTCTTGCCAGCTTCCATCGGCCCGCCGGAAACGAAAATCACCGGGATGTTCAGGCGCAGTGCGGCCATCAGCATGCCGGGGGTGATTTTGTCGCAGTTGGAGATGCAGACGATGGCGTCGGCGCAGTGGGCGTTGACCATGTACTCGACGGAGTCGGCGATGATCTCGCGGCTCGGCAGCGAATACAGCATGCCGTCGTGACCCATGGCGATGCCGTCATCGACCGCGATGGTGTTGAATTCCTTGGCCACGCCGCCGGCTCTTTCGATCTCGCGGGCAACCAGCTGACCCAGGTCTTTCAGGTGCACGTGGCCCGGAACGAACTGGGTGAAGGAGTTGGCGATGGCGATGATCGGTTTCTTGAAGTCTTCGTCTTTCATACCCGTCGCACGCCACAGGGCACGTGCGCCGGCCATGTTGCGGCCGTGGGTTGACGTTTTCGAGCGGTAATCAGGCATTGGAGCACTCCGGGCGGCTAATCAGGTTCAGTAAGGGAGTGAGCTTCTCTTGGTCCATTGCAACGGCAACAGGTAGCTGCCGATGCGGATGAGGTCGGTGACGCCACAGGATCGCTGCGCTTGACCGGAGCTCATAAACCCGCCGGGGGATGATTGGCGATGAATAGACCGATTCTACACCCCTGAACGTTGGATGGAATGGCGAGACGCGTTGAGCGCAAGGTCTTGCGCCTAAGCGGTCGCGTTTACGGGTGTGAATGAGATCCGATGTAGGAGCGCGCTTGCCCGCGAAGGCGTCGGCGTGGAGACATCCAATTACATGATTGCCCGACGCTTCTGCAAGGGGTCGCTAGCCTTGCTAATTGGAGACTTGTGGAGTGCAAGGGAATGAGCGGATCGCAAAGAGGCTCGGAGCTTCGCCTGGGTCGATATTCCGGTATCGGGCAAATTTACCTTCTGACGTCCGTAACACATGGCCGTTTCCCCGTATTTTCTAACTGGCAAGCGGGGAGGCATGTAGTCGCAGAATTTCGCAAAGCCCAGCAGGACGGTCGCGCCGATTCCTTGGCGTGGGTCGTAATGCCGGATCACTTTCATTGGCTGGTGACTCTGAAGCAGGGCAATTTAGGCACGCTCATGAGGCGTATCAAATCAGGTAGTTCTCTTTCACTGACGCGTGCCGGCTTCTCTTCGCAGCGCATTTGGCAGAAGGGTTATCACGATCGTGCTGTCAGGCGCGAAGAGAGTCTGCAGAGTATTGCGCGGTATATCGTAGCCAATCCCTTAAGAGCGGGATTGGTGAAGCGAATTGGCGATTATCCACTTTGGGATGCGGTGTGGTTGTGAGATTTTTCGCGGGCAAGCGCGCTCCTACGGTCAACCGCGTTCACTTAAAAACGCATTCAACCGTAGGACCGCGCTTGCCCGCGATGGCATTTGTACGGAAGCTGCAAAAATCTGCTATCTGCTATCTGCTATCTGCTATCTGCTATCAGCTATTAGGCAACAACCGGCACGTAATGCTCTTGATGTAGCGGGTTTCCGGAATGGCCGGGTGGACCGGGTGATCCGGGCCCTGGCCGCCGCGTTCCAGTAGCTGGATATTGCGGTCCAGATGGCGGGCGCTGGTCAGGAGGATGTTTTGCAGGTCGTCCTCTGGCAGGTGCATCGAGCAGGATGCGCTGACCAGAATGCCGTCTTTGCTGAGCAAGCGCATGGCCTGTTCGTTCAGGCGGCGGTAGGCGCCTTCGCCGTTTTTGAGGTCTTTCTTGCGTTTGATGAAGGCGGGCGGGTCGGCGACGATCACGTCGAAGCGTTCCTCGGCGGCCTTCAGTTCTTTAAGGGCTTCGAACACGTCGCCTTCAATGCAGGTGACTTTCTCGGCAAAGCCGTTCAAGCCGGCGTTGCGCTCTACGCCATCAAGGGCGAAGCCCGAGGCGTCGACGCAGAACACTTCGCTGGCGCCGAAAGCGCCCGCTTGCACGCCCCAGCCGCCGATGTAGCTGAACAGGTCCAGCACGCGCTTGCCTTTGACGTACGGGGCCAGACGCGCGCGGTTCATGCGGTGGTCGTAGAACCAGCCGGTTTTCTGGCCTTCCATCACCGGCGCTTCGAATTTCACGCCGTTTTCTTCCAGTGCGACCCACTCCGGCACCAGACCGAACGCGGTTTCAACGTAGCGGTTCAGGCCTTCGGCATCACGGGCGGCCGAGTCGTTCTTGAGCAGGATGCCGCTTGGCTTGATCACTTGAATCAGCGCAGCCAGCACGTCGTCCTTGTGGTGTTCCATGGTCGCGGAGGCCAGCTGCACCACCAGGATGTCGCCGAAACGATCGACCACCAGACCCGGCAGCAGGTCGGAATCGCCGTAGACCAGGCGATAGAACGGTTTGTCGAACAGGCGCTCGCGCAGGGACAGGCAGACGTTGAGGCGATGCACCAGCAGCGATTTGTCCAGTGGCAGCTTGACGTCGCGCGACAGCAAACGTGCGCAGATCAGGTTGTTCGGGCTCATGGCGACGATGCCCAAGGGCTTGCCGCCCGCTGCTTCAAGAATCGCCTGGGCGCCTGGGGCAAAGCCGTTGAGTGGGGTGGCGGCAACGTCGATTTCGTTGCTGTAGATCCACAGGTGGCCGGCGCGCAGGCGACGGTCGGCGTTGGGCTTGAGGCGCAAGCTAGGCAGGGACATGACGTCGCTCCGGGTAAAAAAGAGCGGGATTATACCGTTGCGCACACGCTCTGGTGAATTTACCTGAGGACGGTCTGTCGGAACCGATGAGTGCTTCAACGGTTGTCGAAGCATGGGCGGTAAGGGTTAGAATCGCCCCCTGACCTTGAGTGTGTACTTATGTCCCAAGAGCTTACTTCCGAGCAGATCCAGCAAGCGTTGCAAGGCATCAGCGTGCCGCCCCAGCCGCAAATCATGGTCGATTTGCAGATGGAGCAGTACATGCCCGACCCTGATCTGGGTGTGATCGCCCGGTTGATCGCGCAGGACCCCGGCCTTTCCGGCGCCTTGCTGAAAATCGTCAACTCGGCCCATTACGGTCTGGCCAACAAGATCGCCTCCATTCAGCGCGCGGTGAATCTGCTGGGCAGCCGCTCGGTCATCAACCTGATCAACGCGCAGTCGATCAAGAGCGAAATGAGCGACGAAACCATCGTGGTGCTCAATCGCTTCTGGGACACCGCCCAGGATGTGGCGATGACCAGCCTTACGCTGGCCAAGCGCATCGGCTCGCAAACCGTGGACGAATCCTACGCGTTGGGTCTGTTTCATGACTGCGGCGTGCCATTGATGCTCAAGCGCTTTCCCGAGTACATGAGCGTGCTGGAAGAGGCTTACGCCAAAGCAGGCCCTGAATGCCGCGTGGTTGATACGGAAAATCGCATTCTCAACACGAACCACGCCGTTGTCGGCTATTTCACTGCCAAGTCATGGCGTTTGCCTGAACATGTCAGCAATGCCATCGCCAACCATCACAATGCATTGGCGATTTTTCAGGAAGAATCGGGTCGTAACGCGCCGTTGAAAAACTTGCTGGCGATTCTGAAGATGGCAGAACACATCTGCTCGTCCCACCGCGTGCTGGGCAATCAGGCCATCGATCATGAATGGAACAACATCGGTCACCTGATTCTTGATTATGTCGGCCTGTCGGACTACGACTTCGAAAACCTCAAGGAAAGTATTCGTGAGTTGAGCGCGCATTGATCCTGCGCGCTCGCGTTTCACCCGCCATCGAGCAGCCCCATGCCTGAATTACCTGAAGTCGAAACCACTCGTCGGGGCATTGCGCCCCATCTGGAAGGCCAGCGCGTCAGCCGCGTGATCGTGCGCGACCGGCGTTTGCGCTGGCCCATTCCGGAAGACCTGGATGTCCGTCTGTCGGGGCAAAAGATCGTCGTGGTGGAGCGGCGGGCCAAGTATCTGCTGATCCAGGCGGAAGTCGGGACGTTGATCAGTCATTTGGGGATGTCTGGCAACTTGCGTCTGGTGGAGGCAGGGCTGCCGGCGCTCAAGCATGAGCACGTCGACATCGAGCTGGAATCCGGGCTGGCGCTGCGTTACACCGACCCGCGTCGGTTCGGTGCGATGCTGTGGAGCCTCGATCCGCATAATCATGAATTGTTGATTCGCCTGGGCCCCGAGCCGCTGACCGACCTGTTCGACGGATTGCGTCTGTTCGAGCTGTCGCGGGGGCGCTCGATGGCGGTCAAGCCGTTCGTCATGGACAATGCCGTGGTGGTGGGCGTGGGCAACATCTACGCGACTGAAGCACTGTTTGCCGCAGGCATCGATCCTCGTCGTGAAGCAGGGACCGTTTCCAAGGCGCGCTATATCAAGCTGGCCATCGAGATCAAACGGATCCTGGCCGCTGCCATCGAGCGCGGCGGCACGACCTTGCGTGATTTCATCGGGGGTGATGGCCAGCCGGGCTATTTCCAGCAGGAGCTGTTTGCCTACGGTCGGGGCGAGAAGCCTTGCAAGGTCTGTGGCACGACCATGCGCGAGGTCAAGCTGGGGCAGCGGGCAAGCGTGTATTGCCCTAAATGCCAGAAGTGACGGCAGGCGTCCTACAACACGCGTGTCTCGTTTGAGACATTCATTCCCTTGCGTAACCCCAATCCCTGTTTATAGTGAGCAGCATCACTTTTCCTGCTGTGCCTGAAGGATCACGCCATGAGCCCGTTTCGCATTCTCGCTGCCACCCTGGCCCTGCTCTTCGGTTTGCACATGACGCCCGCCATGGCGCAAGTCGAGGCATCGGGCAGCGGCGATCCGATGTACGAAATCCAGAATCCCCCGGCCTACGCGATGATCGGCGACCTGCTAGTGGCGCGTCCTCTGCTGATCGTGGCAACGGTGATCGGTGCAGGGCTCTTCGTGATCGCCTCGCCATTCGCAGCAGCGGGCGGCAATCTGGGCGCAACGGGCAAGGCGCTGGTGGTCGAACCGGGCAAGGCTGCATTCGTGCGTTGCCTGGGCTGCACGACCAGCGGTTACGGCAAGCAGGACTGATCGGCGCAGGTGCGCACCCGATTCAGCGGTGCGTCAGGACTGAACGTCGCTGAAACGCCCACCCCTCTCGGATCGCTCGCAGCCTCGACGCGAGCATTGTTCTTGCGCCACAGCAGCACCTGCTGATTGCCGATGTCGCCTTTGGTCTCCTTGACCCGATAGCCGCGCTCGCGCAAATCGCTCAATTCTTCATCGCTGAATGCGCCGGGCTCGTATTCCATCACATCGGGAACGTATTGATGGTGGTAGCGCGGCACCGACGTCCAACGGGCGATGGGCTGATCATCCAGATACTGCAGCATCGACAGCAGCACCATGCTCGGAATGCGGCTGCCGCCAGGTGTGCCGAACGCTGTGAACGTCTGCGGGCTCTCGATGAAGCTCGGGCTCATGCTCGACAGCGGGCGCTTGCCCGGTTCGATGATGTTGGCCGGGCTGCCTGCCAGCCCATAGGTGTTGCTACCTGTGGGATCGATGGCGAAGTCGTCCATCTCATCGTTCAGAATCACGCCCGTGCCGGGTACCGTGAAGCTCGAGCCGAAGGGCAGGTTGAGTGACAACGTGGCGGATACCGCATTGCCTTGGTTATCCAGCACCGAGAAGTGGCTGGTGTTGTCGCCTTCGCGCCAGCGCGGCGCGGGGGGCAGGACGTTGTTGAGCGTGGCGCTGTGGGGGTCGATGCTGGTCGACAACTGCAGCAGATAATTCGGCGCCAGCACCTGCGCCACCGGGTTGGGCACGAAATCAGGGTCGCCCAGCAGCACGCGATCACGATAGGCGCGACGCAGGACTTCCACGACGTAATGAGCCCGTTGCACTTTCTCCGATTCACGCCACGGCAACTGCTGCAGCATGAACAGGCTCTGCGCCAACGCAATGCCGCCTGCCGAAGGGGGAGGGGCGCTGATCAGTTCGCGCTGGTCAGCCAGCTGGAAGCGCAGGGGCGTGCGCGTGATGACGTCGTACTCTTCGAAATCGTGGTAATTCCAGACCCCGCCCGCTGCGCGCACACCACTGACCATCGATTGCGCTGTCAGTCCGCTGTAGAAACCGGCCCGGCCCTTGTCGGCCAGTCGCTCCAGCGTTTGCGCCAATTCCGGCTGTTTGATGATCTCGCCCAAGTCTGGCACGTCATTGTTGCGCAGGAACAAGCGGGCGCTTTCCTTATCGGCGCGCAACGCGAACAGCCGCCAGCTGGCCCGTTCTCGGTACACCTTGTCGACCTCGAAACCCCGGTAAGCGATGCGAATGGCGGGCGCCATTGAAATACTCAGGGGCAAGCGGCCATACCGCTCTGCGAGTTCGACCAATGCTGCGGGCAAACCGGGAATCGCGGCCGCCAAAGGACCATTGAGGGACAAATCCGGTTGCACCACGCCATGGCGGTGGAACATCCGCAGTTTTGACTTGAGCGGGGCTTTTTCTCGCGCGTCGAGGAACTGGTATTGCACCGGCTCCCTTGCCTGACGCAACAAAAAGAAGCCGCCGCCGCCTAGCCCCGAACCATAGGGTTCGACCACGGCAAGGGTAGTGCTGATGGCGATGGCGGCGTCGAAGGCGTTGCCGCCATCGACCAGAATTTCCCGACCGGCGGCGGTCGCAATGGGATGAGGACTGGCTATGGCGGCCTGATCAGGGTGATCGGGGCTGCCTTGAGCCGAGAGGGCGCACAGAAAAAGCACTGCGCCAAACGAGGACGGTATCCACGTAAGCTTCGATGTCATGCGTATCTCGCTCAGGTCAACAGGCATTACAGCCAGTATCTTCGGCGAAAGCGCGTATGCCGACAGGTATGCCTACGTTTATGCCTTGCTGGTAATCAACTTGTATTTGGCCATCAGCTCGTCCTTGCTCTCGACGTGGTTTTCATCCAGCGGGATGCAATCCACGGGGCAGACTTGCTGGCACTGCGGCTCGTCGTAGTGGCCAACACATTCGGTGCACAGGTTCGGATTGATCACGTAGATCTCTTCACCCTGGGAAATCGCTTCGTTCGGGCACTCGGGTTCGCAGACGTCGCAATTGATGCAATCGTCGGTAATGATCAGGGACATGGATACTCCTGCCGCGGTCGACACCGGGGCATATCGAGAAACTAATGCGCGAATTGTGCCGCATTAGCGCCCGGTATGCACCTCAACATAGCGCAGGAACTAGGCTTTGAACCTTTCCTTGAGCGCTTGGGCGACCGCCGGGTGTACGAATTTGGTGATGTCCCCGCCTAACGCCGCGATTTCTCTGACCAGCGTAGATGAAATGAATGAATAGCGTTCGGAGGGGGTGAGAAAAAGACTTTCGACGTCCGGCGCGAGTTGTTTATTCATGTTGGCGAGCTGAAATTCGTACTCGAAGTCCGACACCGCACGCAGGCCGCGCAGCAGGATGTTGGCGTTTTGCTCTTGGGCAAAGTGCGCCAAAAGGGTGGAGAACCCCACCACTTCGACGTTAGGCAGATGTTTGGTGGCCTCGCGCGCCAGCGCCACACGTTGCTCCAGCGGGAACAGCGGGTTTTTCTTGGGGCTGGCGGCAATGGCGATGACCACTTGGTCGAACATGCGCGAAGCGCGCTCGACCAGATCGCCATGACCCTTGGTGATCGGGTCGAAGGTGCCTGGGTACAACACTCGGTTCATCGCGTCGTCCTGGTCGGAGTTCGTTCGGGACTCGGATGGTAGCGCAGCGCAGGCGGATGGGCCAAGCCAGGTGTGCAGGACGTCGCGCCACCTGCGGGGGGCGTCGGAGGTTACGACAGCAGCGAAAGCGCCGCAGCAGCCGACATCAATGTGACAGGCCGGGCATCAAACAAGCCGCCCCCCATGCCGTGCCGCTGCGCCGCACTCATCGCACGAACAGCCGATACACCAGCTTTTGAATCGCTTTGCCGTAAGGCGGGTAGATCAGTCGTGCGGCATTGAAGCGCTGCTTGATGAACACGCCTTTGGCCTTGCTGAAGGTCAGAAAGCCTTCGTGGCCGTGGTAATGCCCCATGCCCGACGGGCCGATGCCGCCGAAAGGCAAGTCGTCCTGGGCGACGTTCAGCAGGGTGTCGTTCAGACAGACGCCGCCAGAATGCGTCTGCTCCAGCACTCGATTCTGCTCGGCCTTGTTGTAGCCAAAGTAATAGAGCGCCAGTGGGCGAGGTCGCTGGTTGATGTAGGCAAAAGCCTGTTCGATGCGCTCGTAGGGCACGATGGGCAGCAACGGGCCAAAGATTTCGTCCTGCATGACCAGCATGTCGTCGCTGACATTCAGCAGCAGACTGAAAGGCAGGCGCCGATCTTGCGCCTCTTTATAAAGGGAAATGACTTGTGCGCCCTTGCTGGTGGCGTCCGCCAGGTAACTGTTTAGCCGTGCGACATGTCGGGGATTGATGATGGCGGTGTAGTCCGGGTTGTCGGCCAGCGTGGGATAAAACCCTGTGACCGCCTTTCGGTAGGCCTCGACGAACTCATCGACACGATTTTTCGGCACCAGCACGTAGTCCGGCGCCACGCAGGTTTGTCCGGCATTCAGGGTTTTACCAAAGGCGATGCGCTCGGCGGCGTCCGCGACCGGCACGTCACTGGAAACGATAGCGGGAGATTTTCCCCCCAGTTCCAGCGTCACCGGGGTCAGATTTTCAGCCGCTGCGCGCATTACATGGCGTCCGATGCTGGTGGCGCCGGTGAACAATAAATGATCGACCGGCAGCCGCGAAAACGCCACGCCGACCTCGGCCTCACCCAGCACAACAGCCACTAGATCCTCCGGAAAGACCCTGGCAAACAGCCTTTTGAGCAATTCGCCTGTGGCCGGCGTCGACTCACTGAGCTTGAGCATCACCCGATTGCCCGCCGCCAAAGCGCCCACCAGTGGGCCAATGGCCAGGTACAGCGGGTAATTCCACGGCACGATCACGCCCACCACGCCTAATGGCTGATAAATGACCTTCGCTGATGCCGGCTGAAAGGCCATGCCGACGCTGCGTCGGGACGGGCGCATCCACTTGGTCAGATGGCGGCGGGCGTGATGGATGTTGTGCAGGCTGGGCATCAGCTCGGCGAGGAGGGTTTCGTCAGCGCTGCGGTGGCTGAAATCCGCGCTGATGGCGTCGATCAACGCCTGGCGCTCATCGCTCAACAGCTGGCGCAGGCTGTCGAGCCATTGCCGACGCTGTGCAGCCACAGGCATCGGGTTCGCTGCAAAGGCTTGACGCTGCAAGGCGAATATTCGTTCGACCTCATCGCAAGATTCGGACAGACCATCGGGCAAGGGCAAACGCGCGGATTCGACAGGCATCGCTGCAGGTCCTTTTTGAAGTGATGCAGTGTTTTTAGAGTTATTACTCTATAAAGTCAAATGCTCTCCGCAAGGCCTGCGAACGAAGCTGACCAGCGCTGCTGGGTCTGCGCGGGGTGATTCTGATGCCGGGGCTGGTGAGCGGCGTGATCGGCATTGCCGTTACGGCGCGGGTTCAGTGACCACTGCAACGTCGGTCGAGTTGTGAGGACTGCACCGATGCGCGGCGCATGCGTTAAGATCCAGCACATCTCTGTGACATCCCAACGTTCGAGCTGAGCATGGCGCCGCGCATCAAAACCCTACGCATCAAGACCCGAGAGCGCATCGTGCAGAGCAGTCTGGAGCTGTTCAATCTGCAGGGCGAGCGTAGCGTGAGCACCAATCACATCGCCGCGCACATGGAAATCTCGCCGGGCAATCTGTATTACCACTTCCCCAACAAGCAGGCGATCATCGCCGAGCTGTTCAGCGAATACGAAGCGCTGGTCGACAGCTTCCTGCACCCGCCCAAGGGCCGTCTGCCGGGCGTTGAAGACAAGCGTCATTACCTGATGGCGATTCTCGATGGCATGTGGCGCTACCGTTTTCTGCATCGCGATCTTGAGCATCTGCTCGATGCCGACCCCGAGTTGGCCGACCGTTATCGTCGCTTCTCCCAGCATTGTCTGATCAAGGCCATGGCTATTTACGGAGGGTTCGTCGAGGCCGGGATTCTGGCAATGGACAGGGTGCAGATCGAATCGCTAACCCTCAATGCCTGGATCATCCTCACGTCCTGGGTGCGGTTTCTCTGCACGACGCGGGAAAACGCCAGTCATCTGAATGAGGACGCCATCCGCCGGGGCGTCTATCAGGTGCTGATGCTCGAAATGGCTTACGTCACGCCGCAGGCGCGGGATGCTGTAAATGCGTTATGCGCAGAATTTTATGTGCCATTGAACAAGGCACTGGAGGACGCGAATTGAATAGCGTCTATCCATTTGAATAGATTGTCTTAACGCTTTAGCCACTTTTACTGTCTGCAGGAGCCCGTCATGTCCATCGCGCAATTGATCAGCCCGCAACAATTGGCCGAACGCCAACAGCAGCCCGGGCTTGTGATTCTTGATTGTCGTTCTTCCCTTGATGATCTGGACTACGGCCAGCGTAGCTATGCGGAGGGGCACATCGAGGGTTCGTCCTACGCTGATCTGCTCAGAGACCTGAGCGGGCCGATCACCAAGGGCGTGACTGGTCGCCATCCGTTGCCTGATCCGCAGACGTTGATCGAGCGTCTGCAATTCTGGGGCGTGCACAACGACAGTGACATCGTGCTTTATGACGACGGCCCCGGTGCCTATGCCGCTCGCGCCTGGTGGCTGCTGGCGTGGCTGGGCAAGCGCGAGGGTGTGTATGTGCTCGATGGCGGTTTGAAGGCCTGGCATGCCGCAGGTCTACCGTTGAGTCTTGACCCGCCGGAGCATCGCGAAGGAACGTTTCAGGGCAAGCCGGACGACAGGCTGGTGCTGAGCGCCGCCGACGTGCAGAAGCAACTCGACAGGCCGGATGTCACCCTGATCGACGCCCGTGCGCCTGCGCGTTTCCGGGGCGAAGTCGAGCCCATCGACCCGGTGGCCGGGCACATCCCCGGCGCGCAATGCGCAGCCTTCACTGACAACCTGGGGCCCGATGGTCGTTTCCTGCCAGCGGATCAACTCAAGCAGCGCTTTGCGCAAACCCTCAACGGGCGTGCGCCTGAGCAGCTGGTCGCTTACTGCGGCTCCGGGGTCACGGCCTGTCACAACCTCTTCGCGCTGTGCCTTGCGGGTTATCCGTTGGGGCGCCTGTATGCAGGCTCCTGGAGCGAGTGGATCAACGATCCCCAGCGTGGGGTTGCGACGGGGGAATGACTTGGCGCGGGCCGAGTTCAAGGCGGCCCGCGTGTCACGTCATCAGCGAACGAGCTTCTGATCCGGCACCACAAAGCCCCGGTAGTTGGCTTCGATGAACTGCTTCACCTCAGGCCCGGTCAGGTACTTGGCCAGCAGCGTTACCCGCGGGTCGTCGAGCATGTCGTTGCGGGCGTAGATCAGGTTGGCGTACGGGTTATCGGTGATGTGTTCGCGCACCAGCGCCTGTGAAGGGTCGACCCCGTTCGACAGCGCAACGTCGCCGTTGATGAAACTTGCATCGGCATCCGGCAGCGCCTTGGCGCGCAAGACGGTGTCGGTGGGCACCAGTTTCAGGTGGTGAGGGTTGTCGACGATTGATTTCTCGCTTACTGAAATGGCCGCTGGCGAGCTGTCGAGTTTCTCCACATTGAGTTTGATCAGGCCCAGGTCCTGCAGGATGAACAGCGACCTCGGCAGGTTGGTCTGCTCGTTCGGGACGAGGATTTTCGCGCCGTCAGGCAGATCCTTGGGGCTCTTGTACTTCACCGAATACAGGCCGAACGCGTTTAGCAGCACGGTCGCCTTGCCATCGAAATTGTTGAGTTTGGGGTGCGCGACTTTCCAGGCGTTGACGTAGGGTTGGTGCCCGGTGAAGTTGACGTCGGTGTCGCCATTGGCCAGCAGCTCGTAGGAATCCAGCGCACCGCTGCCGCCGCTGGTGGTCAGTTTGAGCTTGAGTCCCGAACCGTCGGCGTCGGCCAGTTTCTGCACGAAGCGCACGATGTCGCCCTGGGGCGATGCGGTGGCGTAGATCTTCAGCGGCGTGTCGGGCACGGTCGTGCCTTTGTTGGCGGTGCTCGCCACTTCGCTGGCCGAGGCGTAATTCTGCTTGCCCATAAAAACCGGCATGACCATTGCGGTGCCGACGGCAATCACTGCAATACCGGCAGTCAGCACTGCCTTGCGTCTGGACGTGACTCGAGTGTTTTCCATGATTTCTCTTCGACAGATGGGGAACGGGGCGGCCTGTCTCGCGACCGGCCTTGAAATCCTGGCGGCTAGCGCTTGTGGCGGCGTGCGCGAATCCAGACGTCGCCGCTGATCTGAATCAGCTGCACGATGATGACCATGGCGAACACCGAGATGAACATCAGCTCGCCGTAGAAGCGCTGGTAGCCGAACTCGATGGCGAAGTCGCCCACCCCGCCAGCACCCACGGCGCCGGCCACGGCCGTGCCTTCGACGGTGCCCACCAGAATGATGGTGATGGCATTGAGCAGGCCGGAAAACGACTCGGGCAGCAGCACTCGAAATATCAGCTGAAAACGCGTCACGCCCATGGCGCGCGCGGCTTCGATGCGGCCTTGGTCCAGCTCACGCAACACTGACTCCACCAGCCGCGAGAAGAACGGCGTGAAGCCCAGCACCAGCGGAATGATGGCCGCGATTGGCCCGAGGGTGGTGCCCACGGTCGCGCGGGTGATGGGGATCAGCAGCACGATCAGGATCAGAAACGGAATGGAACGGCCAACGTTGACCGCCGTGGTCAGCAGGTAATACAGCGCAGGCCGTGGCGAAATGGACTGCGGCGCGATCAGGTACAGCGTGGTGCCGATGGTCAGGCCCGCCACGATGATGCAGGGGCCGGCGATGGCGATCATGTAGAGGGTCTGGGCCAGTGCGGCCCAGAAATCCGGAAGGTAGGTCTGCCAGGTGATAGGGTCCATGGGGCGCTCGAGCGAATATCAGAGATTGACGGTGATCATCTGGTCGGTCAGCCATTGCCTGACTTGCACGACATCCACCTGGGTTTGCGGGTGGCGCGGGCGAAACCGCACCTGAAACCGGGCGATGGGGGTTTTGCCCAGGTTGTCCACGCGCCCGGACAGGATCGAGAAGTCGACCCGCAGCGCGCTGGAAAGCGTAGAGAGCAGGTCGGTCTGGGTTTCGGGGTGTTCGAAAATCAGGTCGAGGGTGTCCGGGCCATGCTGCCAGGCGGCGTCCTTGTTCAGCGGCAGCAGGTGATCCTTGAGCACCGAGTGCTCGCGCTGGATCACTTGTTTGAGCGTGCCGCCCTCGGTGATCCGCCCATGCTCGACCAGCACGGCAGCGTCGCAGGCATAACGAATGACGTCCCAGGCGTGGGTGATGAGGATCACGGTAAAGCCGTAGAGCCGCTTGAGTTCGGCCAGCAGGTCGAGAATGGTCTGCGTGGTTTGCGAATCCAGCGCGCTGGTCGCCTCGTCACACAGCAGCACGTCGGGGTTGGTGATCAGGGCGCGGGCGATGCCGACGCGCTGTTTTTGCCCCCCTGACAGTTGCGAAGGGTAGTGGCCTTCGCGATCCTTCAAACCGACTTTGTCAATCAACTCTCGCGCCCGCGCATAGCGCTCGGCAGCAGGCACCCCGCGGATCGCCAGCGGAAACGCGACGTTATCCAGGACCGTCTTGCCGTGGAACAGATTGAAGTGCTGAAAGATGGTCGAGACTTTCGACAGGTATTGGCGTTGACCTTTGAGGTTCAGTTTCGCCAGATCCTGGCCATTGAATTCGATGGTGCCCGCCGAGGGTGTTTCCAGCAGGTTGAGCAGGCGCAGCAGCGTGCTTTTCCCGGCGCCTGAGGTGCCGACGATGCCCAGAAAGCTGCCGCGCTGAATCTCCAGGTGAATATCTTCCAGCGCAGTGATAGCAGCGTTGTCGCGCTCGAACGTTTTGCTGACATTGGCCAGTCGGAAAATCGGATCACTCACTGCAGCTGTCCTTGGTGATGGTTGCCGGCGCAAATCATTCGGTAGCTGCATAATCAGTGCTGGTGGTTATAACGGAAAAGAATTTTTAATTCTTTGCTTATAACCTTCAACACGTGCGAATCCGGGAGCTGATCTTCAAATTTGGCCCAATGCCCAGCGAAGCAGGAAGAACACCGCAAGCCCTCCGCCGATCGTGGCCAGCAGATTACGGCTGAACGCCGCAATGCCGATGGCAACGATACCGGCCAGCAGGTAAGCGTTATCGAGCGACACCTGCCAGTGCTGCCCATCCGGCAACAGCATGCCTGGCACCACGATGGCGGTCAGCACAGCGGTCGGCACGTAATGCAGGCCCTGTCGCACCACCGGCGGGAAGCGCAAGTCTGGCCAGGCGAACAGGCTGTAGCGCATCAGAAAGGTGATTGCGCTCATCCCCAGAATCAGCCACCAGTAGTTCATGAGTGTGCCTCCTTGCATGACGCCTCTTTCTGCCCTGCGCCCTGACGACGCTCCAGCAGTACCCCCACAGCGATCCCGCTGAATGCCGCCGCCATCAGTCCCAGCTTGTACGGCAGCGACCACGTCATCAGTGCCACCGCGCCTGCTGCCAGCGCGGCTGCGATTTGCGGCTGATTGCGCAATAAGGGCACCACGATGCCGATAAAGGTCGCCAACATCGCGAATTCCAGCCCCCATCGGGCCATGTCCGGAACCGCTTGGCCGAACAATACGCCCACTAGCGAACTGCCGACCCAGCAGGCATACAGCGCGCTGGTCACCCCCAGCCAATACCAGTGCGCCAGCGGCGTGCGGCCGTGGACGAGGTAGTAACGCTGGACCACGGCGAAGCTCTCATCGGTTAGCCAGAAGGCCAGCAGCAGTCGCCAGCGCTGCGGCAAACCCTGGACTTGCGGCTGCATCGTGGCGCTGTAAAGGACATGGCGCAGATTGACGATGAAGGTCGTCAGCAAGATCACCACGGCGCTGGCGCCAGCGCCCATCAGGCTGACCACGATGAACTGAGCGGAGCCGGCGTAGACGAACATCGACATACCGACCGCTTGCCAGAGGGACAAGCCGCCGACGCCTGCCAGGGTTCCGAAGATGATGCCGAACGGCGCGATGCCGACCAGCATGGGGACGCTGTCGCGAAGGCCGCGAACATAAAGTTGATTGCGGGACATGGTGTTTCTCCTTATGTCCCGAAGGGTAGGCCGGTGGTGGCAGGCTGTCTTGAACGATCTTGCAAGTGAGAGGCTCGCAAACCTTTGCGGGTGTGAGCTCGCTCACGAAGACAGTTTCAACCCTGCATGTCCTGTGGATCTGCTGGCTTTTCGTGAGCAAGCTCACTCCCACGGATGTCAGTTGCTGGGCTGCCAAATGCTTTGCGAACCATGGACATCCACCAGCCAGTCCGGAATCCGCTGCTCCAGATAGTAGAGCGGTTTTTTGACCGAACCGCCGACGAAGCCGACATGCCCGCCCCGCGCCTGCAAGTCGAATCGAGTGCTGGCCGACAACTCGCTGAGCGCAGGCAGGCTGTGCTTGAAGACGAACGGGTCGTCGAGCGATTGCACCAACAAGGTGGGCGTGCGAATCGCGCCGAGGAAATAGCGGCTCGACGCGCGTCGGTAGTAATCCTGGGCGTCTACAAAGCCGTTCAGTGGCGCGGTGACCTTGCCGTCGAAATCCCAGAACGTGCGCAAGTTGTCCAGCGAGCCCAGCGCTGCGAGTGTGGCCAGACCCTCGTTCATGCCTTCGTGCTGGAAGCGCCGCTGTTTGTCCTTGATGTATCCCACCATCTCGCGCATGAAGTGGCGCTGATAGACCCGGGAGAACCCCAGCCCGATGCGGTCTGCGCATTCGTCCAGACGAAACGGTACTGACACCGCTGCGGCCCCTTGCAACTGACTTTCCAGCCCCGACTCGCCCAAATGCTTGAGCAGAATGTTGCCACCCAGCGAATAACCCACGGCATACAGCGGCGCCATGGGCCGTGCGGTGCGGATGTGGGCGATCACGGCGGCGAGGTCATCGCTGACCCCGGAGTGATAGCTGCGCGGCAGCAGATTGGGCTCGCCCGAACAGCCTCGCCAGTTCAGCGCAACGCTGGTCCAGCCGCGTTTCTCCATCGCCTGCTGCAAGCCGACGACATAAGGCGAGTTGGAGGAACCGGTCAGGCCATGCAGCACCAGCACCACGGGCACCTTGGCATCGTGAGGGCCGTGCCAGTCCAGATCGAGGAAGTCGCCGTCGTCGAGCCACATGCGCTCGCGACGGCGTTGCAGGTGAAGGGTCTTGCGCCAGATCGGCCCCCACAGGGTTTGCAGGTGGGGATTGCCGATGCCGAACGCCGGGACGAACGGACGGCTGTCAGCTGACGAGGCCACTGCGTTCCCACAATGCATAGTGCACTTGCCCGGTCTTCTTCTCCCGGTGCAGACGCCAGTTGCCCGGCAGGCCGAGGGTCGACGGTGCCGTTTCGCTTTCGGTATAGATCCAGGCGTCGTTGGCCAGCCAGCCGCGCTCCTCGAGCAATGTGCAGGCCGGAACGAGCAGGTTCTGGTGGAAGGGCGGGTCGAGGAAAACCACGTCGAAGGGCTCTGCGGCCTGGGTTTCCAGGTAACGCAGGGCGTCGCCAGCCGAGGTCTTGCCGACCGTGCAGCGCAGCGTGCCCAGGTGTTCACGCAAGCTGGAAATGGCGGCTGAGTTGGCATCCAGTGCCAAGCCCATGCTGGCGCCGCGGGACAAGGCTTCGAGGAACAGCGCGCCACTGCCCGCGAACGGGTCGAGCACGCGAGCGCCTTCGATGTAGGGGGCCAGCCAGTTGAACAGGGTTTCGCGCACCCGGTCCGGCGTCGGGCGCAGGCCGGGGGCATCGGGAAAACTCAGACGCCGACTGCGCCATTCGCCGCCGATAATGCGCAACTGGCCAAGGCCCGTATGGATTTTATGGCCTTTGTGTACGCGCGGCGGCTTGGAAGTCGAGGTCATCAGTGCTCCGGAACGCCGAGGGGTTGTTCGGCGGGTCTATCGGTAGGGGGCGGCAGCGGCTTCTGCGGGACAGTGGGGCCCGCGGTCACGATCACTAGGTTGTCCACGTTCAGGTGTTTGTTCATCACCGCCTTGATCTGCTCGACGGTGACGCTCTGGGATTGCGTCATGAAATCTTCGAGGTAGGACAGAGGCAGATTATAGAAGCCGATGGCGCCCAGTTGGCCAACGATCGCCGAATTGCTTGCGGTCGACAGCGGGAAACTGCCAGCGAGTTCGCGTTTGGCGTCGTCGAGTTCTTTCTGGGTCGGGCCGTTGGCAAGGAAGTCGCGAGTGACGTCCTTGACCAGTTTCAGGGTGTTTTCGCTCAGTTCGGCACGGGTTTGCAGGCCGATCATGAACGGGCCCTGGGCCTGCATCGGAGTGAAGCCCGACGAGACGCCGTAAGTCAGGCCGCGTTTTTCGCGCACTTCAGTCATCAGGCGGCTGCCGAAACCGCCACCGCCCAGGATCGAGTTACCCAGCGACAGCGCTGCGTAATCCGGGTCGGCGCGATCGATGCCCAGTTCAGCGAGCATCAGGTGAGTCTGCTTGGACGGGAATTCGATGTGGGTTTCGACCGGCTTGGGCTCGGTTGGCGCGATGGTTTTCGCCAGCGCCGGGCCTTTTGGCAGCGAAGACGAGACTTGTGCCGCAACCGCTTCAGCCTCTGCGCGAGACAGGTCGCCGACCAGCGCAATCACTGCGTTGCCCGCCGCGTAGGCCTTGGCGTGGAAGGCTTTGAGCTGAGCGAGATTGATCGGCGTGATGCTCTTGGCATTACCCATGCTCGGGTGCGCGTAAGGGTGATCGCCATACAGGCGCTTGAACAGCTCGTCGCCCGCCAGTTTGCCGGGGTTCTGCTTCTGGTATTCGAAACTGGCCATCAGCTGGTTTTTGATGCGCGCCAGCGAGTCGGCGGGGAAGGTCGGTTTGCCGACGACTTCCGAGAACAGCTTGAGGGCCGGCTCACGTTTGTCTGGCGCGCTCAGGCTGCGCAGCGATGCGAGGGCCATGTCGCGATAGGAGCCATTGCCGAAATCGGCGCCCAGGTCTTCGAAGCCCGCGGCGATGGCGCTCACGTCCTTGCCTTTGACGCCTTCGTTGAGCATGGCGTTGGTGATCAGGGCGATGCCGGGTGTCGCGCCGTCCTGACTACTGCCTGCGGCGAACAGCACGCGCATGTCGAACATCGGCAATTCGTGGGCTTCGACGAACAGCACGCGGGCGCCTTCGGCCGTGTTCCACGACTGGATATTCAGGGCGCGGCGGGCCGGTGCCTTGCCGTCGAGCTCCTTGAGCGAGGTCAGAGTGTTGGCGGCCTTGTCGATGGCCTTGGGCGTTTCGGCGGGAGTGTCGGCCATGGCCGATGTGATGTTGCCCAGGCCAAGTGCCACAGCCAGCAGCAGTGCAGGGGCCCGGGTTCGCACAGCGCGTGCATCGATGCGCTTGGTCATTGGGCTTTCTCCTCAGGCAGAACGTGGGCGACGGCAAGGCGTTCGCGAGTGAAATAGGTGCGTGCGGCTTTCTGGATGTCCTCCGGGGTCACGCTTTGCAGCGCGGCCAGCTCGCCATCGATGAGCCGCCAGGACAGGCCGACAGTCTCCAGCTCGCCAATGGTGCTCGCCTGGCTGGTGATGGAATCGCGCTCGTACACCAGGCCTGCGATGACCTGTGCGCGAACCCGCTCAAGCTCGGCCTTGGTCGGCGGCTTGTTCTTGAGTTCGTCCAGCAGGCGCCAGATTCCGGCTTCGGTGTCCGCCAGGGTTTTCTTCTTCTGCATGTTCGGTGTGGCGCTGATGGTGAACAGGCTGTCGCCGCGGGTGTAGGCGTCGTAGTTCGACGATGCACCGGTGACCAGCTCCTCGCCGCGTTCAAGACGGGAAGGAATGCGCGCGCTGTAGCCGCCGTCAAGCAGAGCTGCGATCAGGCGCAGTGCGTTGACCGATTGCGGGTCGGTGGCGGTGCTCAGGCTGGGCACGTTGAAGCCGTACATCAGGCTGGGCATCTGGGTGGCGACATGCACGGTGATCTGGCGCAGGCCAGGCTCGGGCAGCTCAAGCGGTTTTTTCGACGGTGGGACGTCCCGACGCGGCACCGGCCCGAAGAAACGCTCGGCCAGGGCCTTCACTTCGTCGGGTTTCACGTCACCGACCACCACCAGCGTGGCGTTGTTCGGCACGTACCAGGATTCGTACCAGTGGCGCAGCTCTTGGACCTTCATGCGGTCCAGGTCGGCCATCCAGCCGATGGTCGGCGTGTGGTAGCCGCTGGCCGGGTAGGCGATGGCCTTGAAGCGCTCGTAGGCCTTGGCGTTGGGCTTGTCGTCGGTGCGCAGGCGACGCTCTTCTTTAATGACCTCGATTTCCCGGGCGAACTCTTCCGGCGGCAGGCGCAGGCTGGCCATGCGATCGGCTTCCAGCTCGAAGGCCACGCTCAGGCGGTCGCGGGCGAGCACCTGGTAGTACGCGGTGTAGTCGTCGCTGGTGAAGGCGTTTTCTTCCGCGCCCAGGTCGCGCAGGATCAACGAGGCTTCGCCGGGGCCTGCCTTGGAACTGCCCTTGAACATCATGTGTTCCAGCGCATGGGAAAGACCAGTCTGGCCCGGCGTCTCGTAGCTGGAGCCGACCTTGTACCAGACCTGCGATACCACGACGGGCGCCCGGTGATCTTCGCGCACGACCACCTTCAGGCCGTTATCCAGTGTGAATTCAGTGGTGGGTTGAGGGTCGGCGGCAACGGCGGTGAGGGGCAAACACAATGTACCGAGCAAAAAGCCTGCGGCACGGCGGGCGAGAGCATTCATTCGTAATTCGAACCTTCGAGACGGCCTGCGTGAACTTAGCGTCGGCGGGCGCGGGGGTGTTAGGATAGCGGCCAGTTTGGCTGCCGACTATGCCCGAAAGCGATACTTGGGAATCGGACTACGATGCAAGTCGTTCGTCTGGGTGATTTTGTAGGGATTGCCCGGGCCCTCGACCGGCCAACAGATGAACAAGCAGACATAAAAGCAGTCTGTTTCGCATACAGAATTTTTCAGAGGCGCCGTTCTGGCGCGTCGCTACCTTGAGATAGCCGTCCTCCATGTTTGGTTCCAACGACGACAAGAAGACCCCAGCCCCGGCTGGCGAGAAAAAAGGCCTGTTCGGATGGCTGCGTAAAAAGCCGCAGGAAACCGTCGCCGAGCAGCCAAAAGATGCACCCGCAGCAGCGCCCGAGCCTGTCGTCGAGTCGACGCCGTCCGCTGCCGAGTCGCAGACACCCCCGGCCATCCCGCCTGCCACCCATGTGCCGCAACCTCTCATTGTCCCCGCGCCTGCGCTTGAAGAGCCGGTTTCCGAGCCCTGGCTGAAACTGCCGGTCGCGGAAGAGCCTGTGGCACTGACGGACGAGCACGAGCCTCACGTTACGCCCGAAATCCCGGCTTACACCGCCTCCTACGTTCAGTCGGACGTCGCGCTGCCGCACCCTCCTGCGCAACCGGCTGTCGTCGATACCACGTCCTTTGAAGTACCGCCGTCCATCGAGCCGATTCCGGTTGCCTTGCCCGATCCTGTGGCGGGCGATGATCTGCCTGCGCTGGCTCAGCCAACGCCTGCGCCGGTTGCACCTGTCGTGGCCCCTGTCGTGCCCGCAGTTGAGACCCCAGCTACCCCTGTCGTCCCACAAGTGCCGCAACCTGCGCAAGCCAGGCAACCCGGTTTCTTCGCCCGCCTCAAGCAAGGCCTGTCCAAGACCAGCGCCAGCCTTGGCGAAGGCATGGCCAGCCTGTTCCTGGGCAAGAAAGCCATCGACGACGACATGCTCGACGAGCTGGAAACCCGCCTGCTTACGGCCGACGTCGGCGTAGAGGCGACGTCGCTGATCGTGCGTAACCTGACGCAGAAAGTGGCGCGTAAACAGCTGACCGACAGCGATGCCCTGTACAAGTCGCTGCAAAGCGAACTGACCGAAATGCTCAAGCCGGTCGAAGCGCCGTTGGTCATCACCGCTGAGCACAAGCCGTTCGTGATCCTGGTGGTCGGCGTCAACGGCGCGGGCAAGACCACCACCATCGGCAAGCTGGCCAAGAAGCTTCAGCTCGAAGGCAAGAAAGTCATGCTGGCGGCGGGCGATACTTTCCGCGCGGCGGCGGTAGAGCAGCTGCAAGTCTGGGGCGAGCGCAACAAGATTCCGGTCATTGCCCAGCACACTGGCGCGGATTCCGCTTCGGTGATCTTCGACGCCGTGCAGGCCGCCAAGGCCCGTGGTATCGATGTGCTGATCGCTGACACCGCGGGTCGTCTGCACACCAAAGACAACCTGATGGAAGAGCTGAAAAAGGTTCGCCGTGTGATCGGCAAGCTGGACGAAGCGGCGCCTCACGAAGTGCTGCTGGTGCTCGATGCCGGTACAGGTCAGAACGCCATCAATCAGGCCAAGCAGTTCAATCAGACCGTGAGCCTGACGGGCCTCGCCCTGACCAAGCTCGACGGCACGGCCAAAGGCGGGGTGATCTTCGCGCTGGCCAAGCAGTTCGGGTTGCCCATCCGTTACATCGGCGTCGGCGAAGGCATCGACGACTTGCGGACTTTCGAGGCTGAACCCTTTGTACAGGCCCTATTCGCCGAGCGGGAGCGCACATGATTCGTTTCGAACAGGTCGGTAAACGCTATCCGAACGGACACGTCGGCTTGCATGAGCTGAGCTTTCGAGTGCGTCGTGGGGAGTTTCTGTTTGTAACCGGCCACTCCGGTGCCGGCAAAAGTACCCTGCTGCGCCTGCTGCTGGCCATGGAGCGCCCGACCACCGGCAAGCTGCTGCTGGCAGGGCAGGACCTGGGCCAGATCAGCAACGCGCAGATTCCGTTTCTGCGTCGCCAGATCGGCGTTGTATTCCAGAACCACCAATTGTTGTTTGATCGCACCGTGTTCAACAACGTCGCGCTGCCCTTGCAGATCCTTGGGCTGTCCAAGGCCGAAGTGACCAAACGCGTCGACTCGGCGCTGGAGCGCGTGGCGCTGTCCGACAAGGCCGAGCTGTATCCCGGCGACTTGTCCACAGGCCAGCAGCAGCGCGTCGGCATTGCCCGCGCCATCGTTCACCGCCCGGCCTTGCTGCTGGCGGACGAACCCACCGGTAACCTCGACCCACGTCTGGCAGCGGAGATCATGGGTGTATTCGAAGACATCAATCGTCTGGGCACCAGCGTGCTGATCGCCAGTCACGACCTGGCCCTGATCGCACGTATGCGCCATCGCATGCTGACCCTGCAACGCGGCCGACTGATTGGCGACGGGGAGGCCGGCGTATGAGTGCCACCCGCAGCCCAAAGGTTTCCGAGCGCGTGGCACCCAAGGCCGCCGAGCCGGGCCCACAGAAGAAAAAGAAACACGACGATGACGACGGCCCCGGTTTTGGTCAGTTGTTCAACGCGTGGATCGAAGCCCACCGGTCGAGCATGCTCGACAGCTTGCGTCGTCTGGGCAAGCAGCCGATTGGCAGCTTCTTTACCTGTCTGGTGATGGCGGTTGCGTTGAGCCTGCCGATGGGGTTGTCGTTGCTGCTGAGCAACGTCGAACGCCTGGGCGGTTCGTGGCAGCGAGCGGCGCAAATCTCCCTGTATTTGCAACTGGATGCTTCACCGAGTGAAGGCGCGAGTCTGGTGAGCCAGATCAAAGAGCTGAACGGCGTCGCCGATGCGGAGTACATCTCCCGTGAACAGGCGCTGAACGAGTTCCAGCAGCAGTCGGGGCTTGGCGAAGCGCTCAAGGAGTTGCCTGAAAACCCGCTGCCAGGCGTCGTGCTGGTCACGCCGCTTGAAGTTGACAAACCGGCCCTGGAGGCATTACGTACTCGCCTCGCTGCCATGCCGAAAGTGCAACAGGCGCAGCTGGATCTGGTGTGGGTCGAGCGTCTGGCGGCCATCCTCAAGCTGGGTGATCGCTTCGTCTTCGGCCTGACTGTGCTGCTCGTTGTGGCATTGTTATTGGTGATAGGTAATACCATTCGTCTTCATATCGAGAACCGCCGCACGGAGATAGAAGTCATTAAACTGGTGGGCGGCACCGATGCCTATGTGCGCAGGCCCTTCCTTTATATGGGCGCGTTGTATGGCTTCGGAGCGGGGATCCTGTCATGGGGCATTCTGGCGTTCGGTCTGGACTGGCTGAACGAAGCAGTGATACGCCTGGCAGGCTTGTATGGCAGCAATTTCTCCCTGGCTGGCGTGCCGGTGGCCGATGGTCTGTCACTCTTGCTTGGGGCTGTGCTGTTGGGGTATATCGGTGCGTGGATTGCGGTTGCACGCCATTTGAGAGAGCTGGCACCTCGTTAGGATTTAATGTTCGGGTAACGTTTGTAGCGTAAATTTTGTTTCACCTATTGACTTTTCAGCTAAGGGAACTTGTTTAGCGGTTCCCGGTCAATTTTCGCAGTGCTGAACTGCACGAGTCATGTGTCGGAGGTTTTTTCGTATGACCAATTCTTTGCAACCTGCTTATGCCTTGGTTCCGGGTGCAAACCTGGAAGCCTACGTGCACACGGTGAACAGCATTCCACTGCTGACGCCCGAGCAGGAGCGTGAACTGGCCGAGAGTCTCTATTACGAGCAGGATCTAGGGGCGGCTCGGCAGATGGTGCTCGCCCACCTGCGTTTTGTCGTGCATATCGCACGCAGTTATTCCGGTTACGGCCTGGCTCAGGCTGACCTTATTCAGGAAGGCAACGTCGGTCTGATGAAGGCCGTTAAGCGCTTCAACCCTGAAATGGGCGTTCGTCTGGTGTCGTTTGCAGTGCACTGGATCAAGGCCGAGATTCACGAGTTCATCCTGCGCAACTGGCGCATCGTGAAAGTCGCGACCACCAAGGCCCAACGCAAGCTGTTCTTCAATCTGCGCAGCCAGAAGAAACGCCTGGCCTGGTTGAATAACGAAGAAGTGCATCGCGTTGCGGAAAGTCTGGGCGTGGAGCCGCGTGAAGTGCGCGAAATGGAAAGCCGTCTGACCGGCCAGGACATGGCGTTCGACCCGGCTTCTGAAGCAGACGACGACAGCGCGTTTCAGTCCCCGGCCAATTACCTGGAGGACCATCGTTACGATCCGGCCCGTCAGCTGGAAGATTCCGACTGGACCGACAGCTCGACGGCCAACCTGCACGAAGCGCTGAACGTGCTCGACGAGCGTAGCCGCGACATTCTTTACCAGCGCTGGCTGGCCGAGGAAAAAGCCACGCTGCACGACCTCGCCGAGAAGTACAACGTCTCCGCCGAGCGTATTCGTCAGCTCGAAAAGAGCGCGATGAACAAGCTCAAGCTGTCGATTGCTGCGTAAGCGGTCAGCTGCAATAAAAAACGCCCCGAGATGATCGGGGCGTTTTTGTTTGTGCGGGCAGCGCAATTAAACGTAGGAGTGCGCTTGCCCGCGACACGGGTCTGTCTGACCCGTTGACTTGCCTGAGATCAAGCCATCGCGGGCAAGCGCGCTCCTACAGTTTGAGAACGTGGGTCATCACCACTCACGCCGATGGTTCAACCCCACCAGATACTCATCCCCACCCAACTGGCGCATCTGCTGGCGAATCCAGCCGGCGCGGCGTGAGACGTAGCTGGTGGGATGGCTGGCACTCCATTCCCGAGGGTTGGGAAGCACGGCGGCGAGATAGCTCGCTTGCTGGTTAGACAGCTGGCTGGCGTTGACGTGGAAATGGTGCTGCGCGGCTGCCTGAGCGCCGAATACGCCGTCGTCCCATTCCACGCTGTTGACGTACACCTCAAGAATCCGTTGCTTGGACCAGAGCACCTCGATCAGCCCGGTAAACCACGCCTCCAGCCCTTTGCGCAGGTAGCTGCGGCCGGACCACAGAAACAGGTTTTTCGAGACCTGCTGGCTCAGCGTACTGGCGCCGCGGATCGAGCCCCCACGCTCGTTGTGAACCAGTGCGGCCTGGATGGCGTCGATATCGAAACCCCAGTGCTCGGCGAATTTCTGGTCTTCGCCTGCAACGACGGCGACCTTGAGATCGTCAGAGATTTTCTCCCACGGTTCCCAGTCCCGTTGCAGGTCGATGGGTTGGCCGTCGAACCAGGATTCGATCTTGCGCTCGACCATCAACGCCGTGAACGGCGGGGGGACGAAGCGAAAGATCAAAACCAGCACGACACTGGCCGCTGCGAACCAGAGCAGACCTTTGGCGACACAACGAAGGAGGAGACGCAGCATAGAGATGGCTTGGCCGAACCCGTAGAGCGGGCCATTATACAGATCACGCGCCATTGAACCTGGAGTTACACATGCTTCGAACCTTTCTGATGTTGGCTGCTTTCTTCGGATTCACCGGCGTGGCCCTCGGCGCATTCGCGGCCCACGGCCTGAAAAACCGCCTGACCCCCGAATACCTCGCCATCTTCCACACCGGCGTGCTGTACCAGTTGATTCACGCGCTGGCGATCTTCGGTGTGGCGATCCTGGCGACGCAGATTCAGGGGCGACTGGTCAGTTATGCCGGAATCGCCTTCGTGCTGGGCATCCTGCTGTTCTCCGGCAGCCTTTATCTGCTGACCCTCACCGGCGTCAGCAAGCTGGGCATCATTACGCCGATTGGTGGCCTGTGCTTCCTCATTGGCTGGTTCATCCTGGGCTGGCTCGCGTGGCGCTTGGGCTTGGATACCCTTTAAGTGGTCGACCTCCCACAGGTGCATCATTGCGTCTTGGTAGAGACGAATGGCACCGCTTTGCCTTGGTCCGGCAGGCTGATCGGGCTAGAATGCTCGCCCCTAAAATGATGGCTGCCTCTCGCATGCGCATTCAGTTGAACGGTGAATCCTATGAACTGCCCGACGGCGAGACCGTTGCGGCGTTGCTGACCCGTCTGGACCTGGCCGGGCGTCGAATCGCGGTCGAGCTCAATCTGGATATCGTGCCGCGCAGCCAGCATGCTTCCACGGCGCTGAACGAAGGCGATCAGGTCGAAGTGGTGCATGCCATCGGCGGCGGCTGATTCACAGCGCCGCAGCCTGCCCTGATCCAGAAGACCTGCAAGAACCTCAACCGTAAAGAGGATTTCCGATGAGCAACGTTCGTAGCGACAAGCCGTTTACAGTGGCCGGTCGTACTTTCCAGTCGCGCCTGTTGGTCGGCACGGGCAAGTACAAGGATATGGAAGAAACCCGTCTGGCCACTGAAGCCTCCGGCGCCGAGATCGTCACTTTCGCTGTGCGCCGCACCAACCTCGGCCAGATCGAGGGCGAACCGAACCTGCTCCAGGTGCTGTCACCGGATCGCTACACCTTCTTGCCCAACACGGCTGGCTGCTACGACGCCATCGAAGCCGTGCGCACCTGCCGCCTGGCCCGTGAGCTGCTTGACGGCCACAATCTGGTGAAACTGGAAGTGCTGGCGGACCAGAAGACCCTTTTCCCCAACGTGATCGAAACCCTCAAGGCTGCTGAAACGCTGGTCAAGGAAGGCTTCGACGTGATGGTCTACACCAGCGATGATCCGATCATCGCCCGCCAGCTGGCCGATATCGGCTGCTGCGCGATCATGCCCCTGGCCGGTCTGATCGGCAGCGGTCTTGGCATCTGCAACCCGTATAACCTGCAGATCATCCTCGAAGAATCGAAAGTCCCGGTGCTGGTCGATGCCGGTGTCGGCACTGCGTCCGATGCCACCATCGCCATGGAACTGGGCTGCGAAGCGGTGCTGATGAACTCGGCCATCGCCCACGCGCAACAACCGATCCTCATGGCTGAAGCCATGAAGCACGCCATCCTGGCAGGCCGCATGGCTTACCTGGCTGGCCGTATGCAGAAAAAACTCTACGCCAGCGCATCCTCGCCGCTGGATGGTCTGATCAAGTAAGAGCCTGTTGATGATTGATTCGCAAACGCCCGACCCACTTCCGGACGACGAAGTGATGAACGACGAAGACGGTAAAGCACAGGGCGATGACAGCCATCATCGGCGCATCAAGAGCTTCGTGATGCGCGCCGGTCGCATGACCGAAGGCCAGCAACGCGGTCTGGATCAGGGCAAGCCGCTGTTTGTGCTGCCGCTGGCCGACGCGCCGGTTGATTTCGACACGGTGTTCGGTCGCTCGGCGTCGCGCACCTTGGAAATCGGTTTCGGCATGGGCCACTCGCTGCTGGAAATGGCAGCAGCGGCGCCTGAGCAGGATTTCATCGGCGTTGAAGTGCATCGCCCTGGCGTGGGGGCGCTGCTCAATGGTGTGCTGACCCAGGGCCTGACCAACGTGCGGGTCTACGATTGCGACGCGATCGAAGTGCTCAACCGTTGCGTGGCCGACAACAGTCTCGATCGCCTGATGCTGTTCTTCCCGGACCCATGGCACAAGGCGCGTCACCACAAGCGTCGTATCGTCCAGGCCGAGTTCGCCGAGCTGGTGCGCAGCAAGCTCAAGCCAGGCGGCGTGCTGCACATGGCCACCGACTGGGAACCGTATGCCGAGTACATGCTGGAAGTCATGAGCGTCGCGCCGGGGTATCGCAACCTGGCCGAAGACGGCAAATGCGTCCCGCGCCCTGCGGAGCGTCCGATCACCAAGTTCGAGCGCCGTGGTGAGCGTTTGGGGCACGGGGTTTGGGATTTGAAGTTCGAGAAGATCGGCTGATCAAGCGGCGTCCCGCCGAATGGGGGACGCCGATCGGACGTTGGCGTGAACCTGTGGGAGATTCTATGTTTGGGGGGCAACCCCCAAACGTCTGGCAGGGTCGTAATCCTGCTTTTTCTTCAGCAAC
>NZ_JBWKWB010000034.1:0-19665 GCF_059421985.1 Pseudomonas sp. GW821-FHT02A11
GTCAGCGACAAATTTATTGCACAGACACCGCATTCGCGGGCAAGCGCGCTCCTACAGGTTGGGGCAATGCCTCACGCGTTATTGAGCGCCTGAGCCGCTTCCAGCACCGCCGCCACATGGCCCGGCACCTTCACGCCGCGCCATTCCTTGCGCAGCACACCGTGCTTGTCGATCAGAAACGTGCTGCGATCCACGCCCAGGTATTCCTTGCCGTACAGCTTCTTCAGTTTGATCACATCAAACAGCTGGCACAGCGACTCGTCCTTGTCCGAAATCAGCTCGAAAGGGAACGCTTGCTTGGCCTTGAAGTTCTCGTGGGATTTCAGGCTGTCGCGGGACACGCCGAAGACCGCGGTATTGGCGGCCTTGAACGCGACATGCTCATCACGAAAACCCTGGCCTTGGGTGGTGCAGCCGGGGGTGCTGTCCTTGGGGTAGAAATAAATGACCACTTGCTGCCCCTTCAGCGCAGACAGGCTCACGGTCTGATCGCTGGTGGCCTGTACCTGAAAGTCGGCGACGGGGGTGTCCAGTTCTACTGCCATTGGGGCTTCCTTACATGGGGGCTTGCGGGCGCCACGGTTCGATCAGCGCGTCGAGGTTCAGTGCGTCGGCGAAGTCAAGGAACTGATCGCGCAGCCAGCTGATCTGGGTGCCCGCCGGGAGGGTGACGGTGAACGTGGCGTTGAGCATGGTGCCGCCGGTCTGCGGGGCCTGATAGGTGTCGCAGATCAGGTTCTCCAGCTCGACGTTGTGGTCGATGAAGAACTGGCACAGCTCGTTGATGATGTCCGGACGATACGCGGAGCTGACGTAGGCCACGTAGGGCAGGGCTTCCGGACGGCTCTCCAGGGTCGCGCTGCGCACCACGTTGACGGTAAACGCGTGCTTCTTGGCCAGATTGGGCAGGCCGGTTTCCAGGCGAGCCAGCGCGTCCCAGCTGCCGGACACCTGCAGAATCAGGGCACTGCATTCACCGTGACGGGTGAGGCGCGAGCTGACGACCGAACAACGGTTTTCATGACTGGCGCGGCACAGGACGTTGGTCAGCTCCATTGGGTTGGCGCCAAGGGCACTGATGACAAGGAATTGTTCGCGAACTGTGGGGATGGACGACATGCAGCATTCCTAAGCGATGAGCGGTCGGTACATTATTGGCTTGTGCGGCGGGTTCGACGAGCGGACGATTCGCGACCCCGATCCGGGCCACTGCCGTTCGCCACCGCTGTGAGCCAGTCACATCGAGCGAGAGCGGGGCTGGAGCGGGGTTTGCGGCGACGAAAACGATCAGTCGAACGAGCTGCGCAGATGACCAGTACCGATCAAAGACCGAAGGGTAGCGAAAACCGTCGCTCAGGGGAATGCTCGCCTTGTGCAAGGACCATGGCGCCAGTACCATTACCGCTCTCTTTTTCCGGCAGGAGCGGTTTGCATGATTGCGGGCAGTATGGTGGCACTGGTCACACCTATGGATGCACAGGGGCGTCTTGACTGGGACAGCCTGAGCAAACTGGTGGACTTTCACCTGAAAGAGGGCACCAACGCCATTGTGGCCGTCGGCACGACGGGTGAATCCGCGACGCTGGACGTCAACGAGCACATCGAAGTGATCCGTCACGTCGTCAAGCAGGTCGCGGGCCGTATCCCGGTCATCGCCGGTACGGGTGCCAACTCTACCCGCGAAGCGGTCGAACTGACCCAGAACGCCAAGGACGCCGGTGCCGATGCGTGCCTGCTGGTGACGCCGTACTACAACAAGCCGACCCAGGAAGGCCTGTACCAGCACTTCAAGCACATCGCCGAAGCCGTGGATATTCCGCAAATCCTCTACAACGTGCCAGGTCGCACCTCCTGCGACATGAAGGCCGAGACCGTGATCCGTCTGTCCAAGGTCAAGAACATCATCGCCATCAAGGAAGCCACCGGTGACCTGCAACGCGCCAAGGACATCCTGGCCGGCGTTGACAGCGACTTCCTGGTGTACTCCGGCGACGACGCCACGGCAGTCGAGCTGATCCTGCTCGGCGGCAAGGGCAACATCTCCGTGACCGCCAACGTCGCTCCGCGCGACATGGCCGACCTGTGCAAGGCCGCCATCGCCGGTGACGCCGCCACAGCCCGCGCCATCCACGAAAAACTGATGCCGCTGAACAAGACCCTGTTCATCGAATCGAACCCTATCCCTGTGAAATGGGCCCTGCATGAAATGGGTTTGATGCCGGACGGTATCCGTCTGCCGCTCACCTGGCTCAGCGAGTCCTGCCACGAGCCGGTACGTCAGGCCCTGCGCCAGTCCGGCGTCTTGGTTTAATGAGGAAGCACTACGCAATGAAGCGACTGGCCGGACTTTCCGCACTAGCCCTGATCATCTCCAGCACCAGCGGTTGCAGCTGGCTGTTTGGCCAGGACGGGTACTTCCGTGATCGCAGCAGCGATTACCTGGAAGCCACCCAGAAACCACCGATGCAATTGCCTGAAGGCGTCCAGGAAGCCAAGCGCCTGGACCCGCTGCTGCCGATCCCGCGCAACGTGGCTGACGACACCCAGAAGGGCGAGTTCACCGTACCGCGTCCGCAGCCGCTGTCCACCGTTCAGGAATCCGGCGACTACACCCTGCAGAAGAGCGGCGACAACCGCTGGATCCTGGCTCAGCGTGCACCGGCCGAAGTCTGGCCCGTGGCTCACCAGTATTTCGAAGACAACGGCTTCCGCATCGCCGAAGACCGTCCGCAGACCGGTGAATTCAACACCACCTGGCAGCGCATGGATGAACTCTCCGCCTCCGTGGCCAAGCGCATGGGCGGGACCGGCGACACCGCAAATGCCGAAACCCGCGTGCGTGTGCGCATCGAGCCAGGTGTGCAGCGCAACACCAGTGAAGTCTACATCGTCAGCGTTCAGCGCCCGGCCGGGAGCAGCGATGAGCCTGCCTTCCCGTCGCGCAGCACCAACGTTGGCCTGGATTCGGTCCTGACCGACGACATGCTGGCAAGCCTGACCCGTACTGCCGAGAAGGGCGGTTCGGTCTCGCTGCTCGCTGCCCGTGACTTCGACACCCCGAGCCGCGTTTCCCTGAGTGAAGACGGCAGCGGCAACCCGGTGTTGAACCTGGGCGCCGACCTCGATCGCGCCTGGTCCAGTGTGGGCCGTGCGTTGAATCAGGGTGACTGGCGCGTTGAAGACATCAACCGCAGCCTGGGCCTGTACTACATCAACCTCGCGGAAAAAGCCGACAAGCCTGAGAACAAGCCTGGCTTCTTCGCCCGCATGTTCGGCAGTGAAGAGACCAAAGAGCAGAAAGAAGCCCGTGCCGAGCGCTATCAGGTTCGCCTGAGCAGGGTGGGTGACAACGTTCAGGTCACGGTCGAGAAGAACATCAACACTGTGGCGCCGACCGAAGTCGCCCGTCGCGTGTTGAGCGTCATTCAAGACAACCTCGGTTAAGTGCGCTTCGCGGTTCTGGGCAGCGGCAGCAAGGGCAATGGCACGCTGGTCGCGAGCAATGACACGTACGTGCTGGTCGACTGCGGTTTCTCCCTGCGGGAAACCGAGCGTCGGCTGGATAGACTGGGTGTCAGCGGCAGTCAGCTGAGCGCCATCCTGGTGACCCACGAACATGCCGATCATGTGCATGGCGTGGGTTTGCTGTCTCGGCGCTACGATGTGCCGGTCTACCTCAGCGACGGCACCTTGCGCGGCATGCGCAAGCCGGTTGAAGCAGGCGTCCGCCTCACAGCGGGGCAGGGTGTGCAGATTGGCGGGCTGAACATTGATGTGGTCACCGTGGCTCACGATGCGCTGGAGCCGACGCAGTTCGTCTTCAATGACGGACGCCGGCGTTTTGGCCTGCTGACCGACCTGGGGTCGTACTGTCCGTCGGTGCTCGACAGCTACAGCGGGCTGGATGCCCTTATGATCGAGTCCAACCACTGCCGTGACCTGCTCGCACGCGGGGCTTACCCCTACTTTCTGAAGCAGCGGGTGGGCGGGCAATTTGGACACCTGAACAATCACCAGGCCGCAGGGCTGGTGAACGCGCTGGGATGGCAAGGCTTGCAGCATCTGGTGCTGGCCCACCTGAGCAGCAAGAACAACCTGCCGCATCTGGCCCGGCAATGCTTCGTCGACACCCTCGGGTGCGACCCGGACTGGCTACAATTGGCCGATCAAGATTCAGGGCTCGACTGGCGCGAAATCGCCTGACGTCCCACATACCACTCTCAATGGGCACCTGGCCCAAGTATTTCGCAAGCGGAGCCCATCATGGAAAAACGTGAAGAACTCTACCGCGGCAAAGCCAAGTCGGTTTACAAGACCGATGACGCTGACCGCTTGATCCTGCTGTTTCGCAACGACACCTCGGCGTTCGACGGCAAGCGCATCGAACAGCTCGACCGCAAAGGCATGGTGAACAACAAGTTCAACGCCTTCATCATGCAGAAACTCGAAGCGGCCGGCATTCCGACCCAATTCGACAAACTGCTGGCCGACAACGAAGTGCTGGTCAAAAAGCTCGACATGATTCCGGTCGAATGCGTCGTGCGTAACTACGCCGCCGGCAGCCTGGTCAAGCGCCTGGGCGTCGAAGAGGGCATGAGGCTCAATCCGTACACCTTCGAGCTGTTCCTGAAGGATGACGCCAAGGGCGACCCGTTCATCAACGAATCCCACGTGGTGGCGTTCGGCTGGGGCACCGCCGAGCAACTGGCGCGCATGAAAGAGCTGTCGCTCAAGGTCAATGACGTCCTCAGCGAGCTGTTCGACGACGCCGGCCTGCTGCTGGTCGACTTCAAGCTGGAATTCGGCGTGTTCAGCGACGGCTCCATCGTCCTGGGCGACGAATTCAGCCCCGACGGCTGCCGCCTGTGGGACAAGGACACCAAGAAGAAAATGGACAAGGACCGCTTCCGTCAGGGCCTCGGTGACGTCATCGAAGCCTACGAAGAAGTCGCTCACCGTCTGGGCGTCCCCCTCTAAACCGGGGAATCGCCGCAAGCATCTGAAAAAACGCGAAAATTTTTAAAAAAGGGTTCGCGTTTTTTCATCAAGCTGTTATGATGCGCGCCGTTGGAGAGATGCCGGAGTGGCCGAACGGGACGGATTCGAAATCCGTTGTACTGGCGACAGTACCTAGGGTTCAAATCCCTATCTCTCCGCCATTACAAATGAAAGCCCCTGAAGTTATGCTTCAGGGGCTTTTTTGTTTTTGGCGATATTGGAGGTCAGTCATGGACGTAGCAAAGATTGTCCAGCATCTGCGCGAAACGCTTCTGAGTGTGCAGGCGATCTACCTGTTCGGTAGCTACGTGAGTGGTGATTTCGATGCGCACAGCGATCTGGACATCGCAGTTTTGCTTTCTGCAAAGAGTGATGGCGTTGCGTTCTGGCGGTTGTCCGGGGATTTGTCTGATATTGCAGGTGTGCCTGTGGACTTGGTCGATCTAGGTGCAGCGTCAACCGTTCTGCAATATCAGGTCTTGACGAAAGGGCGACGCCTATGGGCGAAGGACTCGTCTGTTGGGTTGTTCGAGGCGTTTGCTTTGAGTGAAAAGACGTCCTTGGACACTGCTCGTGCTGGCCTTTTGGAAGATGTTCAAAGGAATGGGGTGATTCATGGCTGATGATGTACTGATCAATAAGGCTGCCACGATCGAGCGATGCGTGCGTCGAGCGCGTGAAGAATACGAAAAAGATCCCTCAACGTTTGCGACCGACTTTACCCGCCAGGATGCAGCCATCCTGAATATCCAGCGTGCCTGTGAAGCCGCGCTCGACATGGGCCATCACCTTATCCGACGCGAAAAGCTGGGCGTTCCTCAAAGCGCTCGGGATGTGTTCGAACTGCTGTGCAGAGGCGGGTGGCTGGAGCCGTCTCTCTTGGCGATCATGAAAAACATGGTCGGCTACCGGAATATCGCCGTTCACGAGTACCAGACGCTCCAGCTGCCGATTACCGTAGCAATTATCACCCAGCACCTAGACGACTTCGTCCGTTTCAGCTCGTTTGTATTGACGCGGGATGCGGTCTGACGACCTGTAAAGGCAACACTCAAAAAAAATGCGCCCAACCGGGCGCATTTTTCGTATGGCTCACTCGTCCCAAGGACGATCGCCGTTCTCATCCTTGACGCGGGTCGGCAGGCCCATCACGTCCAGCGCCTTGAGGAATGCCTTGGCAGGCAGCTCTTCGACGTTGACCATGCGTTTCACATCCCACTCGCCACGGGCGACCAGCAGGGCGGCGGCAACAGGCGGGACGCCTGCGGTGTAGGAGATGCCCTGGCTGTCGGTTTCGGCGAAGGCTTCTTCGTGGTCGGCGACGTTGTAGATGAACACTTCGCGCGCCTTGCCGTCCTTGGTGCCTTTGACCAAGTCACCGATGCAGGTTTTCCCAGTGTATCCCGGTGCCAGCGAGGCAGGGTCTGGCAGCACAGCCTTGACCACTTTCAGTGGCACGATCTCGACGCCCTCGGCGGTTTTCACCGGCTGTTCGGACAGCAGGCCGAGATTTTTCAGCACGGTGAAGACATTGATGTAATGTGCGCCGAAGCTCATCCAGAAGCGCACGTTGGGCACGTCGAGGTTCTTGGAAATCGAGTGCACTTCATCGTGGCCGGTCAGGTAGAGGTCTTGCGCACCGACGACGGGCAGGTCGTCCGTGCGTTTGACTTCGAACATGGTGTTGCTGGTCCACTGGCTATTCTGCCAGCTCCACACTTGTCCGGTGAATTCGCGGAAGTTGATTTCCGGGTCGAAGTTGGTGGCAAAGTATTTGCCGTGTGAGCCGGCATTGACGTCGAGGATGTCGATCGAATCAATGCGGTCGAAATATTCTTGCTGCGCCAGGGCTGCGTAGGCGTTGACCACGCCCGGGTCGAAGCCGATGCCAAGGATGGCGGTGATGTTTTTCTGTTGGCACTCTTCGAGGTGTTTCCACTCGTAGTTGCCGTACCAGGGCGGCGTTTCGCACACTTTGCCTGGCTCTTCGTGGATCGCGGTGTCCAGATAAGCCACGCCGGTGTCGATGCAGGCACGCAGGACAGACATGTTGAGGAACGAGGAACCGACGTTGATCACGATCTGTGATTCGGTTTCCAGAATCAGCGACTTGGTCGCTTCGATGTCCAGCGCGTTCAAAGCGTAGGCCTTGATCTGCGCAGGCTGCTTGAGGCTGCCTTTGGCGTTGACGCTGTCGATGATGGCCTGGCACTTGGAGATGTTACGCGACGCGATAGCAATACGACCGAGTTCGTCGTTGTGCTGCGCGCACTTGTGGGCCACCACCTTGGCGACACCTCCCGCACCAATGATAAGAACGTTCTTCTTCAATTTATTTCTTTCTCCTTTCTGTCAGCTCAGGAAAGGCTGGACAGATAATCGTCAAAACCAAACTCGCGAACCACTTCAACGGTACCGTCGAGTTGTTTCACTGCGATGGATGGCATTTTCAGGCCGTTGAACCAGTTCTTCTTGACCATGGTGTAGCCCGCGGCGTCCACGAAGGACAGCCGATCGCCGATGGCCAGCGGACGATCGAATTGGTATTCGCCGAAGATGTCGCCGGCCAGGCAGGATTTACCGCACACCATGTAGGTGTGCTCGCCTTCGCTTGGGGCGAGCTTGGCGTCGAGGCGGTAAATCAACAGGTCGAGCATGTGCGCTTCGATGGAGCTGTCGACCACGGCCAGGTGCTTGCCGTTGTACAGGGTGTCGAGCACGGTCACTTCCAGCGAGGCGCTTTGGGTGATCGCCGCTTCGCCCGGCTCCAGGTATACCTGCACGCCGTATTTCTGCGAGAAAGCTTTCAGGCGCGCACAGAACGCGTCCAGCGGATAACCTTCGCCGGTGAAATGAATGCCGCCACCAAGGCTGACCCACTCGACTTTGTGCAGCAAATGGCCGAAACGTTCTTCGATGGTCGACAGCATCTTGTCGAACAAGTCGAAGTCGCCGTTCTCGCAGTTGTTGTGGAACATGAAGCCGGTGATCTGCTCGATCACTTTTTCGATCTTCTCCGGGTCCCATTCGCCCAGACGGCTGAACGGACGCGCCGGGTCTGCCAGCAGGTAATCGGAGCTGCTGACTTGCGGGTTCACGCGCAGGCCGCGCACTTTGCCTGCGCAGGCAGGGGCGTGACGCTCCAGCTGGCTGATGGAGTTGAAGATGATCTTGGCGCAGTTGGCGAGCATCTCTTCAATCTCGTCATCTGCCCAGGCGACGCTGTAGGCGTGGGTTTCGCCTTCGAATTTCTGACGGCCCAGCTTCAGCTCATAAAGAGAAGAAGAGGTGGTCCCGTCCATGTATTGCTGCATCAGGTCGAACACCGACCAGGTGGCGAAACACTTGAGTGCCAGCAGGGCCTTGGCACCGGATTGCTCGCGCATGTACGCGATCTTTTCCATGTTGCGCAGCAGCTTTTCTTTGTCGATGAGGTAGTAAGGCGTTTTGATCATTTCGTGGCCTCCAGCAATGCCAGCCGAAAAAGGACGGGGATTGTGCCTTCACTCGAATCGGATCGAAAGGGCGAAAAGGACTTTTTGCCACTAAATGCGACGTTCGTGACCCAATTCCGTCCGTCTTGAAACATTTTGTGTCCAGTCAGGGCCGTCAGCAGGGCGCGGGTCAACGTCGCAAAAGATGCCCATTTCCATGGGGCACATGGCGAAAATGGAAGACGTGGTCGGCGCGGCGCTCTATCTGGCGGGGCCGTCGGCGAGGATAGTCACCGGCACGTCCTTGAAGGTCGACGGCGGCTGGACCGCGCAATGATGCTCAAGCCCCCTCTTATAAAGGAGGGGGGCGCTGAACCTCAGTCGCGCTTGAAGGTGCGACGCTGGGCGCTGAAGGCCATTAGCGCGCGATCACGCCACCCGCGGCGGGCTTCAAGCTGATCCTGAGCCAGGAATTCGCGACGCTGGGCCTCGACGTTGGCGATCAGCTCGGGGCTCCATTCTTGCGCGTGGGAGCGCGAGTCGGCGATGCCGCGATACAGCGGGCCCAGCCGTTGAGCGTAGTCGGCCACGCCACCCACGGCGTTGAGGTCGATGGTTTCGAAGGGCCCCATGAACGACCAGCGCCAACCCAGGCCGTCGCGCACGGTCTTGTCGATGTCCTCGCAGCTGGCGACGCCTTCTTCCACCAGCGCCCAGGCTTCTCGCAGCAGCACCGCTTGCAGGCGATTGAGCACAAAGCCGTCCACTTCCTTGCGCACATGCACGACGCTCTGGCCCACGGCCTCCATCAGCGCGGCGGTGAACTCGACGACCTCTGGGGCGGTTTCGGGGGAGGGCACGATCTCGACCACCGGCACCAGATACGGCGGGTTGACGGGGTGAGCGATGATGACCCTTGGCGTGATGCTCAGTCCTGAGGCGAACACCGAGGCAGGGATGCCCGAGGTCGAGCTGCCGATGATGAGATCCGCCGCAGCGACGGCTTCCAGTTCAAGCATCAATTGACGTTTGACGTCGGTGCGTTCCAGGATCGATTCCTGAACGTACACCGCGTCTTCCACGGCTTGGGCGAGGGTGTCGCAGACGGTCAGCCGCGCGAGGATCGTATCGGCCGACTCGCTCAGCAGGCCGTGGGCGGTGAGGTCGGCGATCTGCCCCTTGATCAACGGCACGGCTGCGCCGGAAATCGCCGGATTGGCATCGTAGATCCGAACGTTCAGGCCCGCCCTGGCAAAGACCAGCGCCCATCCGGAACCCACCAGGCCCGCGCCGACAATGGCAATAGGGCGGCCTTGGGTCAGGGTGTGGAGATCATGCATCGTTGCTTACCTTTTTTATCATTGTGTGGCCGGGATTGGCTGAGAGGTATCGCTGATCCTGATGATATGAATACGTATGCATATCGCTGATGGCTGGAGTCTAGTGGCTGGATTTCCAGCAGGTCAAGGTCATCTGACCGTGCTTGCGCACGCAAATGACCTCGCCGTTACTGACAACTCTTTCACTGTCATCTGTTTTGCGTTCGGCCATCATTGAGCAATCAAGGCAGTGACAAAATGTCGCAATTGCCTGGAGACGAGTAAGATAGGCCCCCTGATTTTTATCTCCCCTGTTTTTTTGGATGGTTCCTGCGTCGAGCGTCGCGAAAGACAGACCTCCGGGGTGCCGTTCGGTTACGTATTGATAGAGCAAAATAGAGAAAAGGCGATTACTGATGACCAAGACCTCCCGACCTTTATATATCTCCTACGCTGGCCCTTCGCTGCTGGAAATGCCGCTGCTCAACAAGGGCAGCGCGTTCACGCCGCAGGAGCGTGTGGATTTCAACCTGATTGGCCTCCTGCCACAGAACGTTGAAACCATCGAAGAGCAGGTGACCCGCGTTTACAGCCAGTACCAGCAATGCGCGAGCGATTTGGACAAGCACATCTACCTTCGCTCGATCCAGGACAACAACGAAACGTTGTTCTTCCGCCTGCTGGATTCGCACCTGGAAGAGATGCTGCCGATCATCTACACCCCGACCGTGGGTCAGGCGTGCCAGGAATTCTCCAAGATCTACCGCACCCACCGCGGTCTGTTCATTTCCTACCCGGACCGCGACCGCATCGACGACATCCTGCGCAGCGCCACCAAAGACCGCATCAAGATCATCGTCGTGACTGACAGCGAGCGCATTCTGGGTCTGGGCGACCAGGGCATCGGTGGCATGGGCATCCCGATCGGCAAGCTGTCGCTGTACACCGCGTGCGGCGGCATCAGCCCGGCCTACACCCTGCCCATCGTGCTCGACGTGGGCACCAACAACCAGGAACTGCTGGACGACCCGATGTACATGGGCTGGCGCCACAAGCGCGTCACTGGCAAAGAATACGAAGACTTCATCGCGCTGTTCATCGAAGCCGTTCAGCGTCGCTGGCCGGACGTGCTGCTGCAGTTCGAAGACTTCGCCCAGACCAACGCCATGCCGTTGCTGGAGAAGTATCGCGACGAGCTGTGCTGCTTCAACGACGACATTCAGGGCACCGCTTCGGTCGCCGTGGGTACGCTGCTGGCCGCCTGCAAAGCCAAGAACGAAACCCTGGGCCAGCAGCGCGTGGTGTTCCTGGGTGCCGGTTCCGCCGGTTGCGGCATTGCCGAGCACATCATCGCTGCGATGGTCATCGAAGGCCTGAGCGAAGCCGAGGCGCGTAAACGTGTGATGATGGTCGACCGTTTCGGCCTGCTGACCGACAGCATGGACAACCTGCTGGACTTCCAGAAGAACCTGGCGCAGAAAGCCGGCGACGTGGCGGACTGGTCTTCTTCCGAGGCGTATCCAAGCCTGCTTGACGTGGTGACCAACGGCAAGCCGACCGTGCTGATCGGCGTATCGGGCCAGCGCGGCCTGTTCACCGAGCAGATCATCCGCGAAATGCACAAGCACTGCGCCAAGCCGCTGGTGATGCCGCTGTCCAACCCGACCTCGAAAGTCGAAGTCACCCCGCAGGAAGTCCTGACCTGGACCAACGGCGATGCGCTGGTGGCCACCGGTAGTCCGTTTGCGCCAGTGACTGTAGGCGATCGCACGTTCCATATCGCTCAGTGCAACAACTCCTACATCTTCCCGGGCATCGGCCTCGGTGTGATCGCGGCAAAAGCCACACGCATCACCGACAAGATGCTGATGGCGGCCTCCAACGCGCTGGCTGAATGCTCGCCGATGGTCACCGGCAAAGGCGATGCAGTGCTGCCGCCGTTAAGGGAAATCCAGACCGTCAGCAAGAAGATCGCGCTGGCCGTGGCCAAACAGGCCCAGGCTGAAAACGTCGCGCTGGAAACCACCGACGAGATGCTGGTGGAAGCCATCGAGCGTCATTTCTGGATGCCGAACTACCGCAGCTACCGTCGTAGCGCGGTGTAACTGACGCCGTGTATCCGGCTTGAATGGAGTATCTCTGTGGGAGCGAATTCATTCGCGAGACGTCAGTACAGACGATAGAAATGTGTCGAATGTACTGGCCAATCGTCGCAGTGCCGCCCAGGATGAATTCGCTCCCACAGTTCGATAGCGCACCCGATTCGACGATGCTCGACATAAGACCGCCCTCTTGGGCGGTCTTTTGTTTTCTCGCAAAAGCCCTCAGGATGAGCCTCGAACAAAAACAAGAAAGATCGACGAGGGACGCATGCAAACGGACAGTGTGCTCTATGACTATGTGATCGTCGGCGCGGGCCCCGCAGGGTGCCTTTTGGCCAATCGACTGTCGCACAACCCTTCTCATCGCGTCCTGCTGCTCGAAGCGGGCGGGCAGGACAATTACCCCTGGATTCACGTGCCAGTGGGCTATCTCTATTGCATTGGCAACCCACGCACCGACTGGTGTTTCAAGACCGAAGCCGAGCCCGGCCTCAACGGACGCGCGTTGAGCTATCCGCGCGGCAAAGTGCTGGGCGGGTGTTCGTCGATCAACGGCATGATCTACATGCGCGGGCAGTCCCGCGACTACGACGAGTGGGCCGCGCAAGGCAATAAAGGCTGGGGTTGGCAGGATGTGCTGCCGCTCTTCAAACGCTCGGAAAGCCATTACGCCGGCGACTCCGAGCTGCATGGCGCCCAAGGCGAATGGCGGGTCGAGCAACAGCGTCTGTCGTGGACCTTGCTCGATGCCTTTCGCGAAGCGGCGGCGCAAACCGGCATCGCCTCGATCCCTGACTTCAATGGCGGCGACAACGAAGGCTGCAGTTATTTTCAAGTGAACCAGCGGCGGGGCGTGCGCTGGAACGCCTCGAAAGCGTTTTTGCGGCCGATTGCGCAGCGGCCGAATCTCACCGTAATGACTGGCGTCGAGGTGTCGCGCATCGTCTTTGAAAACGGGCGCGCCAGTGGCGTGCTGGCGAGGGTTGGCCCGCAGGAGCAAACCCTGCCCGCGCGACGTGAAGTGATTCTGTGCTGCGGCTCGATTGGCTCGCCGATGGTCTTGCAGCGCTCGGGGATAGGCCCGCGTCCGTTGCTGGATAAGCTCGGCATTGACGTGCGCCGTGAGCTGCCCGGCGTGGGTGGCAATCTGCAGGACCACTTGCAGTTGCGGCTGATCTACAAGGTCAGCAACGGCCATACCCTCAACCAGATGGCCGGCAGCCTGTGGGGCAAGATGAACATGGGCCTGCGCTATGCATTCAATCGCAGCGGGCCGCTGGCCATGGCGCCGAGCCAGTTGGGCGCGTTTGCCCGCTCGGGGCCGGAGCAGGAGCGCGCCAATCTGGAGTACCACGTGCAGCCGCTATCGCTGGAGCGTTTTGGCGAGCCGTTGCATGGCTTCCCGGCCTTTACCGCGTCGGTGTGCGACCTACGTCCGCAAAGCCGGGGCACTGTGGAAATTCGCTCGGCGCAGGCCGATGCCGCGCCGATCATCCGGCCCAATTACCTCAGCCACGAAGCCGACCTCAAAGTCGCCGCCGACGCGATTCGTCTGACCCGTCGCATCGCCGCCGCGCCTGCGCTGGCCCCCTTCGAGCCTGTGGAGTATCTGCCCGGCGCCAGCCTGCAGACCGAAGACGAGCTGCGCCAGGCGGCGAGCGCCATTGGCACCACCATCTTCCACCCCGTGGGCACCTGCAAAATGGGGCAGGGTATGGACGCCGTGGTGGACGAACGCCTGCGCGTGCACGGGGTGGCGGGATTGCGCGTGGTCGATGCCTCGATCATGCCGACCATCACCTCCGGCAACACCTGCTCGCCCACGGTGATGATTGCCGAGAAGGCGGCGCAGATGATCATCGAAGACGGGATTTGAGAGGCGAGGGGCAGCGTGGTCGGGGCGCCTGAGCTTGTGCTGTAGCTCGTTCGCTTGTTGAGCCCCTGTAGCAGTCTGGCTTGCCGGCGCTGGCGATTTTTCTGCCGTCACCTCTGGCAAGCCATGCTGCTACAGGTCTTGGCTCATCCGTTTTAGCTGGCGATTCTTCCTACAAAATAAAGCCTTCAAACCAGACCTTTTGTTCGCATCGTTTTCACAAAAAATTGATAGCGTGCAGCCTAAAGTTTGCGACATCGGAAGAGTCCGGATGCTCTTGACCGATGCTCTCTTTTTTCAGGCACCTCGATCCCCATGCTGAACGCAAAAGCAGTTCGTCCCGAGCTCGTGACTGTGCTCGCCAGTCTTTTCTTGTTGGTCGGTTTTAACCTGACCCTCTGGCAGCACTTGTTCGCTATTACCGACTTCAATGGTCGTGGCCTGCTGCTGCGCGGCGCTTTTGCGGTGATGCTTTTCTGTGTGTTCAACATCTTCCTGACGCTGTTTGCCTTCAAGAACATATTGAAGCCGGTATTGATCGCGCTGTTCATGATCAGCGCAGGTGTCGCGTACTTCATGAGTGAATACGGCGTGATGATCGATGCTGGCATGTTTCGCAACTTCGCCGAAACCAATGCCACGGAAGTTCAGGGTTTGTTGTCGCTGAAGTTACTGACTTATTTGTTGATCCTTGGTGTAGTACCGTCGGTTGTACTTTGGAAAACGCCGGTCAATTACCGTCGCTGGCCTCGCGAAGTGTTGAGCAAGGTGGTGGTCAGTGCTGTGTGCGCCAGTGTGATGGGCGGCGTGGCGTTGATGAACTACCAGGGTCTGTCTTCGCTGTTTCGCAATCACCATGAACTGCGCCTGATGGTGGTGCCGAGCAATCACATCGGTGCGTCGGTGGGCTATGTGAGTGAGCAGGTGAAGTCCGCTCAGCAGCCTTTCGTCAGCATCGGTCAGGACGCCAGGCTCGCCAGCGACTGGCAGCAACACAAGCGCAAATCCCTCACGGTTCTGGTCGTGGGTGAAAGTGCGCGGGCCGAGAACTTCGGCATCCTGGGCTACAACCGCGATACCACGCCGCAGCTGAAACAGGAGCGCGGCCTGCTGACCTTCACCGACGTGCATTCTTGCGGCACCGAAACGGCGGTGTCGGTGCCGTGCATGTTCTCCAACATGGGGCGCAAGGACTACGACGCCAGCGCCGCGAGGAACAAGGAGGGCATGCTCGACGTGCTCAAGCATGCCGGTCTGGACGTGATCTGGCGCGACAATCAGTCAGGCTGCAAAGGCACCTGCGACCGCGTGACCTTGCAGGACGTCAGCAACCTCAAGGACCCGGTGCTGTGCGCCAATAACGAATGCCGCGACGAGATTCTGCTGCAGGGCCTGCAGCGCTTCATCGACAGCCTGGACAAAGACACGGTGCTGGTTCTGCACCAGATGGGCAGCCACGGTCCTGAATACTTCAAACGTTATCCAAAAGAATTCGAGAAGTTCACCCCGGTCTGCGAGAGCAACGCGCTGAACAACTGTTCGCGGGAAAGTATCGTCAACGGTTACGACAACACCTTGCTGTACACCGACCATGTTCTGGCCTCATTGATCGACATCCTGCGCAACAATCAGAACAAGGTCGACACCGCCATGTTGTATCTGTCGGACCACGGCGAATCGTTGGGCGAGTACAACCTCTTCCTGCATGGCACGCCTTATATGCTGGCGCCGGATCAACAGAAACACGTGCCGATGATTGCCTGGTTCTCCGACAACTATCAGCAGTCGTTCGCGGTAGACACTCATTGCCTGCAGAAAGAACGCAATGCGCCGCTGAGCCAGGACAACCTGTTTCATTCGATGCTGGGCCTGCTGCAGGTTCACACCAGCGTTTATAACCCGGCGCTGGACATGTTCGCCGGCTGCCGGGGGATATATACGGACGGGGTGCTGGCCAATGAGTGAGCGAACCAGCGGGCAAGACCCTTTGCAGCCCTACGTTCGCGACCATGAGCAGGGGATTGCCCGACGCTTGAGCCTGTGGCGCGATGCTCAACTGGCGCGCCAGGCGCTGCGCGATGCCGGTGAGCCGGGGCTGGTGCTGGATCTGCCGTCTGGTTCCGGGCGGTTCTGGCCGGTGCTGGCCGAGCACGCCAACCGCGTGATTCTGGCCGCCGACCCGTCCACCGACACGCTGGAGATCGCCGAAGCGCAGTCCAGGGCCGACGTGCGCAAACGTATTCGCACCTTTCAGAGTTCGGTGTTCTCCATCGGCCTGTCTGCCAACGCCGTGGACTGCATCTTTTGCATGCGTCTGTTCCACCACGTGGCGCAGGGCGAAAAGCGACGGGCGATTCTCGATGAGTTCTTCCGCGTGACCCGGGACACGGCCATCGTCGCCCTGTGGGTCGACGGCAACATCAAGGCCTGGCGGCGCAAGCGTCACCAGAGCCAGCACTTGGCCCTGAATGGCGTACCAGCCCTGCGTAACCGCTTTGTGGTGGGTCGGGGCGAGATTGAATCAGAGTTCGCTGAAGCCGGTTTTCGGATTGTCGGTCATCACGATTTTCTGCCGGGCTATGCCATGTGGCGCGTGTATGTATTGCGCAAAATGGCGGATTGATCCGATGAACGGTCGCACTTCAACGCCCTGTCCCTGAACACACCCGATGAAGTTGTTCGAGACTTGCAGGACGGATGCCCGGTAGACGCCCATAGCGATATATACTGCGCGCCATTCTTCAAGGGAGAGCCGTGTGGCCATCGATATTCACTGGATTCGCGACGACGACAGCCTCGCCCAACACTGCGCGCAGTGGCAGACCCTGCCATTTGTCGCCCTCGACACCGAGTTCATGCGTGTCGACACTTTCTATCCCATCGCCGCGCTGCTGCAGATCGGTGATGGCTCGCGTGCCTACCTGATCGACCCGTTATTGATCAACGAGTGGAAACCGCTGGCCGCGCTGCTGGAAAATCCTGACGTCATCAAAGTCGTTCACGCGTGCAGCGAGGATCTCGAGGTTCTGCTGCGCCTGACCGGCAGCCTGCCGGTGCCGCTGTTCGACACTCAATTGGCCGCTGCCTACCTGAACCTCGGGTTCTCGATGGGCTATTCGCGTCTGGTTCAGGAAGTGCTGAACATCGAACTGCCCAAGGGCGAGACCCGCTCTGACTGGCTGCAGCGTCCGCTCTCGGACACCCAGATCAGCTACGCCGCCGAAGACGCTGTGCACCTGGCTGAGGTTTACAGCCTGCTGCGCCCGCGTCTGTCCGAGGACAAGTACGCCTGGGTGCTGGAAGACGGCGCGGAACTGGTGGCCAATCTGCGCCGCGAGATCGATCCGTATGAGGTCTACCGTGAGGCCAAGCTGGCGTGGAAGCTGTCTCGCGCACAACTGAATGTGTTGCGCGAACTCTGCGCCTGGCGCGAGCAGCAGGCCCGCCTGCGCGATCAGCCACGCAACCGCATTTTGCGTGAGCACTCGTTGTGGCCGCTGGCCAAGAGTCAGCCGGACAACCTCGCAGCGCTGGCAAAAATCGATGATATGCACCCCAAGACCGTGCGTCAGGACGGCGAATTTCTGCTGGAGCTGATCAAGAAGGCCGGCAGCGTTTCCCCCGATCTGTGGCCGCCAGCCTTGCCTGAGCCGCTGCCGATCGAAGCGTCGAATGTATTGAAGAGCCTGCGTGCCATTGGTCAGCAGCAAGCGGAGCGCCTGAACATGGCGCCGGAGCTGATGCTGCGCAAGAAGACTCTCGAAGCCTTGCTCAAGACCGGTTTTCCTGACGGTCCCTATAAACTGCCCGATTCGTTGCGTGGCTGGCGCCGCGAATTGATGGGTCAGATGCTGCTCGACAGCCTGGCCAATGCCGGAGAACAGCCTTGAAACAGATTTGCTCCATCTACCGCAGCACGCGCAAGAACGAAATGTACCTCTACGTGCTCAAGAGCGATGCGCTGGAGCGTGTTCCGGAAGGCCTGCTCACTGTGTTCGGCAAGCCGCAGCACGCGTTTGACCTGGTCTTGAGCCCTGAGCGCGCCCTGGCCCGTGAAGACATCCACACGGTCCTGGCCAACCTGGAGAAGCAGGGCTATCACCTGCAGATGCCGCCCGCCGAAGACGAGTACATCGAGCACCTGCCCGAAGAGTTGCTGCGCCGCAACGATCCGGTCTGATTGACCACTGCCCCTGCCGTTCATCGCAGGGGGTTTACCGGGCCGTTGTCTGTGTCTGGCCTGCTCTATTGCCTGTGAAGGGCTGGGGCGCCGGGCGTGAGGCGGTCGCATGTCCTGCTTTTTCGAGTTTTTATTCATGCGCGTTCTGATTGCCGAACACGATTACGTCGTGTACACCGAACTCCTTCGCAAGGCCGCTCCCCACATCGAAGTCCTGAGCAGCGGCGACTCCGCGGAACTGGCAAGAATGGCCGCCGATGTACCCATCTGGCTCGGCCAGCCCGATCTTCTGGCTACCCTGCTGCGTCAGGGGCATAAGCCTCAATGGCTGCAATCGACCTGGGCCGGCATCACGCCGCTGCTGGCCGAAGGCCTCAATCGCGACTATCGCCTGACCCGCGCCGTTGGCATCTTTGGCCAAGTGATGGCCGAATTCGTGCTGACCTACATGCTGGTGCACGAGCGCGAAGTGCTGGCGCGGCTAGTCAGCCAGGTCGAGCGCAAATGGGATGACCGACCGGGCCAGAGCCTGGCCGGGCGCAAGGCGCTGATCGTCGGCACCGGCGATATCGGCGTCAGCGTGGCGCAGTTCCTCATGCCCTTTGGCGTTGAGGTGTATGGCGTTGCCTCGACCGCACGCACCTTGGCGCCTTTCGTTGAAGTGGGCGCGATGCAGGACCTGCCGCGTTTGGTAGGGGAGGCTGACTTTGTCATCAACTTGCTGCCGAACACGCCGCAGACCCACGATATCTACGACGCCAGGCTGTTCGCCCAATTCAAGCCGTCGTCGTTGTTCATCAACGTCGGGCGCGGCGTGGCGGTGGTGGATGCCGATCTGGTCAATGCCCTGAAGGAAGGTCATCTGGCGGGCGCGGTGATCGACGTCTGCCGTCAGGAGCCATTACCACAGCGCCACCCGTTCTGGACCGCCTGGGGCTTGCTTCTGACCGGCCACAGCTCGGCGCCGACTTCGCCTGCGGCGATGACGCGGTTATTCGTCGAGAACCTCAATGCTTACAGCGCGGGTGAGGCGTTGCGCGGGGAAGTGGATTTCGCCAAGGGGTATTGAGGCGCTGTTGCGGCGTCTGAATCAGATTTCGGATTCTGCAACGGCCCCCCTGTGGGAGCGAATTCATTCGCGATTGGCCGGTAAATTCGACACATCATTGTCGTCTGTACCTACGCTTCGCGAATGAATTCGCTCCCACAAATTACTATCCGCTGAGACAGAGCGTTCGCCCCATGATCACGGATGACGCCGTTCTTACAGGCTGAAATCCCCTTCAGCCGCCAGTTCCTCCAGCCCCTTGTGGGAGCGAATTCATTCGCGATTGGCCGGTACATTCGACACATCATTGTCGTCTGTACCTACGCTCCGCGAATGAATTCGCTCCCACGGGTTGCTCATCCGCCGTGACGGAGCGTTCGCCCCATGATCACGACTGATGATGCTGTTCTTACAGGCTGAAATCCCCTTCAGCCGCCAGTTCCGCCAGCCCCTTGTGGGAGCGAATTCATTCGCGATTGGCCGGCACATCCGACACATCTCTGTCGTCCGTACTACGCCTCGCGAATGAATTCACTCCCACAGGTTGCTCATCCGCCGTGAGAGAGCGTTCGCCCATGGTCACGACGGATGACGCGGTTCTTACAGGCTGAAATCCCCTTCAGCCGCCAGTTCAGCCAGCCCCCTGTGGGAGCTAATTCATTCGCGATTGGCCGGTACATTCGACACATCATTGTCGTCTGTACCTACGCT
>NZ_JBWKWB010000034.1:19763-45834 GCF_059421985.1 Pseudomonas sp. GW821-FHT02A11
CTTCGCGAATGGATTCGCTGCCACAGGTTGCTCATCCGCCGTGACGGAGCGTTCGCCCATGGTCACGACGGATGACGCCGTTCTTACAGGCTGAAATCCCCCTCAGCCGCCAGTTCCGCCAGCCCCCTGTGGGAGCGAATTCATTCGCGATTGGCCGGTACATTCGCCACATCATTGTCGTCTGTACCTACGCTTCGCGAATGGATTCGCTGCCACAGGTTGCTCATCCGCCGTGACGGAGCGTTCGCCCATGGTCACGACGGATGACGCGGTTCTTACAGGCTGAAATCCCCTTCAGCCGCCAGTTCCGCCAGCGGTCGACGCGGGCTTGGCACTTCGCGGGCCTGCAGGTATTCGGCCAGGGTCGCCTTGTCGCCCAGCTTGCCGATCGCCACCGCTGTATGCAGCGCGTAGCCTTGCGGAATCTTCAGTTCCTTGCGGGTCAACTCCTGATCGAAACCGGCCATGCCGTGGGTGTGCCAGCCGCTCAGGCTCGCTTGCAGCGCCAGGTGGCCCCAGGCCGAACCGGTGTCGAAGGTGTGCCACAGGGCAGGGGTTTCTTCGCTGGCGCCCGGTGCGGTGAAGGTGGTCTTGGAGATGACGATCACCAGCGCCGAAGCGTGCTGCGCCCAGCCACGGTTGAACTCGTTGAGCAGGCCCAGGAAGCGTTCCCAGTTCGGCGTGTCGCGGCGGGCGTAGAGAAAGCGCCACGGCTGCGAGTTGTAAGCCGACGGCGCCCAGCGTGCGGCTTCGAAAAAGCTCAGCAGGGTTTCTTGCGGGATGCTCTCGCCAGTGAAGGCGCGGGGCGACCAGCGATCAGTGAATTGTGGATGAATGGCGTACTCGGCAACGCGGGGGTTGGCGCTCATGGAAGTTCTGATCCTGAAGGGTTGAGGTGATCGCCCGCCAATGAAAGCGGCAGGCGAAATCAATCAGATGGGCCGTGGACGGCAGGCATCGTCGAAACCGAAATGATGCGTGTCACAAGCAGGCTTAAGCTATTGCTTGCGAGGGCATAAAGCTACTTCGCCGACCGCGCGCTGACAAGCGCGCGCGTACCGACAGTCGCCAGCGCTTGGCCGGCGTGCGATGTGCCACTAGACTGGCGGCCTTTTCTTCAGCCAAAACCGATCCCTCAGACCCATGGCCGCTCACGTAGAACCCTTCTGGATGCGCAAAACCCTCGCTCAACTCGACCCGGTCGAGTGGGAATCCCTGTGCGACGGGTGCGGCCTGTGCTGCCTGCAAAAGCTCGAGGATGAGGACGACGGCAGCGTCTATTACACGCGCGTTGCCTGCAAGCTGCTGGATCTCAAGACCTGCCAGTGCACCGATTATCCGAATCGTCGCGCCCAGGTGCCCGATTGCATTCAACTCACGCCGGGTCAGGCCGATGAGTTCAAGTGGTTACCGCCCACCTGCGGTTACCGCCTGGTCAGCGAAGGCAAGGACCTGCCGCTCTGGCATCACCTGGTGTGTGGTGATCGCGAGCAGGTGCACAAACAGCGTATTTCCCAGTCCGGGCGCATGCTCAGCGAGAAGAGTGTGGCCGAAGACGATTGGGAGGATTACCTGATTTTCCGCGCTGGCTGACACTGTTGTGAGTTAACCCCCGATCCAAGAGCCTGTTGCCACAGGAGTGGTCTGCCCGTGCGTTATCAACTGCCGCTGTGTGCTGTTCTGCTCGCCCTCGGCCTGGCTTCTGCCGGCCCTGTCCACGCGGCGAAGAAAGTCGATCTGGACTATCACGTCACCCTGTTGCCCCAAAGCGATCAGGCAGAGGTGCGTCTGACCCTGGAGCAAGGCGACGTCGTACGGAGTCTGAACTTCAATCTGGGAGACAAGGGTTATTTCTCTGACTTCAGCGCTGACGGCCAGTGGACAACCGCACCGGGGGAGTCGGCCAACGTGCTGCGCGGTGTCTGGAAACCGGCCGCAGGCAAGGCAACGCTGAGCTGGCGCGTGCACCTCAATCGTCATGGCGCAGAGGCTTCAGCAGACAACCCCCGCTACGACAGCCGCATGACCCCTGACTGGGCGCTGTTTCGTGGCGAAGATCTGGTGCCCAACGCGCGGCTCGATCAGCAGGAGGGTGTGCGCTTGCAGGCGCGCCTGACCTTCGACTTGCCGCCGGGCTGGCGAAACGTCGAGACCTCTTGGCCGCGCATCGGCAAGAACCGCTTTCGCATCGATAACGTCTCGCGCCTGTTCGATCGTCCGACCGGCTGGATGCTGGCGGGCAACCTGATCAACCGCCGCGCGCATCTGGGCGACACCGACGTTACGATTAGTGCGCCGAAGGGGCAGGGCATGCGCCGCATGGAAACCCTGACGCTGCTGACGTTTGTCTGGCCCAAACTACAGGCGGTTTTCCCGCGCACGCCGGGCAAGCTGCTGGTGGTTGGCGCGGCGCAGGGCATGTCCCGCAACGCCAGCGCCGGGCATGACTCGATCTACCTCAACGGCAGTCGGCCGATCATCAGCGAAAGTGGCGCAAGCCCCTTGTTGCGCGAACTGGTACAGGTGTTCGCGCGCATTCATACCCGCGACCGCAGCGACTGGATCCGTGCAGGGCTGGCTGAGTACTACTCGGTGGAAGTGCTGCGGCGGGCTGGCGGGATGACCGAAGATCGCTATCAGGACTGGCAGTCGATCCTGACCCGGGTAGGACGCAAAGTGACGACGTTGCGCGGTGATCGCGTTGATCAGCCGATGACCGCCCGTGCGGCGCTGCTGATGGGCTCACTCGATCAGGAGATTCGGCGCAAGACCGACGATCAGAAGTCGCTGGATGACGTGGCGCAGGGCGTGATGCGAATGGGGGCGGTGAGTACTGAAGATTTCGTGCAGTTGAGTGCGGGGGTGATGGCCGAGCCTTCGAAGGTGCTCAATAGCAGTCTTCTGCAGTAGCTGCGTGCACCGACGCCCGTGCTTTACCTGTGGGAGCCAATTCATTCGCGAGACGTATGTACAGACGATGAAAATGCGTCGAATGTACGGACAATCGCGAATGAATTCGCTCCCACAGTGTTTGAATGGCGGTGCCGTAGAGGAGCGGTATCAAACGCCGTTAGGCCCTTTCACTGCCTCAACGCTCTTTACCACCGCTTCTTCCGCTGCCACTTCAGCTTTCGTCTTGAGTTTGCTCAACTCGGCGCCAGCCGCTTCGATACGCGCTCGGGCGACATCCATCTCACTGCGGCTTTTGTCCAGCAGCGTCTTGGCCGAGCAATGGCCGGTGATGCCGCGAGCCAGAACCGCGCCGCCGATGGCCAGTTGCACCAGCCCGAAAATACCGCCGCGACGAAGGCCCTTGCCCATCATCAGCACGCCACCGGCCAGCGAGCCGATGCGCTCCCACCCCTGGACGTTCTGCTCGGGGTAATCCTGCAGATCTCGTTCGACGCGTTTAAGGATCGGGGTATCGCTCATGATGCGCTCTCCATGAAAAGTAAGGTCCCTAAAGCTGACTGTCGCAATCGCAAACTGTTCAATGCGTTTGTCGAGGCCGAGGGTCAGGTGCGCTCAGTTTCGCGGCCGAACTGTGGGCCCGAGCGGGTGTTATTGCCCTTGGCCATGCGGTCGTACAGCACGACGTTGACGGTTGCCGCCAGATTCATGCAACCGGTCGTGGGGATGTACACCACATCCTCGCACCAGTCGCGAATCTCCTTGTCCAGCGAACCGTCCTCAGGGCCGAAGATGTAGATCGCGCGATCCGGGTGGGTGTACTCGGGCAGCGAGCGCGCGCCCTCTACCAGTTCCACCGCGACGGGCACACAGCCCAAGGGGATGATCTTTTTCAGGTCATCGATGCCGATCAGCGGGATGTCCTGATGGATCTTCTTGGTGTCGGTGACGAAATCCCGCGCTCGCTCGTAACGCGTGCCGGTGTAGAACACCGACGCCACGCCATAGCAGCCTGCCGCGCGCATCACCGATCCGACGTTTTCCGGGGATTTTGGGTTGTACAAGCCGATGCAGGCATAGCGTTTGTTGGCCATGGGGGAGGGTGCTCTAAAGGGAAGGCGCGGGATTATACGCATGCGCATGGCATGCGGGCACCGTGTAGGAGCGCGCTTGCCCGCGATGACTTCCTTACATCCTGCCGATGCGTGTCGGCTGTCCGAATGTCTTCGCGGGCAAGCGCGCTCCTACAGGATTGGGGTCAGTCGTCCTTCTTCATCAGGCCAGCCAGCGCCGCAAACGGGTTGTGGGTGGCCTTGGCGGTTTTCGGGCTGCTGGTCGAGCTGTCCGAAAAATACTGCTGGTCGGTATACCGCGAGTGCTCGTTGTCGTGGCAGTACAGGCACAAGAGCTCCCAGTTGGAGCCGTCCTGCGGGTTGTTGTCGTGGTTGTGATCGCGGTGGTGCACGGTCAGCTCGCTCAGGCGCTTGCCGGAAAACTCCCGGGCGCAACGCCCGCACACGTGCGGGTACATGCGCAGGGCCTTGTCGCGATAGCCCATCTCGCGATCGCGCTGGGCGTCGGCAAGGATGCGGTCGAGCTTGGATGTGTTGGTCGGGGTTTCCGAACTCATGGTGTCACCTGTTCCGTGTGCTGTGGGCAATGGGAGAATTCTAGCGCTTAGCTTCGCGTTCAGCCGTACAGACCCCGTGAAAACGTAGCGAGCGAAGGCAAGACAAGGCAAAAACAGGCGGGAAACGGCCGGGGTCGCGCCCGACTCTAGGTGTTCTAAATGAGCATTTCCCGCCTGTTTTTAACGCAGTATTGCCGAGCGCAGTAGTTTTCACGCGGTCTGTTTGAGTTTTTCCGCGATCCAGATCGTATGCCGCGTGCCCTTGTTGCCGTGGGCGTAAACCTTGACCTCTTCTGCCTTGAATCCGGCCTTGCGCAGTTTGTCGCTGAATGCGGCGTCGGCGCTGGCCGACCACACGGCCAGCACACCTTTGGGCCGCAGCGCGTTGGCGCAGGCCGCCAGACCACCTGCCGAATACAACCAGCTGTTGGCCTTTTGCGTCAGGCCTTCGGGGCCGTTGTCGACGTCGAGCATGATCGCGTCGAAACCCTGGGGTTCGCTTTTCAGCACCTGCGCAACGTCCTGGACGACGATTTTGGCGCGTGGGTCCTGCAAGGGATGGCCCGATTTCTCACCCAATGGGCCACGATTCCACTCAACCACGCCGGGCACCAGCTCGGCCACGACCACTTCGCCGTTCTTGCCCAGATGCTTGAGGGCCGAGGCAAGGGTGAAGCCCATGCCCAGCCCGCCAATCAATACGCGGGGCTGCAGGCGCGAAGCGACTTTTTTGCAGGGGATTTCGGCGAGGGCGTCTTCGGAGCCGTGCATGCGCGTGTTCATCAACTGGCCGCCGTCGCCGCCCTGGATCTTGATCACGAAATCCTCGCCGTATTCGAACAGGCACAGGGCGCCGCCGTTGTCGGGGATCGGGGTGGTGTCGAGCAGAACGAAACGTTTCATGGAGAACTCAATGAGGGCGAGGCCGGGCCCAGAGCAATTTGTCAGCGCACGAAGCGCTGCGCAGGAGTAGCCTGAGCGTCACAGCAAAAGATTGGCAGTGGAGGCCAACGATGAAGCGGTCCATTCTAGCGGCGATTGCCTTGACGGTGCTGAGCGCATCACAGGCATTTGCCGAGAATCTGCAACCTGTCCTCAACACCCCCGAGCCGATCGCCGCGACCTCCGGCTCACCCGGAACGGCCACGCCGACGCCGTATCCGCAAGTGTCGCCACCCAGCGTTCCTCGCGCGGGAGGGCAGGGCAACCCGCCGTTGTTGCCAAAGATCCCTCAGCCCGGACCGCCGAAAGACGATGAGCCTCTGCCGGGATTACCGCCGCCGGCCAAGCCGAATCCTTGAACCAAAGGTGATCTTTCAGACTGCGGCACGTTGCAAAAAATGTGGGAGCCGCCTTGGTGGCGAAAGCGCGAAAGCACTACTCCTGCTGAGCCAACACCTGCCCGTCCATCATGCGCAGGCGCTTGGACATCGCGACGGCAATGGCGCGGATGATCTTGGCCGCGACCTTCGGCGCCTCGTTGAGCATCTTGTCCAACGAGTCCTTGCCCAGGTTCAGCAGGTCGCACGGCGACGCCGCGATGCAACTGGCCGAGCGGCGTTCGCCATCGAGCACGGCCATTTCGCCAAACGCACGGCCGCTGCGCAGGATCGCCGTTTCGACCGGGACGCCTTCGCCGTTGTGCTTTTGCACCGACACCGTGCCCGAATGAATGATGCACATGAAGGTCCCGGCGTCGCCTTCGTTGAAGATCGCTTCGCCTTTTTCGATGTTGCTGATGCTGAAATAGCCCGCCGCTGCAGAAAAGTCCGCAGGCGTGAGGGCGAGGAACAGACCGCAGTCCATCAGCATCTCGCGGATTTCATTGTTCAATGATGAGGGTGTCGGCATGGGATGTTCTTGTCAGTGTCGTGAAGAATGGGGACTGCCAATTACTGACCTGCAAAACGGCGGTGGACTACAGCGGGTCCGCACGCCGTCTGATAGGACAAATGGCCAGGAGGGAGTTCCTCAGGCCAGCTGCAATACCTTGAAGATAAATCCATATTCGAGCGCTACGTCACGCAACCCCTGATAGCGCCCGCTCATTCCGCCGTGGCCCGCACCGAGCTCGGTCTTGAGCAGCAACAGGTTGTCGTCGACTTTGGTGTCGCGCAATTTTGCCACCCACTTGGCCGCTTCCCAATACTGCACGCGACTGTCGTTGTAGCCAGCGATCACCAGCATCGCCGGATACGCCTGAGCGCTGACGTTTTCATACGGCGCGTAGGCCTTGATTCGAGCGTAGACCGCAGGCTCCTGCGGATTACCCCACTCGTCGTATTCGGTGACGGTCAGCGGCAGATCAGGGTCGAGCATGGTGTTGAGCACGTCGACGAACGGCACCTCGGCAATCGCTGCCTTGAACAGCTCCGGACGCTGATTGACCACCGCGCCGATCAACAGGCCTCCGGCGCTGCCACCGCTGATCACCAGTTTCTCGGCCGACGTCAGGTTTTGTGCAATCAGATGCTCGGCGCAGGCGATGAAGTCGCCGAAGGTGTTCTGCTTGTGCTCCTGCTTGCCGTTGCGATACCAGGCTTCGCCCAGCTCGCCGCCGCCGCGCACGTGGGCGATGGCGAAGGCCATGCCGCGCTCGAGCAGGCTCAGCCGCGCGTGGGAGAACCATGGGTCGAGGCTTTCGCCGTAAGCGCCGTAGCCGTACAGGTACAGCGGCACGCAAGTGCCCGCCAGTTCGCGCTTGACCACCAGGCTGATCGGCACCTGCGTGCCGTCGGCAGCCGTAGCCCAGAGGCGCTGGCTAACGTAGGCATCGGCGTCGAATACGCCCAGAACCGGCGTTTCCTTCAATACGACCTGTTCCCCGGTCGCCAGGGTCAACTGACGCACCTGAGGCGGGCGATTGAGGGATTGATAGCGCAGACGAATCTTGTCGCTCTCGAATTCAAGGGTGTCCTGGACATACAGGTTGTAGGCCGCGTCCGGCAGTTGCACGCGATAAGGCGACAGACCCAGTGGGTGAACCTCGACGATCGGCAGGCCGCCTTCGCGCAAGCTCAGGGTCAGGCCACGAGCATTGAGGCTGAAGCCATCGAGCATCACCGTGTCGCTGTGAGGGATCAGCGTCTGCCAGTCCTTGCGCTGTGGCGCGTGGCCGGCTTTTTCAGGGGCGTGGAACAGCGCGAAGTTGATACCGGACTGATTGCTGCGAATCAGCCAGCTCCAGGTGCCGTCGATCAGGCCGTGATCCACCGAGTATTCATGACCTTCGCTACGTGGCGCGACGCAAACGAATGCCTCTTGCGGCTTGCTGGCGTCCAGTACCCAGCTTTCGCCGGTGGTCTTGCTGTCCAGGGCCAGCATCAGCTGACGCTCGGAACTGGTGCGGTAGCAGTGCAGGAAAAAACGGCCGTCGGGTTCGCTGAACACCAGGTCCGCCGAGTCGCTGCCCAACGTGTGGCGATACAGCTTGTGTGGGCGATGGGTGTCGTCCAGTTCACCAAAGAACAGGGTCTGGCTGTCATTGGCCCAAGTCATGCTGCCGTCGCAGTCCTCGAACGGCAGGCTGGCGACGTCACCGCTGCTCAGTTCCTTGACGTACAGGCTGTAGACCTCTTCGCCGCTGGTGTCGGTGCTGTAGGCCAGGCGTTGATGGTCAGGGCTGATGCTGAACGCGCCCAGGCAAAAGAAGCCGCCGTTGGCCAGTGCGTTCGGGTCCAGCAGCAGCTCTTCGGCGTTTTCGTCGATGGTCTGGGAATCATCAGCGGGGCGCGGGCAGCGGTAGTGGCGGGCATACTCGTCGCCTTCGGTGGTGCGGGTGTAATACAGGTACGGGCCCCAAGGGGAGGGCAGCGACAGGTCGGTTTCGAGAATGCGGCCCTTGATCTCCTGAAACAGGGTCTCGCGCAGCGCCTGTTGATCGGCCAGTTGCTGTTCCTGCCAGGCGTTTTCGGCCTTGAGGTAATCGAGCACCTCGGCGGTGTCGCGGTTCTGCAGCCAGGCATACGGATCGGCGCCATCGGCCTTGCGGGCAACGGGGGCGCTGGACGGGGTCTTGGAAGAAGGCATGCGGGGCTCTCTCAAAAGTGAAACAGACCGCTCCGACAGGCGCCTGCACGAGGCGTTGCGGACCGATAACTGAAGCCGGGTAAGCCAGGCTTGCGAAAAGTCGTTATCATAAGCGCCTCTTTACCTGCCTTACCACGGACGTCATGACCGACAACGACTATCTGATTGCCTGGGGCCTCTACGCGTTCGCCGCGTTGGGCTGTCTGCTGGTGTGGTTCAAGCTGACCGGCTGGATGTGGCGCTACCTGCGCGAACCGCTGCGCGTGATCGGCGCGGTGCTGTTGTTCTGCCCGACCATCATCGACCCGGTCAAGGAAAAATACGCACCGGCGCTGGCCATCAGCGTGCTCGACCTTGGCCTGAAAGTGGGCAATAACGTCTGGCGCGCGGCACTGGATCTGTCGACCTACGGTTCCATTGCCCTAGGCCTCTACGTCGTTTTCGCGCTGGTCCGTCTACCTTTCCTACGCAAGAAAAAGGCCCGTCTGGCCCACGCCGAAGCCGCTGCCGCACAGGCCGCTGCCGAGCAGAAGGCCGAAGACGATCAGCCGTTCGCAGCGCCAGGTCCTTCACGTTTCGCCAGCCCTGCAGCGCCCGCCAACGGCGGCAATGTTGGCCGTCATCGGGTCGAACCCAAACTTTAAAGCGTGGCGAGTACTGCTGTAGGAGCGCGCTTGCCCGCGATGCGGTTCTCCAGACACCCGTGTGGTGGCTGGCACAACGATTCGCGGGCAAGCGCGCTCCTACAAATGATGTGTGTCGTTGAGCGTACCGAGACCTGAGCATGTGTGAACTTCTGGGCATGAGTGCCAACGTACCGACCGACATCGTGTTCAGCTTCACCGGGCTGATGCAGCGCGGCGGCCGCACCGGTCCCCACCGCGACGGCTGGGGCATCGGCTTCTATGAGGGGCGTGGCCTGCGCTTGTTTCAGGACCCGGCCGCCAGCAGCGAGTCGGAAGTCGCGCAGCTGGTGCAGCGTTACCCGATCAAGAGCGAAGTGGTCATCGGCCACATCCGTCAGGCCAACGTTGGCAAAGTCTGCCTGTCCAACACCCATCCATTCGTGCGCGAACTGTGGGGCCGCAACTGGTGTTTTGCTCACAATGGCCAGTTGGCGGATTTTCATCCGACCGCCACCTTCTACAGGCCTGTGGGCGACACCGACAGCGAAGCTGCATTCTGCGACCTGCTGAACCGCGTGCGCGAAGCCTTCCCCGAGCCTGTCGAGATCGAACAGCTGTTGCCGACCCTGGTCCAAGCCTGCAGCGAGTATCGAAACAAAGGCGTGTTCAACGGTCTGCTTAGCGATGGCGACTGGCTGTTCTGTTTCTGTTCGACCAAGCTGGTGCACATCACCCGGCGTGCGCCGTTTGGTCCGGCGCGGTTGAAGGATGTCGACGTGATCGTCGATTTTCAGGCCGAAACCACGCCAAATGACGTGGTCACGGTGATCGCTACCGAGCCGCTGACCGAGAACGAAACCTGGAATCGCTACGAACCCGGCCACTGGAGCCTGTGGCGTCGCGGCGAATGCGTGGCTGAAGGTCAAACCGACTGAGAGGGACCTATGCTTCGAAGCTATCTGCGACTGGTGTTGTTTACGGCAGGCCTGTTGATCGGCGTGCAGATTCCCGGCTTCATCAGCGACTACAGCAAGCGTGTCGAAGCGCATCTGATGGAGGCGCAGCAGAACCTGCGCGGCTACAACGACACGGCTCAGCGCTTCTTCAATGGCGACGTGCAGGCACTGATCCAGCACTACCGCAGCAGCGATGACCCAGTGTTTCGCACCGACGCCAGCAACATCAGCAATCTGCTGACACGCAATCAGATACTCGACCGTGAGTTCCTGGCGATGCAAGGCCCGTGGTACCTGCGCGCCTGGCATGTACTGACTGCCGCCGACCCGGACATCCGCAAGGAAACCTGGAACGGCTACACTTGGCAGGTGCTGCTGTCGCCGGAAGTCATCGGTTGGGGCCTGGTGTGTGCGCTGCTGTTCTCGATGGTGATCGAGAGTTTCGTGCTGTTCATCGACTGGGTATTCGTCGGTCGGCACCACGTGCGCAAGGTCAATCGGGACTGGCAGTAAGGCCTGGATTCTCCCGCTTTTTGAGTACACCTGTGGGAGTGAGCTTGCTCGCGAAGACTGACTTTCAGATGCTTCACATGCTTTGAATGTATAGCCCTCTTCGTGAGCAAGCGCACTCCCACAGGGAATTGCGGTGGCCAAAGACTCAGGCTTATCCCCGTTCACTTTTTCTTATCCCCCCCTCCCGCTTTTATTAGTTGGACGCCCCGTCCACTCCCGCCCAAGAATGCGCCTACACATGACAGGCGTGTTTCAGCACTGCAAAGGGATGCTTCCCGCGCGTAGACTCAAGCCTCGTCCCCAACCGTCATTCGCACAGGAGATCATCCTTTGGGCCGCCTGTTATTGAATTGTGATATCGGCGAAAGCTACGGCGCCTGGACCATGGGTCTGGACGCCGAGGTGATGCCGTACATCGACTGCGCCAACATCGCCTGCGGCTTTCATGCCGGCGACCCCGGCGTCATGCGCAAGACCGTGGCGCTGGCCCTGACCCACAACGTGACCATCGGTGCGCACCCGGCCTACCCGGACCTGGTGGGCTTCGGGCGGCGCTCCATGGCCTGTTCGCCACAAGAAATTCAAGACCTGCTGCACTACCAGATCGGCGCGCTGGACGGCGTTGCCCGCGCTCAAGGCGGTCGCGTCAGCTACGTCAAACCCCACGGCGCCATGTACAACGACATGATGGCCAACCCGACGCAGCTGCGCGCGGTCATCGAAGGCATCGCCCGCTATAACGCCGAGCTGCCGCTGATGCTGCTGTCGATGCGCGACAACAGCGCGGCGCAAGCCATCGCCGATGAGTTCAATGTCACCCTCTGGTTCGAAGCCTTTGCCGACCGCGCCTACGACAGTGCAGGCCGTTTGGTGTCGCGCAACCTGCCCGGCGCCGTGCATCACGACCCTGCGCAAATCATCGGCCAGGCCATGACCCTGTCCCGAGGCGAAGCGCTGATCGCCAGCGACGGCAGCGAACTGCTGCTGCACGTCGACACGCTGTGCGTACACGGCGACAACGCCAGCTCCATCGCGGCGGTGCAGCAGATTCGTCAGGCGCTGGGCAAGAACACCGCGTCATGAATGTGCGTATCGAAGTCGTCGCGATCGATTGCCTGATGGTGCGTCTGTTCGATGCCATCGATGAAGCCAACATGCCCTGGATGCTCGCCGCCAGCCTGCGTCTGCGCGAGGGCTTCGGTGCGCATCTGATCGATCTGGTGCCGTCCTACACCACGCTGATGGTGCATTACGACCTGATGGCGCTGAGTCCTCAACAGGCTCGCAAAGTGATCGCCCAGGCGCTGGAAGGCTTGTCGCCCGACGCGGCCAAAGGGGGGCGGCAGCACATATTGCCGGTCTGGTATGACCTCAGCGTGGGCCCTGAATTGACTCTGCTGTCCAAGCGCAGCGGGCTGCCGGTGGATGAGGTGATTCATCGGCACACTCAGCGCGAGTATCAAGTGTTTGCGCTGGGCTTTGCGCCAGGTTTCGCCTTCATGGGGCTGGTCGAGGAAATCCTCGCCGCGCCCCGCATCAAGACCCCGCGCAAACGCGTGGCGGCAGGCAGCGTCGGCATCGCCGAACGTCAAACCGCGGCCTACCCGCTGCAATCCCCTGGCGGCTGGAACATTCTAGGCCGCACTCCGGCCAAGCTCTTTGATCGCGACATCGACGGCTACAGCCTGATGCAGCCCGGCGACACCGTGCGTTTCGCCGCCATCGACCACGCAGAATTCATTCGCCTGGGCGGCGACGATACCCCGCTGGAGGCGCTGGCATGAGTGTGTTGACCGTCAAAAGCAGTACACCGCTGTGCCAGTTGCAGGACGCCGGACGTTTTGGCGTGCGCCATCTGGGCGTGACCCAGGGCGGCGCGCTGGACTGGGTGTCAATGGCCTGGGCCAACAAGCTGCTGAACAACCCCCTCGGCGCGCCCGTGATCGAAGTGACCCTTGGCGGGCTGACGCTATTGGCTGAATCCGATTGCTGCCTGGCCTTGGCTGGCGCCGATCTGGGCGCGATGCTCGACGAACGCGCAATCGCCCCGTGGCGCAGTTTCTTCATGCGCAAGGGCCAGCAATTGCGCTTCACCCAGCCGATTTGCGGTGCGCGCGCCTACCTCGCCGCCCCCGGTGGCTTCGACGCGCTGGACGTGTTGGGCAGCTGCGCAACGGTCGGGCGGGAAGGGCTGGGCGGTCTGGACGGCTCCGGCAAGGCGCTGCGCGAGGGCGATCAATTGAGGTACTCGGGCGCTTCATTCGAACTGCATACTCTGCCTGATCACCTGATCCCGAACTTCGCAGAAACCCGCCCGCTGGACGTCGTGCTTGGCGCGCAGCTCGGCCAGTTTAGCGGCCTGAGTCTGTTCGACGCCTTTAACAGCGACTGGACCCTGGACAGCCGAGCCGACCGCATGGGTCAACGTCTGCTCGGTCCGGAACTGGTGTATCAGGGCAAACCGATGATCTCGGAAGGCATCCCGCTGGGCGCCATCCAAGTCCCGCCGGATGGCCAGCCCATCGTCCTGCTCAATGATCGCCAGACCATCGGCGGCTACCCCAGGCTGGGCGCACTGACCCCGTTGTCGCTGGCGCGGCTGGCGCAGAGACTGCCGGGGAGTGGGGTTCGGATGAGGGCGGTGGTGCAGGAGGTGGCGTGGCGGGAGCAGGTGGGGGTTCAGCAGCGTTTCGGAACCTACACCTGAGTCGGCGTAGGAGACGCCGGAGGTTACGACGGCAGCGATGCGCTTCTTACGGTGTCTGCTTCACTTCGCCAAATACCGCATCCCTTCTTCCAGCCCACGCAGCGTCAGCGGATACATCTGATCTTCGATCAGATCCCGCACGATGTTGGTTGAGGTGGTGTAGCCCCAGGCGTCTTTCGGGTAGGGGTTGATCCAGATGATTTTCTTGAACTTGGCCATGAAGCGCTGCATCCACACGTAGCCGGCTTCTTCGTTCCAGTGTTCGACGCTGCCGCCGGGCTGGGTGATTTCGTAGGGGGCCATGGCGGCATCACCGATGAAGATCACTTTGTAGTCGGCGCCGTACTTGTGCAGCAAATCCTGGGTCGAGGTGCGTTCGGAGGTGCGGCGCAGGTTGTTCTTCCACACGGACTCATAAATGAAGTTGTGGAAGTAGAAATACTCCATGTGCTTGAACTCGGTCTTGCAGGCCGAGAACAGTTCTTCGCAGATTTTCACGTGGGCGTCCATCGAGCCGCCGATGTCGAACAGCAGCAACAGCTTGATGGTGTTGCGGCGTTCCGGGCGCATCTGGATGTTCAAAAGCCCCGCATCGCGGGCGGTGTGGTCGATGGTGCCGTCGATGTCCAGCTCATCCGCAGCGCCCTGGCGGGCGAACTTGCGCAGGCGACGCAGGGCGACCTTGATGTTGCGCGTGCCGAGTTCGACCTGATCGTCGAGGTTCTTGTACTCGCGCTGATCCCACACCTTCACGGCCTTGCCTTGGCGTTTGCCCGCATCGCCAACGCGGATGCCTTCCGGGTTGTACCCGCCCGAGCCGAACGGGCTGGTGCCGCCGGTGCCGATCCATTTGTTGCCACCGGCGTGGCGTTCTTTCTGTTCTTCCAGACGCTTCTTGAATTCTTCGATCAGCTTGTCCAGGCCACCCAGCGACTGAATCTGCGCGCGCTCCTCATGGCTCAGCGAGCGTTCGAATTCCTTGCGCAGCCAATCTTCGGGGATCAGCGCCTGCAGGTAGTCGTCGAGCTTTTCCAGGCCGTTGAAATAGGCACCGAAAGCCCGGTCGAACTTGTCGTAGTGGCGCTCGTCCTTGACCAGAATCGCCCGGGACATGTAGTAGAACTCGTCCATGTCGGCGAACGTCACCCGCTGTTTCAGGGCGTTGATCAGGTCCAGCAGCTCACGCACCGAGACGGGCACCTTGGCGGCGCGCATTTCGTTGAACAGGTTCAGCAACATGATGGTTTTCCCGCACTTATCGGAATGAGCTTAGCGATTGCCACGACGGCTCATGAACGCCAGACGTTCGAGCAACTGCACGTCCTGCTCGTTCTTTACCAGGGCGCCTGCCAGCGGCGGAATGGCCTTGGTCGGGTCACGTTCGCGAAGTACCGCTTCACCGATGTTGTCGGCCATCAACAGTTTCAGCCAGTCGACCAGTTCCGAGGTCGAAGGCTTTTTCTTCAGGCCTGGCACCTTGCGCACATCGAAGAACACGTCCAGCGCCTCGCTGACCAGATCCTTTTTGATGTCCGGGTAGTGCACGTCGACGATCTGCTGCAGCGTGTTGCGGTCCGGGAAGGCGATGTAATGGAAGAAACAGCGACGCAGGAAAGCGTCGGGCAATTCTTTTTCGTTGTTCGACGTAATGATGATGATCGGGCGCTTTTTCGCCTTGATCGTCTCGTCGATCTCGTAAACGTAGAACTCCATCTTGTCGAGTTCTTGCAAGAGGTCGTTAGGGAACTCGATGTCGGCCTTGTCGATCTCGTCGATCAGCAGGATGACGCGCTCTTCGGCCTCGAAGGCCTCCCACAGCTTGCCTTTCTTCAGGTAATTGCGAACGTCGTGGACCTTGTCGACGCCCAGTTGCGAGTCGCGCAAACGGCTGACCGCGTCGTACTCATACAGGCCCTGATGGGCCTTGGTGGTCGACTTGATGTGCCAGGTGATGAGTTTTGCGCCAAAGGACTCGGCCAATTGTTCGGCCAGCATGGTCTTGCCGGTGCCGGGTTCGCCCTTGACCAACAACGGACGCTCCAGCGTGATGGCGGCATTGACGGCAAGCTTGAGGTCGTCGGTGGCGACGTAGGCGCGGGTGCCTTCGAACTTCATTGGGAAATCCTCGAACGTAAAGTGCGGGCAACGGGCCCGAACGGCGCTGATTCAGCATAAAGAATGCAGCGACTATAACGCGCGCCCCGCGTGACTGTGAATGCAGACGCTTTATTCAGTTGCTGAATGGCGGGTCGGGGTTTGACTGGGAGAAGATATGGGCGGTGAAACGGAGAGGGCGGCAATCTCACCATCCCTGTGGGAGCGAATTTATTCGCGATAGGGGCTACGGGCGACAGAGATTTGCCGTCAGGTCGGGCGCAATCGCGAATAAATTCGCTCCCACAGTTTTAATCGGCATCACGTCAGCAAGATATCCGATGCTGTTTCAATTTCACTGCGCCTCACTCTTGCCACTGTCGTATCGCGTATTGAACGCCTGGACGAACGCGTTGCGCAGGATCTGCAAGAACGCCTGGAACGCGCTGATGTCCTGTTTATGCACGCTGCCGCTGAGTTCGACGCGGGTGGCGAACTGGTTTTTGCGTTGGTTCTTGAGCACGGTTTCGCTGGCGCCGACCATGGCTTCCCAGATCGAGCGGAAGAAGCCTTTGTTCTGGTTCTCGACGTCTTGTTGCCAGTTGAAGATGTCGACATCGCGCAGCAACGGCTTGATGTAGCCACTGAGCTGGCCCTTCTTGGCCTGGGCTTCGATGACAACGTCACCGTTGCCGGCATTGAAGTCGAACTTGCCGTAGGCCGAGGCGAAATCGTTCATCTGCTTTAGTTGCAGGTCGGTGACGCGCAGTTTGAAGTCGAAGTCGTCGAAGTTGCTGAACGGGTCGAAGGTGGCCGTGGTTTCCAGCGGCGCATGACCCAGCAGCCGCGCCTTGCCTTCGAACCGCGCGTCGCGCTTGCCAGCGGTGTTCTCGACGTTGGTCAGGTTGTAGAGGCTGGCATTCACGTTGTCGGCCTGGATTTTCACCTTCGGTGTGGAATTGAAGTTGCTGAACGTGATCTTGCCGTCGTTCACCCGCACTTCGTTGAGGGTGATGGGCAACAGCTTGTTCAACTGAGCGCGCCAGTCGGTGCCCGCACCGGTCTGGGATTGCTGTTTGTCGGCGCCGCCGTCGACGAAGTTGAGTTCGGGATTGATGAACGCAACCTCGGCCACCACGGCGTGGTCGTACCAGAGTGAATGCCAACTGACCGACAGGTCGATCACTGGCACCTTCAGCAGCGGGACCGGGACCTTGCCATCGACCTTGACGATATTCAGGCCGTTGATCTTGTACGCGCCACGCCACAGAGCCAGGTCGACGTCGGTCACCTGGCCGCGGTAATCGCCCATGTCGGCGAGCTTTTCGTTGAGGTAGTTGCGCACCACGTAGGGCAGCGCGATGTGCAGGGCTATCAGCAAGATGACCAGGCCCAACACTGTCCATAGTGGCCAGCTATAGCGACGTTTCATGGCAACGCTCTCCGGTTTCCTTGATTTGTTGACTGTCGGCGTTGCCATCCGTTCGCTTCGACTGGACGCAATATGCGCCCAAGGCATAGGCTTTGGGCTTTTCCAAACCTGCACAAGGACCCGGTCATGAGCCGTATTTACGCAGACAACGCCCACTCCATCGGCAACACGCCGCTGGTGCAGATCAACCGTATCGCGCCGCGCGGGGTCACGATTCTGGCCAAGATCGAAGGGCGTAATCCGGGGTATTCGGTCAAGTGCCGCATCGGCGCCAACATGATCTGGGACGCTGAAAGCCGCGGCAAACTCAAGCCGGGCATGACCATTGTCGAGCCGACTTCGGGCAACACCGGTATCGGCCTGGCCTTCGTGGCCGCCGCGCGTGGCTACAAATTGATGTTGACCATGCCGGCCTCGATGAGCATCGAACGCCGCAAGGTGCTCAAGGCGCTGGGCGCCGAACTGGTGCTGACCGAGCCCGCCAAAGGCATGAAGGGCGCCATTGCCAAGGCTGAGGAACTGGTGGCCAGCGATCCTTCGAAATTCTTCATGCCCGCGCAGTTCGAAAACCCGGCGAACCCTGCGATTCATGAAAAGACCACCGGGCCGGAAATCTGGAAGGATACCGACGGCGCCATCGACGTGCTGGTCGCGGGCGTCGGCACCGGCGGCACGATCACCGGCGTGTCGCGCTACATCAAGAACACTCAGGGCAAGCCCATCCTGTCGGTGGCGGTCGAGCCGATGATTTCGCCGATCATCACCCAGGCGCTGGCCGGTCAGGAAATCACCCCAAGCCCGCACAAGATCCAGGGCATCGGCGCCGGTTTCATCCCGAAAAACCTCGACCTGTCGATCGTCGACAAGGTCGAGTTGGTCAGCGACGAAGAGGCCAAGACCATGGCCCTGCGGCTGATGCAGGAGGAGGGGATTCTCTGCGGCATCTCCTGCGGCGCGGCGATGCAGGCGGCTGTGCGCCTGGCCGAGAAGCCGGAAATGCAAGGCAAGACCATTGTGGTGATCCTGCCGGATTCGGGCGAGCGATACCTGTCGAGCATGCTGTTCAGCGATTTGTTCACTGAACAGGAGCTGACCCAATAGTCGCATGGTTGCCTGCTTTGGCTTTTTACCGGGCCGACGAAGGCTTATGATGGCCGCCATCAGACCCGCCAGAGACCTGATGCAGGTCATGTGGCGGTGTTTTGCAGTGATTTAGACTTTCAGATTGCCGATGGCCAGAGGTTCGCGTTCTTTTGGACGATGACGGGGCTGGATGTTGCGTAGACCTCTGTGGGAGCGAATTCATTCGCGATACGGTTGTACATCCGATAAAGAATGATCGGATGTACCGGCCTGTCGCGAATGAATTCGCTCCCACAGGTAATTGCCACATCCGTGGTATCGGGTTAACGGAGACGGCGTGTCGACGGTTAGTTTTTTGCCTGTTCCAAGGAGAGCTTCATGACCCTTTCTTTCGCTGCCAAGGCGGCGATTCTGATGCTGTTCGTTGGCAGCACGTTGTACGTGCACCTGCGCGGCAAGGCGCGTTTGCCGGTGTTGCGCCAGTTCGTGAACCACTCTGCGCTGTTCGCGCCGTACAACGCCTTGATGTACCTGTTCTCCAGCGTGCCGTCCAAGCCCTACCTGGACCGCAGCAAGTTTCCTGAACTCGATGTGCTCAAGGACAACTGGGAAGTCATTCGTGACGAAGCCATGCATCTGTTCGATGAGGGCTACATTCGTGCTGCGGCCAAGGACAACGACGCCGGTTTCGGTTCGTTCTTCAAGAAGGGCTGGAAGCGTTTTTACCTGAAGTGGTACGACAAACCGCTGCCGTCGGCCGAAGCGCTGTGCCCCAAGACCGTCGAGCTGGTCAGCCGCATCCCCATCGTCAAAGGCGCGATGTTCGCGCTGTTGCCCGGTGGCAGCCATTTGAACCCGCATCGCGACCCGTTTGCCGGTTCCCTGCGCTATCACCTGGGGCTGTCGACGCCGAACTCCGACGATTGCCGGATCTTCGTCGATGGCAAGGTCTACGCCTGGCGCGACGGGGAAGACGTGATGTTCGACGAAACCTACGTGCATTGGGTCAAGAACGAGACCGACGTCACCCGCGTGATCCTGTTCTGCGACATCGAGCGTCCGCTGAGCAACCGCTTCATGACCTCGATCAACCGCAGCGTGAGCGCGTTCCTGGGTCGCGCCACGGCGCCGCAGAACACCGATGACGAGCGCGTCGGCGGCATCAACCAGGCCTATGCCTTCAGCAAGCGCTTCAGCAATGGCATCAGCGGCCAGGTCAAGCAGTTCAAGCGCGCCAACCCCAAGGCCTATCGCATTCTGCGTCCGGTGCTGGCAGTGGTCGTGCTGACCCTGCTGGGTTACTGGCTGTTCGGCTGAAACCCCTCTAGAACAAAGCGCCGCGCCTTTCGGGGTGGTGGCGCTTTGTCGTTTCTGGCTCGCGCCCGTGGGCCGAATTAGCACGTCCTTTCAATCCTGTCGGCTGCGCTCGTCCGATCATGGCGGCGATCCTGGTTGCCGTATGCACTCGTCTGCCAGCGACATTTTGAATAGGCGAATACATGGCACACCGATTGACTTCCCTGACGCTGGCGCTGATCAGTGTATCCAGCAGCGTGATGGCCGCGACCAGCGACGAGGAGCATGGCTTTTTGGCCGACACCCGGCTCGATGTCCTGGCGCGAAACTTCTTCCTGAACAACGACTACCGCACCGGTCATCCGGATCAGAGCTATCGCCAGGAATGGGCGCAGGGCTTCATCGCCAATCTGCAATCGGGTTTCACTCAGGGGCAGGTCGGTCTCGGGGTGGATGCCCACGCCTTTTACGGCCTCAAGCTCGACAGCGGGCGAGGGCGGGCGGGCACCGGGCTGTTGCCGCTCGACAGTGAAGGGCGTGCCGCCGACGACTATTCCGATGCCGGTGGGGCGCTGAAGCTGCGGGTCTCGAAGACCACGTTCAAGTTTGGCGAGATGGAAGTCGAAACCCCGGTGCTCGACACCGGTGACAAACGCCTGCAGCCCGAATACGCCACGGGCTTTTACGTTGATAGCCGCGACATCGAGGGCCTGAAACTGGTGGCTGGGCATTTCACAGCCTTCAAGAATGAAAACGCTTCGACGTCCAAAGGCGACTTTGATGGCTACGGCGCCAGCACCCGCGGTTCGTCCATCAGCCTCGTGGGCGTGGAAACGACAGGGGACTCGCCCTTCGGTGGCTCGCTGTATGCGTCGCAGCTCACCGACACCTGGCGCCAGTACTACGGCAACGCGCATTACCTCGGCGTGCTATCGGACAACAGTTCGCTGCTGCTGGACACTAACCTCTATCGCACACTGGATCAGGGCGACGCCCGGGCCGGCGCCATCGACAACACCGCTTACAGCCTTTCGGCCAAATATTCGTTGGGTGCTCAGGCCTTCACCCTGGCCTGGCAGAAGATCGATGGCGACACGCCGTTCGATTTCGTCGGCGGCGACTCGATCTACCTCGCCAACTCGATCAAATACGCTGACTTCAACGGTGCCCACGAGCAGTCCTGGCAGGCGCGTTACGACTTCGACTTCGTCGCGCTCGGCATTCCCGGCCTCAAGTTCATGACCCGCTATGTGCGTGGCAACCAGATCGATGGCACCCATGCGCCGCAAGGTGCGGTGTATCAGCCGTTCGATGTCGATACCGGACGTTTCGAACCCATTCAGGGCAAGGGCGGGCGGCACTGGGAGCGGGACATCGATCTGAAGTACGTGGTGCAGTCGGGTCCGGCAAAGGATCTGTCGATGAACGTGTCCCATGTTTCGCATCGGGGCAACGATGCGGCGGGGGGCGACGACATTGATCGTCTGTACCTCGTCGTTCAGTACCCGTTGAGTTTGCTGGATTAGCCGCAGCGCGCATCTGTAGCAGTCCGGCCGGGCGGCGTTCTGATGCCAAGGGGGGCGATTTCAACACGCCACCTCCTTTAGCAGGAATCATATTGCGCAACACCACCCGGGCTGGTTATAGTCGGCTCCGTTGCTGCAATACGCTGCAACAATCACCTTCTTTGAAAAGGCGCAGATCATGCGTGCATCCAACCCACATTTCGCGTTTCGTGCCGCAGCTCGCGCTGTCGCTGAACCGTGCGGGTGCATGCAAGTTGCCTTTATTACCCGTTACCCCCCTCCTTCATCTGTGAGCAGCCCGGTCGCGTGCGTTGTCGCACCGCCAGCCGTGGTTGTGCTGGGCTGATCGACTGCCCCGAGCCGTCGCATCACGCCTGCAACCCTCAACAAAACGTTTGTGAATCCGGTTCTTTTGCCGGGTCCGATTTTGTCTGAATCACAGGTGACACCATGTTCGCTAACAAAGCCCTGGCCTCGCTGGCCACGACTACGCTGTTCGTCCTGCTCTGGAGTAGCGGGGCCATCGTTTCCAAGTGGGGCCTGACCCACGCCTCGCCCTTTGCGTTTCTGTTGTTCCGTTTCTTGCTGGCGCTGGTGGCGCTGGCGATCCTGATCCCGACCCTGGGCTACAAACTGCCCGCCACGCGCCAGTCGATGGGCTACGCCTTGGCAACGGGCGCCGTGCTGCTGGGCGCTTACCAGATCTGCTATCTGCTTGCGCTGGACATGCACGTCGCGCCCGGTGTCATGGCTACCATCATGGGGGTACAGCCGATACTGACTGCGGTGCTGGTGGAGCGCAGCCGTGCCTGGTCGCGGATGTTCGGACTGGGGCTGGGCCTTGCGGGCCTGGTGCTGGTGGTGTTCCAGGGCATTGGCGACGGCGGCTCGCTGGCGGGCATGCTGTTCGGCGTGCTTGGCATGCTGGCCATGACCGGCGGTTCGATCATGCAGAAACGCATCACCGACAATCCCCTCGGCACGCTGCCGGTGCAGTACTTCGCCGGTACGCTGGTGTGTGCGGCGTTCGTGCCGTTCCAGCCGTTCCATTTCGAGCACAGCTTTGGCTTCTACATGCCGGTCCTGTACATGGGACTGGTGGTCTCGGTGCTGGCGACTTTTCTGCTGTATCGGCTGATCGCGCAAGGCAATCTGGTCAACGTCACCAGCCTGTTTTATCTGGTGCCAGCGGTCACGGCGATCATGGATTACCTGATCTTCGGCAACCGCCTGGCGCTGCTGAGCCTGCTGGGGATGGTGCTGATCGTGGTCGGGCTGATCTTTGTGTTTCGCAAGACCGGCTGATGCGCCCGGTTGGGTGATGTGCTGTTCCCACTGACCGATGCAGAACCTGTGGGACCTTCTGGAGCTGTGCAACAGTGGCGAAAGCGGTTACATGTGCATGACCCACCGCCTTCGCTGCCGTCGTAACCTGCGACGTCTCCCACAGTCCTCGAGCGTCTCCCACGGTTCTCAGTTACAGCACAAACCACGCCAGCCCCTGTGCCTGCGCCGAATCAGGGTCACGCAATCGGCCTTTTGGTGTGAACGACGCGACCTCAGTTCAGATTCACATGGCGACTCAACAACGCGCGCAAGGCCGCAGGCTTCACCGGTTTGGCCAGGTATTCCAGCCCCGCCGCATGCACCTGCGCCACCAGTTCCGGGCGCCCGTCAGCGCTGATCAACACGCCAGGCACCGGCTCCCCCAGTTGCGTGCGCAGCCAGGCCATGAGGTCCGTGCCGGTTTCGCCGTGGTCCAGGTGGTAGTCCACCAGCGCCAGATGCGGGCGGATACCTTCGTCGAGCAGGGTCTGGCATTCGTCGCGATTGCGCGCCGTCCACACCTGGCAGCCCCAGCGGCTGAGCAGGCTGTTCATGCCGATCAGGATGCTGTCTTCGTTGTCGATGCACAGCACCTGCGTGCCATTGAGGGCCGCGCGTTTGGACTCGGTCGTGGTCGCTTGCGGCGCGGTTTGCGAACGGGCCAGCGGCACGGTGACGCTGAACACGCTGCCTTTGCCAGGCCAAGAGCGCACCTGCAGCGTGTGGCCGAGCACCCGGCACAGGCCATCGGCGATCGCCAGGCCCAGGCCCAAGCCTTTTTCAGCGCGGGTCTGGTGGCTGTCCAGGCGTTTGAATTCTTCGAAAATCACCTGGCGTTTGTCTTCGGGAATGCCGGGCCCGCGGTCCCACACCTCCAGACTCAAATGCGTACCCTTGCGCCGCACGCCCAGCAGAATCGGCCCCTTGGCGTAGCGGAAGGCGTTGGTCAGGAAGTTCTGCAGCACCCGGCGCAGCAGCTTGGCGTCACTGGCGATGCGCAACTGACTGCCGCGCACCCGGAAGCTCAACCCCTGTTCCTGCGCCAGCGCCTTGAATTCCGCGCCCAACGTGTCGAACAGGTTGTTGAGCGGGAAGGGCGCGATGGTCGGGGTGAACTTGCCGTTTTCCAGACGGGAAATATCCAGCAGGTCGCTGATCAGGTCCTCGGCCGAGCGCAACGAACTGTCGAGATGCTGGATCAGCTTTTGCGCCTCGTCGGGGATGCTGTCGTCGACGTGCAGCAGGGCCGCGGAGAACAGCCGTGCGGCGTTCATCGGCTGCATCAAGTCGTGGCTGACTGCCGCAAGAAAGCGCGTCTTCGACTGGTTGGCAGCTTCGGCGTGGGCCTTGGCTTCGGTGAGGGCGACGTTCAGTTGCGACAGCTCGCGGGTACGCTCGGCCACCCGTTGTTCGAGGCTTTCATTGACGCCCTTGAGCGCCTGCTCGGCCTCGCGGAACGCAGTGATGTCGGTAAAACTCATGACGAAACCGCCGCCCGGCATCGGGTTGCCGATCAGCTCGATCACCCGGCCATTGGGGAACAATCGTTCGGACGTGTGCGCGCGGCCCTGGCGCATCCAGTGCAGGCGGCGGGCAACGTGAACTTCCGCCTCACCCGGCCCAAGCAGGCCGCGCTCGGCGTTGTAGCGAATGATGTCGGCGATGGGCCGGCCGACGCTGATCAGCCCTTCGGGGTAGTTGAACAGCTCCAGATAACGGTCGTTCCAGGCCACCAGTTTCAGCGACTGGTCGACCACGCTGATGCCCTGGGTGATGTTCTCGATGGCGCCCTGCAACAGCGCGCGGTTGAACTGCAGCACCTCGGAGGCTTCGTCGGCGATGCGCACCACGTCTTCGAGCTGCATGTCGCGGCCCTCGATGGCGGCCTTCACCACGGCGCGGGTCGAGGAGGTACCGAGCACACCGGCCAGCAAGCGCTCGGTGTGGGCGATCCATTCGCCGTTGGCGTTCTGGTTCGGGTTGAAGCCCTTGCCCTGGCGGTAGGCAAAGCGGATGAAGCTTTGTTGCGCGCGCTCCTCACCGACGAAGCGGGCCGACAGCTTGAGCAGGTCTTCGATCTGCACTGCCAGCAGCGAGCGGTTGTTGGGGCGGGCCTGCAGTTCCTGGCCGATGAAACGCCCGGCCTGCCAGTGCTCCGACACCCGCGTGCGCGACAGCAGCGAGACCCAGACGAACAGTGCGAAGTTGCCTGCCATCGACAGCACGACGCCTTGGGTCAGCGGGGTGATCGGCAGGTTCAGCGGGTTGCTGTGCAGCCACGCCAGCAGCGGAAAACTGCCGAGCGACCAGCCCATGCTGTGGGCGGTCAGCGGCAGCACCAGGGTGTAGAACCAGATGAACACGCCTGCCGCCAGCCCTGCGAACACGCCTCGGCGGTTGGCCGGTTTCCAGTACAACGCGCCGATCATCGCAGGCGCCAGTTGGGTGATGGCGGCGAAAGCGATCTGGCCGATAGTGGCCAGACTCGCTGTCGAACCCAGCAGGCGATAGCTGACGTAGGCCAGCAGCAGAATCGCGACGATGCTGACCCGGCGCACGGATAGCATCCAGTAGCGGAACACCTCGAACGGGCGCTCGGCGGTTTTGCGCCGCAGCAGCCACGGCAGCAGCATGTCGTTGGACACCATGGTCGACAGCGCGACGCTGGCGACGATCACCATGCCGGTCGCGGCCGACGCGCCACCGATGAAGGCGAGCATCGCCAATGCCGGATGAGCATGGGCCAAGGGCACGCTGATCACGAAGGAGTCCGGCAATACCGAGCCCGGCAGCAGCATTTGCCCGGCCAGTGCAATCGGCACCACGAACAGCCCCGCCAGCAGCAGGTACATCGGAAACACCCATTTGGCCAGGCGCAGATCCTGAGGCTCGATGTTCTCCACCACCGTCACGTGAAACTGCCGGGGCAGGCAGACGATGGCCATCATCGCCACACCGGTCTGCACCACCATCGACGGCCAGTTGATGGTCTCCTTCCAGTAGGCCTCCAGACGCGGCGCGAGCATCGCTTGATTGAACAGATCGTCGACGCCGTCATACAGACCGAACGTGACGAACACGCCGACGGCCATGAAGGCGAACAGCTTGACCAGCGACTCGAACGCGATGGCCAGCACCATGCCACGGTGGTGCTCGGTGGCGTCCAGATTGCGCGTACCGAAAACGATGGTGAACAACGCCAGCACCAGCGACACGATCAGCGCGGTGTCCTGGGCTCGCGTGCCGGTGGCGTCGGCTCCGGCGCCGATGAGGATGTTCACGCCCAGCACGATGCCTTTGAGTTGCAGGGCGATGTAGGGCAGCACACCGATCAGGCAGATCAGCGCTACCACCACGGCCAGCGTCTGGGATTTGCCGTAGCGCGCCGCGATGAAGTCGGCGATGGATGTGATGTTCTCCTGCTTGCTGATCAGCACCATCTTCTGCAGCACCCAGGGCGCCAGCACCATCATCACGATGGGCCCCAGATAGATCGGCAGGAACGACCACAGCTGCTCGGCGGCCTGACCGACCGCGCCGAAAAACGTCCAGCTGGTGCAATAGACCGCCAGCGACAGGCTGTACACCCAGGCACGCAACCGCGGCGGCAAGGCGCCGCTGCGACGATCACCGTAAAAGGCGATGGCGAACATGATGGCCATATAGGCCAGGGCGACAGCAGCGATCAATCCGCTGGACAGTGACATGACAACTCCACGGGCAAAGAACAGTTGCACGGCGATCCCTCACCGGTCAGACAGTCTCGCACGCCGGATGACGTTCGTCTGTTTCGACCAAGGTAGGAGCGGCGGGGTGTCGCAGATGACCCGACCAAGCCTCCGATCATGGTCTCCCATGTTGACCTGGATCGACCGTGCACATCCTGTAGGAGCGCGCTTGCCCGCGAATGCGGAGCATCAGAGTCATGGATGTTGTTTGACAC
>NZ_JBWKWB010000035.1:0-44851 GCF_059421985.1 Pseudomonas sp. GW821-FHT02A11
ACGCATCTCTGCCGAATGTACGATTTTTCGCGAATGAATTCGCTCCCACAGAGGTTGTGGCGTACTGGGGCTTTGCGAATGCTATAAACCCTGTTGCAGTCCGGCTTGCTGGCGGTGGCGGCTTTGAAATCGCCACCGCCGGCAAGCCGGACGCTGTGCAACCTATGGGAGCCAATTCATTCGCGAGGCATTCGTACATCCGACGCATTTCTGCCGAATGTACGATTTTTCGCGAATGAATTCGCTCCCACAGGGAGTGTGGCGTGCCGTCATTTTGCGGATGGCACTCTCTCGTTTACGCACTCATCGTCGGCGGTAACTCCATCAGCTTGTCCAGGCTGATCGGCAGATCGCGAATGCGCTTGCCGGTCGCATGGGCCACGGCATTGGCCACTGCTGCAGCCAGCCCGGTGATGCCAATCTCGCCAATGCCCCGCGCACCGAACTCATTGAGTTCATAGTCCGGGTAATCCAGCAGGATCACGTCGATGTCCGGCTGATCCGCGTGCACCGGTACCACATATTCGGCGTAGTTGTTGTTCACCGGCATGCCGTTGCGCTCGTCGAAATCGGTGGCCTCGAACAGCGCCATGCCGACCCCCATGACAATCGCGCCCTCGACCTGATTGAGTGCGGTTTTGTGGTTGATCACCTTGCCCACGTCGATCGCACTGACCACCCGCGCCACCCGCAGCCGCGAAATGCCCGGGTCCCAGCGCACCTCGACGAAATGCACGCCGAACGAGCGGAAGGAGTGCTTGCTGGTGTCGTTCATGCCGGTCTTGGCTTCACCAAAGGCGCTGGCCTGCTTCTGCGCCTTGAGCACATCGGCGATGGCAACGCTCTTGTCGCCGCTCTTCAATTGTCCCTGCTCGAAGCTGACCTCATCGGCCTTGCCCCCGGCAAACACGCCCTTGGGCGCTGTGGAGAAGGCCTTTAGTTGCTCGATGGCCTGACGTGTGGCCTCGGCAATCGCCGGCAACACACTGGCCGTAGCCCAGGAACCACCGGACACCGGCGCGGGCGGGAACGATGAATTGCCCAGCTCGACTTCGACCTTGTCCAGCGGGATGCCGGTGATGCTGCTGACCACTTGGGCAACGATGGTGTACGTGCCGGTGCCGATGTCCTGCACGCCGCAGATCGCGTAGGCCGTGCCGTCAGCGCGCAGCGACACTTGCGCCTCGGCAGGGGTGCGATAGGCGTCCCAGTTACAGGCGGCCATGCCGTAACCGATGATCTCGGCGCCGTCTTTCATCGAGCCCGGCTTGGGGTTGCGCTTGCTCCAGCCGAAACGCTCGGCAGCCTGATCAATGCACTCCTGCAAGTGATTGCTCGACCACGGCAGGTTCTGGCTTTCGTCGCGATCGGAGACGTTCAGCTTGCGAAACGCCAGGGGGTCCATGCCGATCTTGTCGGCCATTTCGTCCATCGCCGACTCCAGCGCGAACAGCCCCGGTGCGGCACCCGGCGCACGCATGGAGGTTGGCGTGCCCCGGTTGACCTCGATGATCTTGTGGCTGGTCAGCACATTGGCGCAGCTGTACAGGCTCTTGGTCGAGGTGCCGCAGTTTTCCTTGTAGGGGTCGGTGAACGAGGTGGTGTTGATCGATTCGTGCCGCACCGACACCAGCTTGCCCTTGTCATCGGTGGCCAGACGCATGCGCTGGCGGGTTTCCGGGCGGTGGCCGGTGGTGGTGAACATCTGCTCGCGGGGCACGACCAGTTGCACCGGGCGATTGAGCACTTTGGCCGCGCCGCAGGCGGCCACCGAATGGGGCCAGATCCACAGCTTGCTGCCAAAGCCCGAGCCAATGAACGGCGCGCGCACTTCGACCTTTTCCGGGATCAGGCCGAAGATTTTCGCCAGGGAGTTGCGATGCGCAACGACGCCCTGACTGGCTTCGTAAACGATCAGTCGGCCGTCTTCCCCACTGGCCACGGTGGCGTGCATTTCCATCGGGTTGTGGGTTTCAACCGGCGTGGTGTAGGTCGCATCGATGCTGTGGGCAGCGCTGTCGAACGCGGCCCCCGCGTCACCTCGGCTATGACCGGGGCTGCCGTCCTGCAACTGGCCGGCCTTCATGCCCTGGTCGAGGTTGGCCACGGCGCTGCTCTGGCTGTAGCTGACCTTGACCTTGTAGGCTGCAGCCCGCGCGTGTTCGAAAGTGTCGGCCACCACCAGGGCGACGAATTGCCCGGCGTAGTAAACGGTGTCGTCCTCAAAGGGCAGGCGACTTTCGTCGGATTTGGCGGCCTTGAGAATCTGCGCAAAGGACATCGGCAGCGCCGAGTTGTGATACAGCGCGGGAAAGTTGCCGTGGTGGAAAACCTCCAGCACGCCAGGGGATTTGCGCGCCGCTTCAAGGTCCAACGCGGTGATTTTGCCGCTGGCGATGGTGCTGAACACGCCGTAGCCGTAGGCCATGTTGGGCAGATGGTGGTCCGAGGCGTACATCGCGGAGCCTGTGACTTTGCGCCGGCCGTCGATGCGCCGAGGGGCTGAACCGATCATGCTTGAATCCGTCATTTCATTGTCTCCCGGTCAAGCCGTCAGGGTGCTCAGATTGCGCACGATCGCCTGCTGCCCGAGGGCAATTTTGTAGGCGTTGTGGCGATAGGGCTTGGCGCCTTGCAGGGCAAGGGTAGCGGCTTTTTCCATGTTTTGTGGGGTCAGCGTTGCACCCTTGAGCGCGCGTTCGGCGTCCAGCGCGCGCCAGGGCTTGGTGCCCACGCCGCCCAAGGCGATGCGCGCCTCCCGCACGGTGTCGCCGTCCATTACCAGAATCACCGCACTGGAAGCCAGCGCGAACTGGTACGAGGCGCGATCACGCAGCTTCAGGTAACCCGATTGGCAGTTTGCCAGCGGCGCATCGAGCACCACGTAGGTGATCAGTTCGTCGTCTTGTAGAGCGTGTTCCTTCCAGGGCGTCGAGCCGGGCAGCAGGTGAAAGTCGAGAAAGTCGATGCTGCGTTTGCCTTTAGGGCCTTGCACCTCGACCCTCGCGCCGATCGCCGCCATGGCCACGCACATGTCCGAAGGGTGAGTGGCGATGCATTGCTCGCTGGTGCCGAGCACCGCGTGAACGCTGCGGTTATGACCGTCAATGGCCGCGCAACCCGAGCCCGGATCGCGCTTGTTGCACGCCGAATGACCGTCGCGGAAGTAGTTGCACCGCACCCGCTGCATGACGTTGCCAGCGGTGGTCGCCTTGTTGCGCAGCTGCGTCGTGGCGCCGGACAGCAATGCCTGGGACAGCACCGGGTAATGCTCGACGATGTGAGGGTGGTGAGCGAGGGCAGAGTTGGTCACCAGCGCACCGATGCGCACGCTGCCATCCTTTTGCACCTCGATTTGGTTGAGGGACAGATGATTGACATCGATCACCTGATCGGCAGGCATCACGTCGAGTTTCACCAGGTCCAGCAGGGTCGTACCACCGGCAAGGAAAAACGCCGTCTGGCTTTTCGAATGGGTGGCGACGGCCTGCTCGACGCTGGCGGCGCGCACGTAATCCAGGGCTCTCATCAGGTCACCTCCTGCAACTTGATCCTCGCGCTCTGAATGGCCGCGAGGATGTTTTTGTAGGCGCCGCAGCGGCAGATGTTGCCGCTCATGGCTTCGCGCACGCTGTGGTCGTCGCTGCCGATGTTCTTGTCCTGCAACATGGCCACGGCGCTCATGATCTGGCCGCTGGTGCAGTAACCGCACTGGTAGGCGTCGTGTTCCCAGAAAGCTTCCTGCACCGGGTGCAGCTTGCCGTTTTTCGCCAAGCCCTCGACGGTAGTGATCTCGTCGCCTTCATGCATCGCCGCAAGTGACAGGCACGAGTTGATCGCCGTGCCGTTGACATGAACCGTGCAGGCGCCGCACTGGCCGTGGTCGCAGCCTTTCTTGGTGCCGGTCAGTTGCAGGCGATCGCGCAGCACATCCAGCAATGCAGCGTTGGCGGGAAGGTTCAGGGTGTGGGTCTGCCCGTTGACCTTGAGGGTCATGCGCCGTTCGTCTTTAGCGGGTGGGTCAGTGTCGTCCGGCACGGCGGCCTGGGCTTGCAGCGCTTGGGTCCACATTGGTGCCGTGGCCGCGGCGAGGCCGGACACGCCGATGGATTTGAGGAAGTTTCGTCGCGAGGGCACGGTAAAGGCCCTGAGGTCTGATGCAGATTCGTTGTTATCAGGCTGATCGGTCATGAGCGGGTTCCTCGTCAGCAGGGAATCAAGCCAGGCCCCGACGGTGGGCGGTGCGCAGGCATTTGCGGCAGTGGATGCGTCAAGCGGTCAACGATAATCAAAGCCCGCGGCGAGCATTGAGTTGAAAAAGTACATGCACTGTTGAGCTGCTCTCTCTAATCCCTGATGCACTGTTGGCGCACTGGATTGGCGTCTGATGCAGAGCGAGGGAATACGCGGGGTGCATAGCGGCAGCCCCTCAGTGAGTGACCTGCCATGCAGCGATTGGTTGCGGATATTTTTGCGGGGTTGAAACACACCCTGTGACGAAAACCCCAAGCTTTCGGGGGACTTCGTCCCGAACGGCCCGGTGGTCGGAAGCATCAAGCGGCCCAGGCCTGTGCCTTCAGCGTCGCCGCAAGGTCAATGCGCGACGATCAGCCAAGGCGCCTTGAGCATTGTCCAGCAGGCTGCAAGAAACCTTCATTTCCAGCGCCCCCAGCCGATAACAAAGCAGATGTCACGTGAAATGTCGTGAAATGCCGATTTTTCGTCGTTTATAGGCAGCAATAGCGAATATGGCGCTTGCAACCAGCCGTCCGACCCCATGAAGATAGCCCAGTCCCGTGCTGGCAATGGAGCGCCTATGAATTCCCACGTGTCGAACCCTTCACAGCGCTCGCCAGTTGCCGACGGACAGGCATCTTTGCTCAGTGGTGAAGGCTTGGAAAACGCGTCATTGATGATCGACGAAACCTCACTCGAAGCACTGCTCAAAGCGGCAAGCCAGGGCGCTGCGCACCTGAGTTGGGCCGCCTACCGCGCCAACCGCCATCTGCACCTGCTGGGACAAGGCAGTGCTTCGACTGAGTGGCCTGCACACATTCCCCGTGAGGATTTCGACGCGTTCTGCCGCGATCATGGCCTGCAACGCTGGGCCACCGGCCATGGCGAGGCGCCGCTGGGCTGGTTGTTGACGCCGGAGCGTGAATCCGCGAACCCCATGCTGCCGGCGCTGGCCAATAAGCTGGGGCTGCGCCTGCAGACCGATGCGCTGGCTCGGGCCCAAGCCACCCAGCGCGTGCTGTACGAAATCACGTATCTGGCCAGTTCGACCCGGGACCGCTCGGCGTTCCTGCAGGGCGTGCACCAACAGCTCTCGACCCTGATCGACGCGGAAAACTTCTACCTGGCGTTGTACGAAAGCCACAGCGGCAAGATCACCTATCCCTATTACATCGACATCACTGACGTCGATGCACTGGAGGCCGAAACCCAGGAGTTTCTCGACCCCGAACGCTTGTCCATGACGGGGTACGTGCTGACGACCGAGCAGCCGTTGTTCGTCGACGCCGCCGGTATCGAGCGCGCCCAGGCGATGGATCGCTTTCATTGCGTGGGCCATCGTCCGGAATTCTGGATGGGCGCGCCATTGAAAAACGCTTCCGACGACGTGTTCGGCATGCTGGCGATGCAGGTCTATGACACTTCAAGGGTGTACAGCGTTGAGGACCAGGAGTTGTTTCTGGTGGTCGCACGCCACGTGGCCATGGCGCTGGACCGCATTCTGCACCGCGCGCACCTGGAAGAAACCGTGGCGCGTCGCACCCTTGAGCTGTCGCGCCTGAACGACGCCCTGCGCAACGAAGTCGCCGACCGCGAGCGCGCCGAGCACCTGCAAAGCGCGCTGTTCCAGATCACCGAGCTGTCCAGTCAGCCCGGCGACATGGTCGACCTGTTCAAGAGCCTGCACGGCATCGTCGGCGAGCTGCTGTTTGCCCTGAACTTCTACATCGCGCTGTACGACGATGCGACGGACGAAGTGACCTTCCCGTACTACGTTGACGAACGCCTTACCCGTCGCCCCGATCCGCGTCGCGGCGAGCGCGGCTTTACCGAATACGTGATTCGCCAGCGCCGCGCCTGCCTGATCGACAGCGCCGAAGCGCAGCGTCTGGAAGGCAGTCGCGAAATCACCATTCAGAACGAGATCAACCGGTCCTGCTCGTGGCTGGGCGTGCCACTGTTCGATGGCGATACCGTACGCGGCGTGCTGGCGGTGCAGAGCTACTCGCCCCATGTCAGCTATTCGTTGCGCGATCAGGACCTGCTCACTTTCGTTTCCCGACACATCGACACCGCGCTGTCGCGCCGTAGCGCCGCCGAGGCCATCCATACCGCTAACCTGCGCCTTGAAGCGCGGGTTCAGGACCGCACCCGCGAGCTGGACTACGCCAACGCCAAGCTGCAGCACGAGAATGCTCACGATTCGCTCACGGGGCTGCCCAATCGCAGCCATCTGCAGCAGTGTTTGCACGTTGCCTGGAAGGATTTCTGCGATAACGGTCGTGAACTGGTGGTGATGTTCATTGACCTTGACCGTTTCAAGATGGTCAACGACAGCCTGGGCCACCACTCCGGGGACCTGTTGCTGATTCAGGCCGCGGACCGTTTGCGCAGTTGCATGCGCGAAAGCGACCTGCTGGCGCGGTTGGGGGGCGATGAGTTCGCGGTGCTGGCTTATGCGGCGCCGCCGGATGTCACGGTGGCCATCGCCGAGCGCATTCTGCTGGCCTTCGATGTGCCGTTTTATATCGACGGCCATGCGGTGTTTTCGTCGTGCAGCATTGGCGTGGTGGCGGCGGACCTGCAGTTCCACAAAGAGCCGGCGGACCTGTTGCGCGATGCCGACACGGCGATGTATCGGGTCAAGAACGCCGGGCGTGACAGCTACGCGGTGTTCAACCAGGAAGTGCGCCGCGAGGTGTCCGACCAGATGGAGCAAGAGGGTGCGTTGCGTAACGCGCTCAAACGCACCGACGAACTGCTGCCTTACTTCCAGCCGATCATCGACGTTGCCACCGGCAAGATCCTCGCTCTGGAGGCGCTGATTCGCTGGCGTCAGGCAGACGGTCGGGTGATCGCCCCAGGGCATTTTCTACCGGCGCTGGAGGGCCTGCGCCTGATCGGCCGGCTGGATTTGTACATGTTGCAGCAGGTGGTGGCGATGCTTGCGCAACCGAGTCACGCCCATTGGCCCACCGTGCACGTGAACTGTTCGAGCTACAGCATCAGCCGGCCGGAGTTTGCCAGCGAAGTCCTTGGCCTGCTGGCCCAGCACGGCGTCGCGCCTTCACGCATCTGCCTGGAGCTGACCGAAGGCGCGCTGGTGGCCGAACCGGAACTGGCCCGTCAGGCCATGAAAGAGCTGGCGGACAATGGCGTGTCCACTGTGCTCGATGACTTCGGCGCCGGGTTTTCGTCGCTCAGCTATGTGCACCAGTACCACTTCAGCGGCTTGAAGATCGACAAGTCCTTCACCCTCGAACTGACCACCAGCTCGCGTAGCCGCGCCATCGTTCGCGCCATTGTGCGCATGGCCGAGTCGCTGGGGCTGAGTGTGGTGGCCGAAGGCGTCGAAGACGCCGACACCCTGCGATTGCTGCGCGAGATGGGGGCAGGGCAGGCCCAAGGGTATTACTTCTCGATGCCTGTGCCGCAGCACAAGCTGGATTTGAGTGCGTTGGTTTGATGAACTCGTAAGGCGGTAACGGCGGCGGGCCGGCTGCAGGCCAGGTGTCTGACCCAACGCCTTCGCGGCCGTCGTGACCTCCGACTGCTCCTACAGATATTGTGGTGTGCCGAACATTTGAGTATGAACGCGGACCTTGTCGGAGCTTCTGGAGGTTACGACAGTGGCGAAAGCGGTGTGACAGTCGCAAATGGGTTACCTGACACTCAGCCCTCCATCAGCCTCTGCTGCAGCCGCTCAATGAACACCGTCTCGGCCCGGCTCATCTTCTGCTCCCGGTTCCACAACAGGTGAATGTCCACGTCAGCCACCCCTTCATGGGGTGGCAATCGCCACAGCAGCCCTTTGCGTTCATCCTCCGCCACCACATGCTCGGGCAGGCAACCCAGACCGTACCCGGCGATCACCAGCCTGCGCACTTCTTCCAGGCTCGGCGATGAGGCAACGATCCGCCCGCTGAACCCCTGCTGATCGCGAAAAATCGTCAGGGGCGAGAGCATCCCGCCAATCTGGTCACTGGTGAAACTGACGAAGTTCTCCGACTGCAGATCGCTCTCACTCAGGCGCTCGCGCCCGAACAACGCGTGATTGCAGCCGCAGTAGAACGCATAGCGCTGGCGCAAAAACAGCCGTTGCTCGAGTCTGGGCTGAGGACGGCGATTCAGGCTCAAGCCCAGGGACGCGGTTTTTTCCACAAGCGCGGCGACGATGTCCGAGCTGCGCATCACGTCGATTTCCAGATCCACCCGCGGATGGTCGCGATGAAAGTCGGCGAGGAAGCCATCAAAGCGTTCCGAGACGATGCGGCTGATCATCAGCAGGCGCACCTTGCCGATCACCTCATCCCCCGGCTGCTGCAGGGCGCTGCTCAGTTGCGACACCTGCCCGTACATTTCTCCCGCGATGGCAAAGATCTGCTCCCCGGCGTCGGTCAAGGCGAAGCGGGGGCCCCGTCTGGCGATGAGCTGACACCCCAATTGCTCTTCGAGTCGCTTGAGGGCCTGGCTGATGGCCGGTTGCGTCAGGTGCAGGCGCGCGGCGGCGCGGCTGATGCTCAACTCCTGGCCGATGACGCGAAAGGTGCGCAGCAGGTTCCAGTCCAGGCGGTCGTTGAGCAGGGGGTGGACGTCGCGGCGAGGTTCGGACACAGGCAAGTCTCGATCATAAGCTGGATTTATAGTTTGAATAATAAATAGAAAATTGACTAATCATAGGCCCGCCGCGAAAAATCACTCCATCCAAAGCGCCCTCAGAGCGCAACCGCGACAGCTTTTCTCCTGCCAAAAAAACAAACCCAAAGGAGCCTGACCCATGAAGCCTTCCGCTTCGCCCCAGCCACGCCGTGCTGCGGCCGCCGCCTTTATCGGCACCATGATCGAGTGGTACGACTTTTACATCTACGCCACGGCAGCGGCGCTGGTGTTCGGTCAGCTGTTCTTCCCCTCCGATGACAAACTGTTCAGCACCATGGCCGCCTTCGGCACCTTCGCCGTGGGCTTTTTCGCGCGGCCGCTGGGTGGCGTGGTGTTCGGTCATATCGGCGACCGGATCGGTCGCAAGAAATCGCTGGTCATCACCTTGGTGATGATGGGCGTGGTCACCGTTTGCATCGGCCTGCTGCCCACCTATGCGCAGATCGGCACCGCCGCGCCGGTGCTGTTGATTCTGCTGCGCGTGGTGCAGGGCATTGCGGTGGGCGGCGAGTGGGGCGGGGCAGTGCTGATGGCGGGCGAACATGCGCCCAAAGGTCGTCGCAATTTCTTCGCCTCGTTCGCCCAACTCGGCAGCCCGGCGGGGCTGATTCTGTCGCTGCTGGCGTTCAGCGCCGTGACACGTTTACCCGAAGCCGACCTGATGAGCTGGGGCTGGCGCCTGCCGTTTCTGGCCAGCGCATTGTTGCTGGTGGTGGGGTTGGTGATTCGCCTGGGGGTGTGCGAATCGCCGGAATTTCTCGCCGAAAAAGAACAACGAGACAAGGCCGTGCGCAAGGAGCAGGCACCGGTACTGGAAGTGCTGAAAACCTCCTGGCGCCCGCTGCTGCTGTGCATCGGCGCCAACACCCTGGGCATCGCCGGGGTGTATTTCACCAACACCTTCATGATCGCCTACAGCACCCAACAGCTGGGCCTGCCGCGTTCGCCGATTCTCGAATGCCTGTTCTTCGTCGCGATCATCCAGTTCTGCATCCAGCCGGTGGCCGCCTGGGTGGCCGAGAAGATCGGCGCCACGCGCTTTCTCTGCATCATGACCGTGCTGGCCATGGCCTCGCCGTACCCGATGTTCGTGCTGGTCAGCACCGCTCAGGCGCCATTGATCATTGCCGGTATCGCGTTGGCGGTGGTGTGCATGGCCTCGTTCTACGCAGTGATCGCCGGTTACGTCAGTGGCATGTTCGAAACCCGCGTGCGCTACACCGCGATTTCCCTGGCCTATCAAGTGTGCGGCGCGATCGCCGGCGGCCTGACGCCGCTGATCGGTACCTGGCTGGCCCATCAATACACCGGGCAGTGGTGGCCGATGGCAGTGTTCTACAGCCTGATCGCGGCGCTTTCGCTGGTCTGCGTGCTGGCCCTGTCGCGCCGTCATGCCACGGCCCATCGCCTGGAAATGGCGTGATCCGCTCTACGATTCAAGGAGTTTTGACATGTTGAAAATCAATGGCGAGCGCCTGTGGGCCAGCCTCATGGCCATGGCCGAAATCGGCGCCACGGCCCGCGGCGGCAGCTGTCGCCTGGCCCTGAGCGAAGAAGACAAGGCCGGCCGCGAGTTGTTCGCCCACTGGTGCCGCGAAGCGGGTCTGACCCTGAGCGTTGACCGCATCGGTAATCTGTTCGCGCGTCGTCCAGGCGCCGACCCTGAAGCTGCCCCGGTGATGATGGGCAGCCATCTGGACACGCAACCCGAGGGCGGTCGTTTCGACGGGGTGTACGGTGTGCTGGCCGGGCTTGAGGTGATCCGCCGCCTCAACGACCTGAATATCCAGACCCGCAAACCGCTGGAAGTCGCAGTCTGGACCAACGAGGAGGGCGCGCGTTTCACCCCGGCCATGCTCGGTTCCGCGGTGTTCACCGGCAGTCTCTCGCTGGAAAAAGGCCTGGCGTCGAAGGATGTCGACGGCATCAGCGTCGCTCAGGCGCTGGCCAGCGCCGGTTATGACGGCGAGCGTCCGTTGGGTGGCGTAGTGGATGGCTACTTCGAGGCGCACATCGAGCAGGGCCCGATTCTCGAAGACAACGGCAAGAGCATCGGCGTGGTCACGGGCGGGCAGGCGATCCGCTGGCTCGACGTGCGCGTCGACGGCACCGCCGCTCATGCCGGCACCACGCCGATGAAACTGCGCAAGGACGCCCTGTACGGCGCTGCGCATATGATTCAGGCGCTCGAAGGGCTGGCCCGTGATTTCGCGCCGGAAGGCCTGACCACCGTGGGCGAGCTGAGCATCGCCAAGTCCTCGCGCAATACCATTCCGGGTCTGGTGAATTTCACGGTCGACCTGCGCCACCATCGCGATGAGGCCATCGAGGCAATGGAGCAGCAGGTGCGTCTACGTTTGCAGGACATCGCCGCCCAGCGTGGCCTGACGGTCAGCGTCGAGCCGCACTGGATCAGCCCCGCGACGCCGTTCGATGCCGAATGCGTGGCGGCTGTGCAGCAGGCGGTTGATGCCTTGGGGTACGCCCAACAACGTATCGTCAGTGGCGCCGGGCACGATGCGATTCACCTCGCGCGCTTCTGCCCGACTGCGATGATCTTCATTCCCTGCGTCGGCGGCCTGAGCCATAACGAAGCCGAAGACGCCTTGCCCGACGACGTTCGTCAGGGCACCGATGTATTGCTCAACGCCGTGCTGGCCCGCGCCGGACGTGTCGATCAAGGAGACCTGTGATGCGCAGCTTTTTTCACCCCGAACAACTGTTGCACCACCCACGCAGCTACTATTCCCGGGGCCAGATGCGCACGCCGCAGGAAGTCCCCGAGCGCGCGCAGAATCTGCTGAAGGCGGCCAAGGCGCTGGGTTTCGAGATACAGCAACCGGCGGATTTCGGCCTCGACCCGTTGCTGGCGGTCCACGGCGCGCCATACTTGGCGTTTCTCGAAGAGGCCTGGTTGCGCTGGAAGGAGGTCCCGGAAGACTGGGGCGATGAGGTCATGTCGAACATTTTCGTTCGCGAACCCAACGCCTTGCGCGGGATTCTCGCTCAGGCCGGGCGTTATCTGGCCGACGGCAGTTGCCCGGTGGGCGAGCTGACCTGGCGTTCGGCGTACTGGTCGGCACAAAGCGCCGTGGCGGCGGCCAAGGCCATCGTCGATGGCGAACCTGCGGCCTACGCGCTGTGCAGGCCGCCCGGGCATCACGCCCGCGCTGAAGCCGCCGGCGGATTCTGCTACGTGAACAACGCCGCCGTCGCCGCACAAGTGCTGCGCGAGCGATTCCAGCGCGTGGCCGTGCTCGACACCGACATGCACCACGGCCAGGGCATGCAGGAAATCTTCTACGCACGCAACGACGTGCTATATGTGTCGATCCATGGCGATCCGACCAACTTCTACCCCGGTGTCGCCGGGTTCGACGATGAGCGGGGCGAAGGTGAGGGGGAGGGCTTCAACCTCAACCTGCCGATGCCCCATGGCGCCAGCGAAGACCTGTTCATGGAAAAACTGGAGCAGTCACTGGACGCCGTGAAGGATTTTCAGGCCGACGTGCTGGTGCTGTCGCTGGGTTTCGACATCTACGAGCTGGACCCGCAGAGCAAGGTCGCCGTAACCCGCGAAGGTTTTGCCCGGCTGGGCGAGCGCATTCGCAGCCTGGGCTTGCCTTGCGTGATCGTGCAGGAAGGCGGCTATCACCTGGAAACCCTGGAGAGCAACGCTCAGGCGTTCTTCGACAGCCCGCAGGTGTGGCAACTGGCGCAGTGATGAAGTGAAGGAGGTGCAGGACCGGAGGCGTTTGCGCCCGCTTTCCAGTCCTGTGGCCCCTTGCTAGACTCGCGCCCATGTCAGACTCCAGACCCGAACGACCTGAACCCTTTCCCGTTTACGCCTTCTGCCCCGTGATCACGGCGCTCGAGGTGATCGGCGAGCGCTGGGTGATCCTTATCCTGCGCGATTTGCTGCGCAATCCCACCCGCCGTTTTCAGGACTTGCAGGATTCCCTCAAGGGCTGCGCGCCGAGTACGTTGTCGACGCGGCTCAAAGCGCTGGAAGCCAATGGCCTGATCGAACGGCGTCTGTACGAGCAGCATCCGCCCCGTCTGGAATACCTGCTCACGGCCAAGGGGCGTGAAGTCGGGCCGGTGGTTGCCTCATTGCGCGACTGGGGTTTGCGTCTGCAGGAACAGGAACCCCCGCACTAAGCGGTTGTGCTGGCTGGTACACCTCTTCATCTGTGGGAGGGAATTCATTCGCGAGACGTCAGTACAGCCGACAGAAATGCGTCGGATGTACCAACCAATCGCGAATGAATTCGCTCCCACAGAAATCCGCAGTCGCTGCGAAGTGCAGGGCCGGACCGAAATCCAACTGTGGGAGCGAATTTATTCGCGAAAAATCGGACAGGCGATGCACATGTGTCATCTGCACGCCCAATCGCGAATGACTTGCCTCCCACAGGTCATCATTCTCACTGCAACACTTATTTCATCTCCTCATTCGATGCCGCTCGGGCAACCCGCTACGCTCAGCAATGCAGCGCGACGGCATGTTCCGTGAGTACATGGTTTTCCTCGGCCGCAGAACTTATGTCTGATCTTCTGGGGGAAGACCATGAAGCTGTTTCGAGGCTCGGGCCAGGCGCTGTGCGCGCTGCTGGCGATGATGAGTGTGTGCGTGGCCACGGCGGCCGAACAACAACTGGTCAGCATTGGCTCACTGAACATGGTGGGCGGCAAGATCAAACAATGCTCTTTGGGCTACCGAACCTACGGCACTCTGGCGGCCGATCAGGGCAACGTGATCCTGGTGCCCACCTGGCTGACCGGACGCACCGCCGATCAGGCCGATCTGATCGGTCCCGGTAAACTGATCGATACCGACCGCTGGTACGTCATTTCGCTGGATGCCGTCGGCAATGGCGTGTCGTGTTCGCCCTCCAACAGCAAGACCCACGCGCGCCTCAAATTCCCTGAGTTCGGCATTCGCGACATGGTCAAGGCTCAGCATCGCTTGCTGGCGCTGACCCTGGGTATCGATCATGCGTATGCCATCGTCGGTATTTCCATGGGTGGCATGCAGGCCCTGCAATGGGCGGTCATGTACCCCGACTATGCGAGCCACATCGTGACCATCGTCGGCACACCGCAAGCCACAGCACGCGACCTCAAGGTGTGGAAGGCCGAGCTGAACGCCATCGAGCGTACGCCCGGCTGGAACGGCGGCAATTACCTGCCGGGTACGCCTTTTAAAAACCTCACCGCGCTGCATACCGAGTCCCTGTGGACCCCGGAGCATCAGGCCGCGAAAACCGTCGCCGGTAAGCGCGCGACCGAAGACCGTCTGCACGGCACCCAGACCAGCCAGAGTTTCAATGCCGTGGATTGGTACCGGCAATTGCAGGCGATGACCACCTTCGATCTGGTCCGCGACGGCGGCATGCCCACGCTGGCGAAAAAAATCAAGGCGCGCATGCTGATCATCGCCTCCGAGCAGGACCGGCTGGTCGACCCCGAGCCTTCCAAGGCGTTGGCCAGGGCCAAGGGCGCGAAATTGTTGTTGCTCGATAATGACTGCGGGCACATGGCGCCGGTGTGTGAAATGGGCAAGGTCGATGCAGCGGTGAAGACCTTTCTCAAATGAGCGAGCCGACGCTTCAAGGCGGCGAGTGCCTGCCGCTGTCGGCAAGGCGGGGCCGGTCTTGCCGCTTCCTATGACGCCGTGGTGATGGTCGGAGCCCTTGTAGGACGGTGCTTACAGACGATGTAACAACTTGTGGCACCACTTTTGCTCTGGTCACGGATGCATCGATAACCTGATAAGGAGGTGAAAGATGATCATTGGTAACAGTGCCATCCAGCACTTTGTGTCCAAAGCCGTGGCCCACACGCAATACGACACGACGGACAAGGATGCGTACACCACTGCAGCTGTGGCCAGCTCGTCTGCGCCTGTCGCGGCAATCTCGGGCAGCACTGACAGCGCCACCGACAGCAGTGCCGGTAAAGGCTACGATGAGTCTTTCGCCAAAATGATGGTGAACCTCAAAGCGGCCATGGCCAACACCACCTCGTCGGTATCGGATGATGACAAGGCGGCTGCCGCTGCTGCGTTTTCCTCCAGCACCGACAAACAGGTCGCAGCGTCGGACAGCGTGACCAAAACCGTCGATGACCAACTCGCTGCCGTTGAGGGCGCCGACTCCAGTGCTTCGGTCAGCGCGTCGGCCAAGGACCAGTTCCTGGCGTACATGAACCAGAGCGATGCCGAGAAGGTGCGTCAGCAACTGACCGGCGTTTCGAAGGACGAGTACGACAACATGACGCCTGAACAGCAGGCCGCTGTGGACAAGAAAGTGGCCGAGTTGCAGAAACAGAAGACTGACCAGCAAATCGCCGAGCAAGAGGTCAAGACCAGGATCGCCATGGCGAAGGCGGAAATGGCCTGAGGTTCGGGCTTGCAGCGTTTTGCGGGTGCTTGATGAGAAAGGGGCAGCGGTGATGACCGGTTGCCCCTTTTTTATGGCGGGACTTTTTCGCTGACGTTTAAAGGCGGGTCAATTTTTCCAGCGCCGCATCGGCCAGGAAAGATGACCGGCTCTTGATGTTGTGGTCCCGCACGTAGCGATCAATGCGCTGAATGACAAAACCGGGGAGGGTGACATTGACCTTTTCCGTCTTGCCCAGATACGGCGCGATGTCGATTTCCAGCATCCCCCAGCCCATCCCTGCGAAGTCGGGATGGGCGTGATGATTCCTGGCAGACGTCGGCATCGGCACCGATTGCCCGCTGGTCACGAGCTCTTCTAGCATGATGTGGGCAATTTCGATAGCGGCGTTGTAAGCGTCCTCGAACGTATCGCCTGCCGTCACCGCACCTGGAATGTCCGGAATCTGGATGCCGATCGCGGTGGAATCGTCACCCCATTCGATGGCGATGGGATATTGCATAGTGTGCTCCTGCGAAAGAATCAGGCCTGCTCGGGTGGGGTTGGCCATGCGCGCCTTCTGATGCTTTTTACGGTTCCCAGTGGTAGGTCCTTCTTGGGATGCGGTACAGGGATCGAGTAAGGGCTCAGCGGGTGCGTGAAGATGTGATGACTTCCTCGAATCCGCTGCAGCGTCCATCGCGCCGCTTCCAGTTCTGCTATCAGTTCTCTGCTCTTCACCACCAACATCCCTTTGATGTGCAAGGGCGCTGATGGTGGGCTGAGCGTGATGGTAGATCAAGCTGGAAGATGTATCTAGAGGTATAAACGGCCTGTCAAACCAGCTGATCCCGATACGGCAAATCCGGCCCCACGCGGGTGCAGGTCACTGCCGCCGCAGCCACCGCGAAATTCAGCATGTCGGTCAGCGTTTCGCGGTTCAGCGTTGGCAGACTCCGCGGGGTGTCGAGTTCGCGTTCGGTGAGAAAGGTGATCAGCGCGGCCTGGAAGGTATCGCCAGCGCCCACGGTATCCGCGGTTTTGACGTCGCGGGCGGGGACGGACCAGTGACCCAGTTCCCGGGTGAAAACGGTCGCGCCCTCGCGGCCACGGGTCATGATCACCAGCTGGCAATTGTGCTGCAGCCAGCTTTTGGCGACGGTTTCGGCGTCGCTGTCGGGGTAGAGCAGGTGCAGGTCTTCGTCGCTGACCTTGATGATGTGGGCGTGTTCGGCGAATTTGCTCACCTGGCTACGCCACAGCTCGATGCTCGGTGCCGGGTTGAGGCGCACGTTGGGGTCGAAGGTGATCAGGCGCTTGCCGCTTTCCCGTCGCACCAGTGCCAGCAGCGCGTCTGCAACGGGCTGCACCACCAGCGAGAACGAGCCCACATGCAGGCCACGTACGCTGGCATCCAGGGTTGGCAGGCGATCGGCGGACAGCAAGCGGTCGGCGCAGCCTTCACCACGAAAGCTGTACTGCGGCGAGCCATCGGCGCCTACCGCCACCATCGACAGGGTGGTGGGGGCGTCAAATTGAGTCAAAAAATCGGCCCGCACGCCTTCTGCCTCCAGCACCGCCGCCAGGCGTTTACCCAGGTAGTCGGTGGAAATCCCGGCGAAGAAACCGGCGTCAACGCCCAGCCTGCGCAGGCCCACGGCGACGTTGAACGGCGAGCCACCGGCTATGGCCTGATAGCCGATTTTGTTGAGTTGTGCGCTGTCCGGCTGACTGAAAAAGTCGAACAGTGCTTCGCCACAGACCAAGTACATAAATGCTCCGTAAGGGCAGTCGTCAGATGCCCTGCAATTGATTGCGATAATGCTGGTAAACCGTGTGATACGCGGCCACATGCTCAGGCACCGGGCGGGTTTCGCTCTGCGCATCCAGGCTCACGCAACGTTCGCTCAGAGCCTGCAAGGTTTCTTTGCCGCCGCTGGCGTGGGCGTAGCACCAGGCCGCCTGAATGGCCGCGCCCAGGGCCGCCGCTTCGGTGCCGGTGGTGCAGATGACGGGCGTGTCCATGATATCGGCGACGATCTGCCGCCAGATCGCGCTTTTCGCGCCACCGCCGATCAGGCGGATGTTGGCGCTCTTGATCCCGCTGTCGCGCAGCAGGTCCAACCCGTAACGCAAGCCGAAGGTGGTGCCCTCGACAACCGCGCGGCACAGGTTGGCCTGATTGAGGTTGGTGCTGTCCAGCCCCAGAATGCTGCCCGTGGCGTGGGGCAGGGCGGGCACCCGTTCGCCATTGAGGAACGGCAACATCAACACGCCTTGTGCACCGATGGGGGACGACGCGATGGCTGCGTTGAACGCGCCGATGTCGAGCGCAAACAGCTCACGAATGGCGCTGGTGGCGTTGGTCAGGTTCATGGTGCAGATCAGCGGCAGCCAGCCGCCGGACGACGAACAGAAGGTCGCCACCGAGGGCTGCGCGCTGACGTTAGCCGCGTCGGCAAAGGCGTAGACCGTGCCCGACGAGCCCAGGCTCATGGTGATAGAGCCCGGCGCGATGTTGCCGGTGCCGATGGCGCCCATCATGTTGTCGCCGCCGCCGCTGGAAACGATGGCGTCAGGGTTGATGCCCAGGCGTTCGGCAATGGCGGGGAGAATCCTGCCCACCGGCTCATGGGCTTCCAGCAGCTCCGGCAATGCCTTGACCAATCGGCCCGTGGGGTCGATGTGGTTGAGAATGTCGACGTCCCATTCACGGGTGCGCACATTGAAATAGCCGGTGCCGGACGAGTCGCCGAATTCACTGCAGCACCGCCCGGTCAGCCAGTAATTGAGGTAGTCATGGGGCAGCAGGACCTTGTCGATCCGCGCGAACAGGTCGGGGAACTGTTCTTTGCTCCACAGCAGCTTGGAAACCGTGTAACCCGGCGCGATGGCGATGCCCAGCCGCTCCAGCGAGCCCGCTTCGCCGCCCAGGTAGTCCAGCAGGCGATCGTTCTCGGGCGCTGATTCGGTGTCGCACCAGAGCTTGGCCGGGCGCAGTACATGGCCCAGCTCGTCGATCATCACCAGCCCGTGTTGCTGGCCGGACACGCCGATGCCCTGTATCTCGGCACCCGATATGCCAGCCTGCGCCAGTGCTGCTGCGGTCGCCTGCTCGAATGCCGTCAGCCAGTCCTGCACATCCTGCTCGCGACGCCCGTTGGCGCCGCTGATCATGTGATGCGCGCCTGAGCCTTCGCCCAGAACCTTGCCGCTGACGGCGTCCAGGACAATCGCCTTGGTGCCCTGGGTGCCGCAATCGATGCCGAGAAACATGTTCACCTCTTTACCTATGAGCTCAGACGGTTTTCGCCAACAGGTTTTCCAGGGTCTTGCTGACGCCCAGTTGCTTGAGGCTGTTGAGGTTGTGTTCGAACGAGGCGACAAATTCAGCGGATTTCGGAATCGCCGCGCCGAAGATTTCCTCGACCTCCAGCAGACGTTGCGTCACCAGCACGTCCTCGGCCACCAGCGCCTTGCAGAAGTCGGCGCGTGGGTCCACGACCTTGTACTCGACGCCGTTCTCGCCTTTGAAGTCGCCGTTTCTATTGCCTTGCAGGTACAGCGCCCAGGCTGCCACCACCAAAGAGGCGCGGTCCATATTGCCTTGATCGACGATCAAACGGTTGATGGTCGGCACGGTGAATTTCGGAAATTTCGACGAGCCGTCCGAGCACACGCGCTCCAGTTGGTCGGCGATGGCCTGGTTGGAGAAACGGTCGATCAACGTCTGCTTGTAGTCAGTCAGATCGATGCCTGGCACCGGCGCCAGTTGCGGAGTCACATCCAGGTCCATGTAAGTGCGGATGTAGTCAACGAACAGCGGGTCGTTCATGGTTTCGTGAACGAAGCGATAGCCCTTCAACGCGCCCAGGTAAGTCAGGGCCAAGTGGCTGCCGTTGAGCAGCTTGATCTTCATTTCTTCGTAAGGGGTCACGTCGTCGGTGAACTGCACACCGACCTTTTCCCACGCCGGGCGGCCGTTGACGAACTTGTCTTCCAGCACCCACTGCACGAAGGGTTCGCAGACCACAGGCCAGGCGTCATCAATCCCTTTTGCGTCGTGCAATTGCAGGCGGTGGGCGGTGCTGGTCATGGGTGTTATGCGGTCGACCATGGCATTGGGGAAGCTGACATGTGCGGCGATCCAGTCATGCAGTTCGGCGTCGCGCAGTTTGGCGAAGGCCAGCAGGGCCTTGCGGGTCACGGCGCCGTTGTGCGGCAGGTTATCGCAGGACATCAGGGTGAACGCTGGCGTGCCCTCGGCGCGGCGTTTGGCCAGCGCGGCGCACAGGTAGCCGAACACGGTTTTCGGCGTGGCCGGGTGCTGCAGGTCGTGCTGGATCTGCGGCAGGTGACTCATGAATTCGCCGGTGCTGTCGTCGATGCAGTAACCGCCTTCGGTGATGGTCAGCGAAACGATCTTGATCTCAGGGCTGGCGAGTTTGTCGATCAGTGCCAAGTCGTTGTCGGTGGACATCAGCATCTGGCTCATGGCGCCGATGATGCGGGTTTCGGTGTCCGGGGTGTCGCCCAGCTCGAACAGGGTGTAAAGGAAATCCTGGCCTTTGAGCGCTTCGAAGTTGTTGCGGTCTTCTTCACGCAGGCTGACGCCGCAGATGGCCCAGTCCAGACCCTCGCCTTTGTTCATGAGTGCGTCGGTGTAAAACGCCTGGTGCGCGCGGTGAAAGCCGCCGACGCCGATGTGGGCGATGCCCTGACGGCGATCTTCGAGGGCGTAGGCGGGCAGCGCGATGCCATCACCCAGGTTCGACAGGTTCTGTTTGTTCAGCTTCATGACTGCATTCCCGATTCTGTGAGGGCCGACTGCTCAGGCAGCGGCCTGCAAGGCTTTACGAATGACCTGGCCCTGTGCGTCGAACAGGTGGCAATGGGTGGCGTCCAGGTGCAGGTTCAGGGTTTCGCCGTACTGGCTGGCCAGGTCGCCGCGAATACGCATGGTCAGCGCTTCGCCGGATTGCGTGCGCACGTGGCAATAGGTGTCGCTGCCCAGACGCTCGCTGACGTCGGCCACCACCTGCAGCTGGCATTCGCCGGGCTTGGCCAGCTCCAGATGCTCAGGGCGAATGCCCAGGGTCACGGCGTCGCCGACACTCTGTTGGCCGTTGCTGAAGGGCAGGCGGATTTGGGTGCCGGCCTCCAGCGATACTTCGCAACCGCTGGCATCGACGCGGCTGACCTTGCCCTTGAGGAAGCCCATTTTCGGCGTGCCGAGGAAGCCTGCGACGAACAGGTTGGCGGGGTGGTGATACAGCTCAAGCGGCGAGCCCACCTGCTCGACGCGCCCGCCGTTCAGCACCACGACCTTGTCGGCCAGGGTCATGGCTTCGACCTGGTCGTGTGTCACGTAGATCATTGTGGCTTGCAACTCTTTGTGCAGGCGCGACAGCTCCAGACGGGTCTGCACTCGCAGCGCTGCGTCGAGGTTGGACAGGGGTTCGTCGAACAGGAAGATTTTCGGGTTGCGCACGATGGCACGACCGATGGCCACGCGCTGACGCTGACCACCCGAAAGCTGCTTGGGTTTGCGCTCCAGCAGCGGCCCGAGCTGCAGAATGCGTGCCGCTTCGGCGACCTTTTTCTCGACCTCGGCTTTTGGCGTGCCAGCCAGGTCCAGCGCGAAGGAGAGGTTCTTGCCCACGGTCATGTGCGGGTAGAGGGCGTAGGTCTGGAACACCATCGCCAGGTCGCGCTTGGCCGGGGTGACTTGGGTGATCTCGCGGCCATCGAGTTCGATGCTGCCGCTGGTGACGTCTTCAAGGCCTGCGATCAGGCGCAGCAGGGTGGATTTGCCGCAGCCGGACGGGCCTACGAAGACCACGAATTCACGGTCTTTGACGTCCAGGTCGATGCCTTTGATGATCTGGTGGCCGTCGAAGCCTTTTTGCAGATTTCTGATTGTCAGGTTAGCCATGTGGGGCTCCAGTTTTATTCTTCAAAAAACATCAGTTGTAGGAGCGCGCTTGCCCGCGATTGCGGTTTTCCAATCACTCTATGCGTTGCTGGACCAACGCAATCGCGGGCAAGCGCGCTTCTACACGGTAGAGTCGCTTCACTCTGCTTATTTCACCGCACCAAACGACAAACCGCGGACCAGCTGTTTCTGGCTGATCCAGCCAAAGATCAGGATCGGCGCACAAGCCAGGGTCGATACCGCCGACAACTTGGCCCAGAACAGTCCTTCGGGGCTTGAGTACGAGGCGATCAAAGCCGTCAGCGGCGCGGCGTTGGACGAGGTCAGGTTCAGCGACCAGAACGCTTCGTTCCAGCACAGGATCAGCGACAGCAACGCCGTTGAGGCCAGGCCGCCTTTGCAGATCGGAATCAGCACCTTGAAGATTTCCTGGCCGGTCGTCGCGCCGTCCAGCCGCGAGGCTTCGAGGATCTCGCCAGGGATGTCCTTGAAGTAGGTGTAAATCATCCAGACCACGATCGGCAGGTTGATCAGCGTGTAGATCACGATCAGCGCGATGCGCGAGTCCAACAGGCCAAAGGTCTTGGCCAGCAGGTAGATCGGCATCAGTACGCCCACCGGCGGCAGCATCTTGGTGGAGAGCATCCACAGCAGCGTGCTCTTGGTGCGTTTGGTCTCGAAGAAGGCCATGGAGTACGCCGCCGGCACCGCGATCAGCAGGCACAGAATCGTCGCGCTGAAGGAAATCAGTACCGAGTTCCAGGCGAAGTGGAAGTAATCACTGCGCTCCTGAATGTGCAGATAGTTTTCCAGGGTCGGCGTGAAGATGAACTGCGGCGGCGTGGCGAACGCGTCGATCTCGGTCTTGAAGCTGGTCAGCACCATCCAGAAGATCGGGAAGAAGATCAGCGCCGCGATCACCCACGACAGGGCGCCGAGCAGCACGCTTTGCAGGCGACGGGATTGTTTGAGCGTCATCATGATCGGGCCCTCAGGACTTGTCGGTGAGGTTTTTGCCGATCATCCGGATCAGGATGATGGCGGCAATGTTGGCAATGACCACGGCAATCAAGCCGCCCGCCGATGCCATGCCCACGTCGAATTGCAGCAGCGCCTGGTTGTAGATCAGGTACGCCAGGTTGGTGGAGGCGAAACCCGGTCCGCCGTTGGTGGTGGTGAAGATTTCCGCGAACACCGACAGCAGGAAGATCGTCTCGATCATCACCACGACCGCGATCGGGCGGGCCAGGTGAGGCAGGGTCAGGTGCCAGAAAATCGCGATGGGGCCCGCGCCGTCCAGACGCGCGGCCTCTTTCTGTTCCTGGTCCAGCGACTGCATGGCGGTCATCAGGATGAGGATCGCGAACGGCAGCCACTGCCAGGACACGATGATGATGATCGACAGCATTGGATAGTTGGCCAGCCAGTCGATGGGCTGGGCGCCAAACAACTTCCAGACCGAGGCCAGAATCCCCGAGACCGGGTGGAATATCAGGTTTTTCCAGATCAGCGCACTGACCGTGGGCATGATGAAAAATGGCGAGATCAGCAGCACACGGACGATGCCGCGACCGAGAAACTCGCTGGCTTCCAGCAGCGCGGAAATCAACACGCCGAGGATGACACTGATGGCCAGCACGCTACCGACCAGCAGCAGGGTGTTCATGGCGCCGGGGAAGAAACCCGAATCGGTGACGAAGAACTCGAAGTTCTCAAGGCCGACGAACTCGTTCTCGCCCGGATTGAGCAGGTTGTAGCGAATCAGCGAGAAGTAGATGGTCATGCCCAGCGGGACGATCATCCAGACCAGCAGCAACAGCACCGAAGGGCTGACCAGAAACCAGCCCGGTTTGGTGACGCTGCCTTTGTGTTGGTCTTTATCGCCAGCCGTGGCTGTGCGAGGGGGAAGGGTTGAGGTGTTCATGATGACTCCGAACCGGGGCAGTAGCGTAAGCGGGGCAGTGGCCGCCATGAGGCGACCACTGCCTGAAGACGAGCGGGATCAACCCTTTTTCGGGTAGCCCGCGCGCTTCATTTCACGCTCGGACACGCTTTGTGCGTTGGTCAGTGCCTGATCGACCGAGGAGGTGCCGACCAGTGCCGCAGAGAACTGCTGGCCCACGGAGGTACCGATCGACTGGAACTCAGGGATGGTCACCAGCTGGATGCCCACGTACGGCACGGGCTTCAAGGTCGGTGCTTTCGGCGTTACGGCCTTGAGCGATTCCAGGGTGATGTTGGCGAACGGCGCGGCTTTCTTGTACGCGTCGGTGTAGGTCGATGCGCGGGTGCCTGGCGGTACGTTGGACACGCCGTCTTTCTCGGCGACGAGGGCTGCGTACTCTTTGGAGGTCGCCCATTCGGTGAACGCGCGAGCGTCCTTGTCGTTCTTGGCGCTGGTCGGGATCGCCAGGGCCCAGGAGTACAGCCACGCCGAGCCTTTGTCGGTGACCTCGTGGGGCGCATAGGTAAAGCCCACGTTGTCCGCGACCTTGCTCTGGGATTTGTCGGTCACGAAGGACCCGGCGACGCTGGCGTCGACCCAGATGGCGCACTTGCCGCTGTTGAACAGCGCGAGGTTTTCGTTGAAGCCGTTGCTCGACGCGCCGGGAGGGCCGTCTTTCTTCATGACGTTGGTGTAGAAGGTCAGCGCGTTTTTCCATTCCGGCTGGTCGAACTGCGGCTTCCACTGCTCGTCGAACCAGCGCGCGCCAAAGGCGTTGGCGACGGTGGTGATCAACGCCATGTTCTCACCCCAGCCAGCCTTGCCGCGCAGGCAGATGCCGTACTGTTCTTTGGACTTGTCGGTGAGTTTGTCGGCGAATTCGGAAATCTGCGTCCAGGTCGGACGTTCCGGCATGGTCAGGCCTGCTGCCTGGAACAGGTCTTTGCGGTAGTAGGTGATCGAGCTTTCGGCGTAGAACGGCAAGGCGAACAGCTTGCCGTCGACTGACAGACCGTCACGTACCGATGGGAAAACGTCGTCCAGCGCGTAGGACGCCGGCAAATCGTTCATTTCCTTTAACCAACCTTTGGCGCCCCACAGTGACGCTTCGTACATGCCGATGGTCAGCACGTCGAACTGGCCGCCTTTGGTAGCGATGTCGGTGGTCAGGCGCTGGCGCAGCACGTTCTCTTCGAGCACGACCCACTTGAGCTTGATGTCCGGATGCTGTTCTTCGAAGGTTTTCGACAGCCGCTGCATGCGGATCATGTCGCTGTTGTTGACGGTGGCGATGGTCACGTCGCCCGCAGAAGCGCTGTTGCAGAGGGTGAAACCGAGAGTCAGACAGGTGCCAGCAAGCAAAACTTTTGCAGAGGTCTTCATGTATCTCTCCTCTTCTGCGCCCAGTGAACGGCAGAAGCCTGGTTATTGTTTTTGTTCCTTCCGGAGTCTGGAGGAAGTCGGTTGATTACAACGGTCCGCACAGACGATGACAAATCCTGCGACACACTCGAACTGATACTTTCTTGCACTCAGAGTTCAGCGGGCGACGCACCGAAACTGCGTTCCGGCAGGGCGCGGCGCAGTTTCAGCGTAGTAGATGAGGGCGGGGAGGGGGCGAATCAGTACAGGTTTTGTTCGGTCAGGCGCTGCACGGCCAGGCGCCGGTAATGCGAGGGCGTCATGCCTTTGAGTTGCTGAAAGCGGCGGTTGAAGTTGGAAATGTTGTTGAAACCGGATTCGAAACACACGTCAGTCACCGGTTTTTCGCCATCGGCCAGCAGTTCGCAGGATTTGCTGATACGCAGGCGATTGACGAATTCAACGAAGGTCCGCCCCGTGGCCTGCTTGAAGACGCGGGAGAAATAGGTGGGTTTCATGCCCAGATGGTCAGCGACTTCTTCGAGGGTCAGTTCTCGGGCGTAGTGGGTGAAGATGTAGTCCACCGCCTTGTTGGTGCGCTCTACTGCATGATCGTCTGACAACTGCGAAGCGGTCGTGCCTGACAGCAGCTGAAAATCATCGCTGGCCGCCAGCAGCTCCAACAGGATGAAAAAGTGCCCCAAGCGGGTCATGCCGTTGGAGTCGGCAATCTTTTGCATCAGCTTCATCGCCTGGCGGATCGTGCGCTTGCAGCGGAATTCGATGCCGTACTGCGCCCGCTCCAACAGTGGTGCCAGGGTCTTTAGCTCGGCGAACACCTGATTGCCGCTTTCCAGCAGTTCCTCGGTGAAGTTCACCAGCATGTCACGCTTGGGCACGACCTCGTCTTCCTCCACCTGGCTGATCCAGTTATGCGGCAGATTGGGCCCGGTGAGAAACAGCGTACCCGGATAGAAATTGCCGATGTAATCGCCCACGAACACCTTGCCGGAGCTGGCCACGATCAGATGCAGCTCGTATTCCTTGTGAAAGTGCCAGCGCACCAGCGGACAAGGAAAGCCATGCTCGCGGTAGATGATCGACAGGCCGTTGTGGTCGTCCATCAGCTCGTACGAAGGATCGGTGACTTTTGTTGTTTTGGTCATGCGCGTGTCGGGGGTTCGGGGGAGGCGTGGGGGTTAATGTGCACTATTTGTGGCGGGGAATACAGCGACCGATGCAGTGCGATCTTTGCAACGCCCGTCCCGGCCAGTCACTATCCTGAGCATTCACAGCGTGCGCCATTTCGGAACTGTAACCCCATGAAAAAAATCCTCGTCATCGGTATCGGCGCCGGAAATCCCGAGTACCTCACCGTTCAGGCGATCAAGGCGTTGAATCGGGCCAAGGTGTTTTTCATCCTCGACAAGGGCTATGCCAATGACGACTTGCTGCGTCTGCGTCGGGACATCTGCGAGCGTTACATCGAGGGTGACGACTACCGTCTGGTGCAAGTGCGCGACCCGCGGCGCGAGGATGATCTGCAGTCGTATGCGCAGGGCATCGAGCATTGGCATGAGCAGCGTGCGGCGTTGTTCGAGCAGTTGATCGCCGATGAGGTGAGTGACGAGCAGCCCGGCGGGTTTCTGGTGTGGGGTGATCCGGCGCTGTATGACAGCACGCTGCGCATTCTGGATCGGGTGTTGGCGCGGGGACGTGAGGTGTTCGAGTACGAGGTCATACCGGGAATCACCAGCGTGCAGGCACTGGCGGCGCAGCATCGGGTGACGTTGAACCGCATTGGCGAACCGATCCATATCACCACCGGGCGAAAACTGGCGCAAGAGGCAGTGGCGGCCATCGACAACGTGCTGGTGATGCTCGACGCTCACTGCACCTTCGAGCGCTTCGTCGATCAGGATCTGTACATCTATTGGGGCGCTTATATAGGCACGACCGATGAAATCCTGATTGCCGGCCCCTTGCGCGAGGTCAGTGAACGCATCAGGCAGACCCGCGAAACAGCGAGGGCCGAGAAGGGCTGGATCATGGACACCTACCTGCTGCGTCGGCCTTTGAGCTGAGCAACAATACGAAAAAAGGCCCCGGTCTCTTGCGAAACCGGGGCCTTCGTTTTTACAGCTTCAGCGTTGAATCAAGCGACATCCACCAGGACGATTTCACTGTCTTCGATGGCAGTGACTCGCAACACGCGTTCCTCGGCCACCGCGACACCGTCGCGGGCTTCGGCACGCAGGCCGTTGACTTCAATGATCCCGGTCGCTGGCACCAGGTACGCCCGGCGGCCTTCATCCAGCGCGTACTCGGCGGTTTCGCCAGCCTTGAGGTTGGCCGCTACCAGGCGAGCGTTGGCCCGAATGCGCAACTCGATGTCGTCATCGGCCTTGCCGCTGGCCAGCGTCACAAAGCCCTCGCGATTGCCTTTCGGGAACGGTTTGGCGCCCCAGGAAGGCGGAGCACCGACTTCGTCCGGGATGATCCAGATCTGGAAAATGCGCGTCTCTTTCGACTCCAGGTTGTACTCGCTGTGGGCCACACCGGTCCCGGCGCTCATGACTTGCACGTCACCGGCTTCAGTACGGCCACGGTTGCCCAGGCTGTCCTCGTGGGTGATCGCACCTTCACGCACATAGGTGATGATTTCCATATCGCGATGGGGGTGGCGCGGGAAGCCGGTGCCGGCTTCGATCACGTCATCGTTCCAGACCCGCAGCTGACCCCAGCTCATGCGGCTTGGGTCGTAGTAGTTGGCGAACGAGAAGTGGTGATGCGCGTTCAGCCAGCCGTGGTCTGCGCCGCCAAGGGATTTGAAAGGGCGAAGTTGCAGCATGATCAGTTCCTCCGTTAGCAGTGCCGAGCCATTCAGGTGGGGCGCCGCTGTTAGTTGCTGGAGCAATGATCCATCAATCTAATATCGACAAAAAGCGTAAGTTTTGCGTCATTATGATCGAAATATTAAATGTGATAGACGACCGGTATTTGGCTCGGCACACGCACTTGATCGGCTAACGCCATGACCGTAAAGCATTTCGCTGGAGCTTGGCGGCGAATGGGGTGACCATAGGCGCCTCTCGTTCTACGCTGATATCCGGAGCCCGCGTGTTGCACGATTTTCCCGCCGAGCCACCCCACGAGCTGCCCCCCGACCTGAACACCCCTGATCGCCTGCCGTTCTTCAAGCGCCTGCTGGCGCGGATGATTGGCCGCAGCCTGTCGCGCATGCAGGCCCAGCACGTGCCGTCGTGGCAGCAGGGCCATGCCGACGGTTTCCTCAACGGTCACGCCGAAGGCCTGAACGAGGGCTACGCCGAGGGGCATCTGGATGGCATCGAAGAGGGCCGTCGCGTACTGGTGATTCGCGACACCCGGCCGCTCGAGCATCGCGGGCCGGAAGTCGACGACCATCTGTTCGACGACTGGCGTCTGCCGCTGAGCAACGAGCTGAAAAAACGCATCAAGGCAGACGTTGCCGAAAAGTTGCCAGCCCACGCCCAGCCCACCGTCGCGCAATGGAAGATGATCTTCAGCGACACGCCCTCCACCTATGTGATCGCAGGCGCGGGTGCGGGCAAGTCGACGTCGCTGGTGCTGCGGGTGTTGCTGCTCAACCACTACCTGGGGTTCGAGCTGGACACCATGACCGTGGTGACCTTTACCCGCGAGTCGCGCAAGGACTTCATCAACAAACTCATCGAGATCATGGGCCTGTGGGGCCATGACCTGTCGCTGCGCCAAGCCCGCGAGGTGGTGCGCACCTTCCACTCGCGCATCCTGCCGCTGGTGCGCAGCCTGCCGGGCTTCGAGCAATTACAGGCTTTCGAAAACCTGAGCAGCCAGAGTGCCGATCTGTTCGGCAACAACTTGCTCGACGACGGCGCCGACAGCAACCCGTTCGATCTGCGGATCAATGAAGCCCAGCGTCAGCAGATGAACCTGTGCTATCGCGACCTGTACGCCGCCAACCTGCGTTTTCGCGAGGTCATGGCGCCGCTCTACCGGCATTCGTTGCAGCTCAAGGAACTGGACCGCGATCACCCCGACGTGCAGAAGCGCATCACCGTGATGGGCCTGTCGTCCAAGCGCGATGAAGAGCTGTGCGACGTCATCGAGGACCTGTGGATTCGCAAGGGCGCCTGGCCGATTCAGGGCGTCGAGCCGATGCGCCAGACCGTCGAAGTCAGCGGCCTGACCTTTCATGTGCATGGCTACGCAGCGGAGCTGGACGCCTGGATCGTGCTGGGTTTCGACCCCAGCGAAGACCAGCACCTGCGCCGCCCGGACGCCAAACTGCCGGTGTGGGCCGAATGGGTCATCAAACGCACGCTGTTCCAGGCGTTCTGTCGCAAACCGGTGATTTGGCTGGAAAACTACGAAGCCTCGCGGGGCATGATGCAGTCGCTGTCGGGGGCTGCCGTCGCCGGGCCGGGCTTCGATTACAAGGTCAAAGGCGAGCTGAGCGCGGCGCCGTTGCTCGATTGCTTTGTGGCTGCTGCCGGTTTTATCGAAAACCTGGGACTGGACGTGCCGGACGCCGTGGCCCGGATGAGTTTCTCCAGCGAGGACCCAGACCGGTTCTTCTTCGAGGCCCTGAGCCTATTCTGGAAGGCGTTCGAGGACCATCTGCTGGAGCAGACTCCACCGGTGATGACCTACAACCGCATGTTCTCGCTGTTCGGCGAGAAGTCTCCGGAGAACCTCAAGCTGGTCAGCGATGAAGGCTTACGCCCGTTGTCGCAACTGATGATCGACGAATTTCAGGACGTATCGCCGCAGATCGTCTCGTGGATTCGCGCCAGCCTGCGCGAGGTGCGCAGCCGCGGGCCGGCGCTGCATGTGGGGCGAGGTGCTCAGCGTTCATCGCTGCTGTGCGTGGGTGATGACTGGCAGTCGATCTATGGCTGGCGGGGCAGTTCGCCGAAGTTTTTCATGGAATTCCCCAAGGAGTTCCCGTCGCCGTCGACCACCAAGGTCATGCTCAGCGATAACTTCCGCAGCCATCAGCACATCATCGACGCCGCCGAGCACATCGTCCGTGCAGCGCCTGCCATCAGCGGCAAGAAGGCCCGGGCCAGCGGGCCGGTGCAGGAATTGCTGCCGGTCACTGTGCTGGATCGTAACGACGACCAGTTGGTGGCGAGCCTGATCGAGCATTACAACGCGGGCGATTCGGTGTTGCTGCTCTACCGCAAGGGCAGCGAGCGCAGCAAATTGCCTGAGGCGTTGCAGCATCTGATTAACGCCGACTACGCGCTGCCGCCTCAGCAGCGGCGCCTCAAGCAGCTGACCTATCACAGCGCCAAGGGCCTGCAGGCGGACGCCGTGTTCCTGCTTGGCGATTGCCAGCACCTGACCCAGTCGCCCTTCAAGAATCAGGTGTACCAGCTGGCGGGGTTGGGTAAGGAGGGCGATCTGGAGGCGTTCGACAACGCGCAGAAAGATGAAGTGCTGCGCCTGGCTTATGTGGCCATCACCCGAGCGGTGCGACATTGCTACTGGTTTATCGACGCGTCGGGCAATGACGAGGCCAATATCCCCAAGGCGTCAGCGCGGATCGCGGGGGACAAGGCGTTTTTTGAGGATCGGCGAGGGGCTGTGGTGACGGAACCGTAGCGTGAATTTATCTCTGTGGGAGCGAATTCATTCGCGAAGGGATGGGACATCCGCCAGATATGTTTCGAATGTACCGGCCTCTCGCGAATGAATTCGCTCCCACAGGTCATGCATCCATCTGGAAACCGTGCATCAAGCCTGGTGCAAATAAAGCGTCTGATGGGGCACGAAGGTCTCCAGCTCCAGCTCGATCGCCTCGATGATGCGTTCCACGTCCATCGCATTCATCACCGTCGCGCAGGGGATGCCGGCAATGGCGATCACCGTTTCACCACTGGCACGGTCGAACAGGCGCGCGACCATACTGCCGGGTGCATCCATGTTGGCTTCGAAGCCCACAGGATGAAAATGCCAGCGCATCAGCTGGCAGGCGTTGGGGAATGTGACCTTATTCATGGTACCCACCTCGTTCAATCGAGCAATTCCAGAGCTCCGCAGGGCAGGAAAAACGGTGTCTGCTGCCTCGTGTCGAGAACGGCGCAACGCGTGTGCAAGAGCGCAGCGTGGCTTTGTATTCGTCCTTCGTTGGTCGACGCGAGGTCTCGCAGCTCACGAGTCAGGTAAAAGTAGCACTGACTTCTTACAGGGAAGGGAAAAATTTCCTACGAAGAGAAGAACTTTACGCTTCTTTGATGTACGTCATGACTTGATATACGTAATGGCTATTTGTACAACCGCTAAATAGATATTTTGAATATAAGGCATCAAGCCACTGCTGAAGATATGTCACCTGTTTTTGTGTGAAAAAGTATAAAAACTTAACATGCACGAACATCCTTGTAAGCTTGGTTTAGCACGCAAACGTTTTCCGATTTTCTATTCGGTCCGTAAAAACATCCGTTTTAAAAAAATAATTAAAGCGCCCTGAATTAATAGCGGGGAGCGGCCGATAGAAGATCAGGCGCAAGAGAAATCCCAACTTGCCTTCATCGCTTGCCGCCGACTTGCCTTTTAGACGAATTGAAGTTTCTGGTGCACGAACATCGCATGGACGCGCTCCGCCGGATCTTTTAAGAGAGACATTCCATGTCGATTAGAAACATGAACATTGCGCCTCGCGCCTTCCTGGGGTTCGCCTTCATTGCCGTTCTGGTGATCGGGCTGGGCTTTTTCTCTCTTAACCGCATGGCCGAGATTCGACAGGCCGCCACCGACATGGAAACCAATCAGCTGCCCAGTGTGGGTTATCTGGGCAACATGCTGGAAAATACGTTGCGCCTGCGCATCACCTCGTTCCGCACCCTGGTCAACCGCGAGCCTGCGGCCCTGCGTGAGACCGACACCCGTATCGCTGAGCTGATTGGCAAGTTGCAGGAGGCCAGGAAAAACTACGCCGCCTTGCCTGCCGTGGGTGAAGAACTGGCGGTTTATCGTCAGTTTGATGCGACGCTGTCGAGCTTTCTTGATGTACAGGCCCAGGTGCTGGACTTGTCGCGGCAGGAAAAAACCGAAGAGATGCGCAACTTGATCAACACCCGCATGAAAGAGGCGACAGACCTCATGGGTACTCAGATCAACCAGCTTATTAGTATTAATAAAGCCGGTGCCAAAGACGCGGCGGTGATTTCCAAAGAACAATACGATGGTGCGATTGTCGGCATCATCGCGGTGTCGGTCATCGCTACGTTAATGACCCTTCTGCTGGCCTGGTTATTGACCAGAAGTATCGTTAACCCGCTGTCTAGAGCCGTGCGTGCAGCAGAAGAAATTGCTGGCGGTGATCTGACCCGTCCGATCGAAATCGACGGTAACGACGAAGCGGCGCAGTTGTTGAAGTCGCTGTCGACCATGCAGCAGAACTTGCGCAAGACCATCGAACTGATTTCCGGCTCGGCCACGCAACTGGCGTCGGCGGCGGAAGAACTCAGCGCCGTGACTGAAGAGTCCTCCCGTGGCCTGCAGCAGCAGAACAATGAAATCGAACAGGCGGCCACGGCTGTCAACGAGATGACCGCAGCGGTCGAAGAAGTGGCGCGTAACGCGGTGTCGACTTCCGAAGCCTCGCAGCAGTCCAACCAGACCGCGCGTCAGGGCCGTGATCGGGTGGTCGAGACCGTCCGCTCGATTCAGGACATGACCCAGCAGATTCAGGCGACCACCGGATTGGTGGAAGGGCTGGCCGAACAGGGCCGTGACATCGGCAAGGTGCTGGACGTGATTCGTTCGATCGCCGAGCAGACCAACTTGCTGGCGCTCAACGCTGCCATCGAGGCCGCGCGGGCCGGTGAGGCTGGGCGCGGGTTTGCCGTGGTGGCGGATGAGGTGCGCGCATTGGCCCATCGCACGGCGCAATCGACCACCGAAATCGAGCAGATGGTGGCTGGGATTCAGACCCGTACCGGCGACGCCGTGCAGTCGATGTCGCGCAACACCGACAGCACGCGCAGCACGCTGAGCCTGGCCAGTTCGGCAGGGGACGCGCTGGAACTCATTACCGAAGCCATCTCGCAGATCAACGAGCGCAATCTGGTCATTGCCAGTGCGTCGGAAGAGCAGGCGCAGGTGTCGAGGGAAGTGGACCGCAATCTGGTGAACATCCGCGATCTGGCGGCGCAGACGGCGGCCGGGGCGAACCAGACCAGCGCGGCGAGTCATGAGCTGTCGCGCCTGGCGGTGGATTTGAAGGCGATGGTGACGCGGTTTAAGGTGTGATGCGGTTGACGGGTTGAACACCGTTAAAACTGAGGGAGCGAATTCATTCGCGAGAGGGCGGTACATCCAAAACATCTTTGGCGGATGTACCACCGTATCGCCAACGAATTCGCTCCCACAGGTACGGGGCAGGGCTTGATTCCAAGGCGCTGCCTATCGGCGCCAGGCTTCGGTATTGACCAAATCCTTCGGTCGCTCTCCAGCGAGCGCACTGATCATATTCTCCACCGCACAGCGGGCCATGGCCTCGCGGGTCTCGTGGGTCGCCGAGCCCATGTGCGGGGTCGCCACCACATTGTCGAACCCGAGCAACGGCGAATCCGCGGCCACAGGCTCGTGCTCGAAGACATCCAGCCCCGCCGCACGAATCTGCCCCTTGCGCAGGGCCTCGATCAGCGCCTGTTCATCCACCACCTTGCCTCGGGCGATGTTGATGAAGATCGTCTCCGGGCGCATCTGCGCGAATTGCGCGGCGCCGATGAGCCCTTCGGTTTCAGCGGTCAGCGGCAAGGTCAGGCAGACAAAGTCGGCTTCGCGCAACAGCGCCTCAAGGCTGCGGTACTGTGCGCCAAAGCGGGCCTCGACCTCAGGCTTGGGCGAGTGGCTGTGGTAGAGCACCGGCATGCCGAAACCCATGTGACCCCGTTGCGCCAAGGCCTCGCCGATGCGGCCCATGCCGATGATGCCCAGGGTCTTGCCATGCACATCGGTGCCGAAATGAGCGGGGCCGATGTTCTGTGTCCACTGCCCGTCGCGTACCATGCTGGCCAGTTCCACCACGCGCCGGGCCGTGGTCATGATTAGGGCAAAACCGGTGTCGGCGGTGGTTTCGGTCAGCACGTCCGGGGTGTTGGTCAGCAGGATGCCGCGCCGGGTGAGGGCGTCGATATCGTAATTGTCGATGCCCACCGAGACGCTGGACACCACCTTGAGCCTGGGCGCCAGGTCCAGCAGGCGCGCGTCCAGCTTGAGGCTGGCGCCCAGCAGGCCATCGGCCTGGGGCAGGGCGTCGCGCAGGCGGGCCATGCCGTCAGGGCTTTTCGGGTCTTCGATCAGTGTGACTTCAGCGACCGCCTGCAGACGCGCCATCAGGGGCGCCGACAGCTTTTTGTAGAGAACGACGTGCTTGTTCATCAGAGGACCTTCCAGATCAGGGGTGCGCAGGCGTGCGACGAACGTTCGGCTCATCGCGCACGGGCTTTGCGGGGGTATCCGGTTTGAGCAGCACCGTGAGCACGACCGACACCAGCAGGGCGCCGCTCATGAACAGGTACGATGCGCTCAGGGTACCGGTGACGCCGTTGAGGTAACCGACCAGATAGGAACCGGCGAACGAGCCGAGCGCGCCGAGGCTGTTGATCAGCGCCATGGCGCCGCCTGCGACGTTGGACGGCAGAATCTCCGGGACGATGGCGAAGAACGGGCCGTAGGGCGCGTACATGCAGGCTCCGGCGATCACCAGCAGCGAGTAGGACCACCAGAAGTGCTCGGTGCCCAGGGCGTAGGAGCCGTAGAAGGCGATGGCGGCGAGGAGCAATGGCGGCCAGACGAACAGCTTGCGTTTCTGGGTCTTGTCCGACGCCCAGGACACCACGACCATGCCGATCACAGCCGCCAGATAAGGCAGAGCCGACAGCCAGCCGGCTTCGACCATGTCCATCTGCATGCCTTTCTTGATGATGGTCGGCAGCCACAGCACGAAGCCGTACACGCCGATGCTCCAGCAGAAGTATTGCGCGGCCAGCAGCATGACCTTGGGCGAGCGGAAGGCTTCGGCGTAGTTTTTCACCGGTTTGATGCCGACCTGCTCTGCGTCCAGGCGCGCTTGCAGTTCGGTCTTCTCTTCAGCGCTCAGCCACTTGGCCTGGGCCGGACGCTCATCCACCAGGCGCCACCAGATAAACGCCCAGATCACCGCCGGCAAACCTTCGACGATGAACATCCAGCGCCAGCTGAAATGCGCCACCAGGTAGCCTGACACCACCGACATCCACAGCATGGTCACCGGGTTGCCGAGGATCAGCACGGTGTTGGCCCGTGAGCGTTCGGCTTTGGTGAACCAATAGCACAGGTACACCAGCATGGCGGGCATGACCGCCGCTTCGACCACGCCGAGCATGAAGCGGATGCCGATCAGCATGTAGGCGTTGGAAACGATCCCGGTCAGGGTGGCCAGGCCGCCCCAGAGGATCAGGCTGACGAAAATCAGTTTTTTCACGCTCTTCTTCTGCGCGTAGATCGCGCCCGGCACTTGAAAGAAGAAGTAACCGAGGAAGAACAGCGCACCCAGTAACGACGACATGCCGGGTGTGATGTGCAGGTCTTCGGCCATGCCGGAGGCGGCGGCGAAACCATAGTTGGCGCGGTCCAGGTAGGCCAGGCTGTAGGTGATGAAGACGATTGGCATGATCAACAGCCAGCGCCGTTTCAGGCCTGCGTGTTTCACGGTGTCGAGTAGCTTTTCCATGTCGGGCTCCCTGAGGGTGTTGTTTTTGTCGCAGCAGGTGATGGGAACGATGTGTGCACGCTAATCAGGTATTCAGGCCGTCTGTCGTCGCGGTGTGCCCTTTGTTTCTGCCGCTTGCAGGGCGGCGCGGGTGGGCAGGCCTTCCATGTCGCCACGGCTTTGCACGGCCTGGCTGCCGACCCAGTTGCCACGGGCGGTGGCTTGGGCGAAGTCGAGGTTTTCCAGCAAGGCACTGATCACCCCGACCGCAAAGCCATCGCCCGCGCCGACGGTGTCGATGACCTTGGCGACCGGTACGCCGGGCACGAAAGCTTCATTGAGTTGGGTGCGGTAATACGCGCCCTTCGCGCCGAGCTTGATCACCACCGCCTCCACGCCCAGGTCCAGGTAGAACTGGGCGATATCGGCGGGCGTGTCGCGGCCGGTCAACAATTCACCTTCGGCCATGCCCGGCATCACCCAGTGGGCGAGGCTGGCGAGGTGGTTGACCTCACGGATCATCGTCGCCTGGCTCGACCACAGCGAAGGCCGCAGATTGGGGTCGAACGACACGCTGCGCCCGGCATCGCGCATCCGCGTCATCAGCACATGGGACAGCTCGCGGCAGGTGTCCGACAGCGCTGCCGGAATGCCCGTGGCGTGCAGATGGCGGGCCTTGAGCAGCTCGGGGACGATATCGTTGACCGACAGGTGACTGGCAGCCGAGCCACGTCGGAAATACTCGACCACCGGGTCTGCGCCCTCCAGCTCCAGCGACTTGAACTGAAAACCGGTAGGGTGCGCCGCGTCGACGCTCACATGGCGGCAATTGACGCCCTCGGCTTGAAGGCTGTCGGTGACAAAACGGCCCATGGAATCGTTGCCCACCCGGCTCAGCCAGGCGACGTTGAAACCCAGCCGCGACAGGCCGATGGCGACGTTGCTGTCAGCACCGGCGATGCGTTTTTCATAGTGACGGACGGCGGCCAGATCGCCGCTCTGTTCGGCGACCAGCATGGTCATGGTCTCGCCGAAGGAAAGGATATCGATCTCAGACATGGCTCAGGGCCTCCGACGGGTGTTGCGCCTGGCGTTGACCGAGGCGGGCGAGGGCGTCCACCTGAACGCGGGTAACCTGCAGCAGGTCATCGCCTTGCAGCGGGTATTCAACCGCGCGGGGCAGGCCGACGGGCATGTGCTTGAGCAGTTGCTCCCACAGGTGCAGGTCGGCCTGGCGTGGCGGCGTGGCGATCAGCTTGCCAGCGGCGTTGCGCGATACAGCCTTGCAGTGCACGTATTCGACAAAGCGGCCCAACTGTTGCGCCGCAGCGCTGGCCGATTGTTCCTGCCACATCCAGTTGCCAATATCGAAGGTCATGCCGATTGGCATCTGCAGCGCGTCGATCCGGGCGAAGAAACGGGTGAAAGGCTCGATGCGACCGCCCTGGGGTGTCTGGTCGTTTTCCACCAGCAGGTGCACGTCGTAGCGGGCCAGGCGATCGGCCAGCGCTGTGACATCGCTGTCCTCACCCAAATGCCCCAGCGACACTTTCAGCCAGGCAGCGCCACAAGCCGAAGCCCGTTGCAGTGTCGGTTCGAGTTCAGGGTTGGGCAAATTCCGGCCTTCGAGCCACAGCTCAAGCGGCGCGGAATACAGGCATTCCAGGCCCTGGGCACGAATGGCCTCGCCCAGAGCAGGCAGGTCTTCGCGACCATTGAACAGCTCTTCGCGCAGCTCGATGCGGGCCACGCCAGCGTCCGCCAGCAGCGGGATGAAATGGGCCTGGCCGCGCTCGCGTACGAGGTCGGCACCGTAGGCGCCCAGGCTGATGGCAACGGGGGATCGGTTCATTATTGTTGTCCTCTGAAACCGGTTTCATTTCTGTTCGAGCCAAAGGGCTCGAAGAAAGTTCTTCAAATAAGCAGGGCAAAAGACCTGCGGTCGAAAAGCGGGATAGTCAGGATCGCTGTCGCGTCGAGCCGCGCACGATCAATTGCGCCGGGAAGTCGTAAAGTCGCACCGGGTCCTGGTCCCCACGCAGACGATTGAGCAGACACTCGAACGCCCTCACGCCGATGTCATGGGTGGGTTGCGCCAACGACGTGATGCCGCCGCCCACCAGCGGGTACCAGTCCAGTTCATCGAGAGCGATCAAGCCGACGTCGTCGAACAGGTGGCAGCCCAGCGCGTGCAACTGGCGAGTGGTGTCCAGCGTGGCGACGCCATTGCCGGTGAACAACGCCTTGGGCCCATGGCCGCTGTCGTCGAGAAAACGGCGCAGATGCTCGCGCAGGCTCTCACCGGTTTCGCGCACCTGACCGCGCATGCCTGCGCGCCGGGCAATGTCGGCCTTGAAGGCTTCGACGCGCTCGATGCGTGAGCTGGTGCCGTCCTGAGGCTCGGTGACCATGAGGATGTCGCGATAGCCCGCGCCGTTCAGGTGATCAAGGGCCTGGGTCACGGCGTCGAGGTTGTTCAGCCCGACCAGATCGCTGTCCAGTTGATCGACCTTGCGGTCCACCAGCACCATCGGCAATTCGCGGTGCAGATCGCGCAGCTCATCCAGGTGATGGCCCAGGGTGTTCACGATCAGGCCTTCGATGTTGTAGGAGCGCAACGCCGCCAGATGCAGGCGCTCCTGCTCGTCGTCGCGGTCGGTGTTGCACACCACCAGGCTGTAGCCGTGCTTGCGGCAGGCGGTTTCGACGCCGTGCATGACGGCAATGGAATAGGGGTTGCGGATGTCGGCCACCAGCATGCCGATCAGGCGGGTACGGCCGCGTTTCAGGCCGCGGGCCATCTGGTTGGGGCGATAGCCAAGGGTGTCGATGGCGTGCTCGATGCGCCGGGCAATAGCCTCGGACAGCAGCTGCCGGTCTTCGCCGATGAAACGCGAGACACTGGCTTTGGAGACGCCCGCCATGTCGGCGACGTCGTTCATGGTGACGCGGGCACGCGTCGGGGGCTGAAGACTGTTCATGGCCTGACCCTTATTGGATTTGTCAGCAGGCTTTTCGCGCAGAGCGTATATGGCTCTGAAACCGGTTTCAGGAAACACTAAACGGAGGGGTGTCGTCAACTCGGGATCGGATGAAAGGTGGTGTGGGGTGTTCTGGATTTGGCTTTTGATTCTGGCCGAAGGCCGTAAGAGCAAGCTTGCTCGCGATCTGGTGCGCAGCGGCAGCGAAACCCGTCGACCTGATCGTGTCAAAGTGATCGCACATGCAGGTTTGGCTGCCAGTGCCTGGCAGATCGCGAGCAAGCTGCGCTCTTACGCCCTTCGGGCAGAAGCGATACCGCGCTCAGCTGTTGCCTTTGAACGTATCCCGCCACGCCAGAAAGCGCTTTTCCAGCATCGCCAGGACGCCGTCGCTGATCTTGCCCAACAGCGCCAGCACGATGATCGCCGCCAGGACGATGTCCGGCCGCGAGGTTTCACGCCCGTCGCTGAGCAGATAACCCAACCCTTTGGTCGCCGCGATCAGCTCGGCCGCCACCAGGAACATCCACGCCAGGCTCAGTCCAGAGCGCAATCCTGTGAACAGGCCGGGCAGGGCGGCAGGCAGGAACAGGTGCACGATCATTTGCCGCTGGCTGAAGCGATACATCTTGCCCACTTCCACCAATTTGCGATCGATTCCGCGAATCGCCGCCACACCATTGAGGTACACCGGAAAGAACGCGCCAATGGCGATCAGCACGATTTTCGAGGTCTCGCCGATACCCAGCCACAGTAGCAACAGCGGCACCCAGGCCAGGCTCGGGATCGCGCGCAGGCCTGCGAAGGTGGGCTCCAGATAGGCTTCGGCCTCGCGGCTCAGCCCCACCCAAGCGGCAAACAGCAAGGCCAGGCCTGCGCCAATGCCGAACCCACTCAATACTCGCAGCAGACTGGCGCTGATGTGCTTCCACAAGGCGCCATCGGCGAGATCGGTCAAGGTCGAGAAGATCTCGCTGGGGGCGGGCATCTGATAGGACTGCACCCAACCGATGCGCACGACGATTTCCAGCACAACCAGGATCGCAACCGGCACCACCAGCCCCTTGAGCCTCAACCTCCAGCGAGTGGGCAACGCCGCAGGTTGACCGGCGGGCGCGGCGTCTTCGGCGTTCAGCGTCTCGACTCGGGAGCTGCTCATGGTTTGGCGACGACGGCTTTGGCGAAGGACGGGTCGATCAACTGGTCGATCACCTGATCGACGCTGGTGCCTTTGCGCACCAGCTCTTCGGACACCAGGATCGGCGCTGCGGCCTTGGAGGCGGTCACGTCCTTGTCGCTCAGCTGTGGGCTGCTGATGTCGGTGCGGGTCAGTTGCAGCTTGGCCACGTCCAACGGCAGGCCGGATTCGGTGGCCAGCAGCTTGGCGAGTTCTTCGGGATTTTTCAGCGACCATTCGCGGGCTTTTTCGTAGGCGCCCAGCACGGTTTTGATCGCTTCCGGGTGCTCTTTCGCATAGCGCTCGGTCACGCTGACCACGCCGTAGCTGTTGAAATCCTTGTTGCGATAGAGCAGGCGCGAACCTGCCTGAATTTCGCTGGCGGCCATGTGCGGGTCGAGACCGGCCCAGGCGTCGACGTCGCCTTTTTCCAGGGCGATGCGGCCATCCGGGTGTTGCAGGTGCAGCAACTCGACGTCGTCCTTGCCCAGCTTGGCCTGTTGCAGAGCGCGAAGGGTGAACAGGTACGGGTCGGTGCCTTTGGTGGCGGCGATTTTTTTGCCTTTGAGGTCGGCGACAGTTTTCAGCGTCGAGTCCTTGCGCACCACCAACGCCGTCCATTCGGCGCGGCTGTAGACATAAACCGATTTGATCGGGCTGCCATTGGCGCGGGCCAGCACGGCGGACAGGCTGGCCGAGGAGGCGAAATCGACGCCGCCGCTGTTCAGGTATTCCAGCGAGCGGTTGCTGCCCTGGCTAAAAACCCAGCTCACTTTGGTGTCTGGCAGGGCTTTTTCCAGCCAACCGAAATGCTTGAGCACAAGGCTCACCGGCGAGTAATAGGCGTAATCCAGGTGCACTTCAGCGGGGGGCGCTTCGGCAGCCTGGGCGAAGGGTTGCAGGCTCAGCGCCAAGGCGCCGGCCAGGAGTTTCAGGGACGTTGGCAAACGAGGGAACGCGGTCATGATCAGGTCCAGTCGAGAGGCGAAAGCTGCGCGAGGCTGCTTATGTCGAAATCAGCAGTCAGCGCGAGTCAGTCTGCATAAAGGGGAATATTGCAGGCTCTGTGCCATGACCGGCCTATTGAGGCTGGTGAGGTAATTCGCAGGTTTTTAGCGGGTGCTGAAGTTGCGTAAGCAGCAGTCTGTTGAATGGCTGTTGCTGGATGAACACCTGGTTGCCGACGTTGAGGCTGTTGCAGGCTGGCTAATCCCGGTCATGCAAATCAAAACAGTTGTCAGCGGCACTCCGGGTTCTGCATGCTGCATTTTTCAATTGTGTTACAGGACTTTTCCGCGCATGTCTGCCACTGCCCGAGATGCCGATGCTGCCTCACGCCGTTCGGCGACCGTTCTCAGCCTGTGTTTGCCCAGTGACGTCCTGCTGTACCTGATATTGCCGATGAACGCCGACGCCTTTGGCATCAGCCTCGCCGAGGCCGGGGTGCTGCTGGCGGCCAACCGTCTGGTGCGTATCTTCGGCTACAGCTACGTAGTGCGCTTCTACGCCAACCGGGGTGACCGGGCGGCGTTGACCCTTGCGGCAATCGTCTCGATGCTCTGCGCCTTGGGCAACTCGTTCATTTCCGGATTCTGGTGGCTGCTCATCCTGCGCCTGGGCTGGGGTCTGAGCTACGCGGCGCTGAACCTGTCGACCCAGGCGCTGGCAACCTCGGAGCCTGGTGGGGCGGCGCGCCGATCCGGCACATCGCGAGCGATCATCGCCATTGGCCCGATGCTGGCCTTGCCGCTGGGCGGGTTGATCAGTCTGTATTTCGGTCCTCGGGTGATTTTCCTGATTCTGGCCTTCTTCTCCCTCGCCGGGCTGTGGATCGCCCGAGGTCTGCCTGCGGTTCCCCATGCGATGCCGGCGGCGAGCGGACGTCGATTCAAGGCACCGGACAGCGTCGCCATGTGGTCGTTTATCGAAGGCGTGGCGCTGGACGGGCTGTTCATTTTCGGCCTGTCGTTGCAGGCGCAATCGGCGCTGGGTGGCAATGCGGTGGTCATCGCGGGCGTGCTGCTGGCCCTGCGGTATGTCTCGGAAATGCTGCTCAGCCCCCTCGGCGGGCGAGCGGCGGCCAGCTTCGGCGCGGTGCGCATGTTGGTGGTGTTTTCGGGGTTGACGACCCTGGCGCTGACCGCGTTTGGTTTTCACTGGCTGATCATCGGCGCGGGCGGTGTGCTGATCCTGCGTGCCCTGCAATTGCCTCTGGTGACCACGCTGGTGGCCGAGCGTAACCCGGGTGCCGGTCGTGTTCAGGCGCTGGCTGGCAATGCCGTGTGGCGTGACGTCGGTGCAGGGGTCGGGCCCTTGCTCGCCGGGGTCTTGCTGCCCATCGCATCGCCGTCCTGGGTGTACAGCCTGGCGGGGCTGGCGGTGGTCATCAGCGCGGTCGTGTGCAGTCGCTACAAGGCACGCGAAGTAGTGGCCTGAACGGCGGCATCAAGCAGTGAGTGATACATTCGCTTACATACCACTCGGCGATTAATCCGGTAAATCAGAGGTTTGCATGCAACCTCTGAGGCTGTTTCCCATCTGATGGACATTCTTCATACGGACATAAAGCCTCGCTAGGCTGCAGCTGCCAGCGAAATGCCAGTTCACAGGGACGTTGCACAGGGCACACAGCCCCTCACGCATCATCAGAACCCGGGCCATCATGACCTTTTTCAAATCCCCCAACTCGTCTCACGCGCTACAGCGACTTGCCTATTTTCTGCTGCCCATCCTGCTGATCTGCTCGGCGGTGTTCTGGTTTACCGTGGGCAAGGGCGTGCGTGCCGAGCCCAAGAACGGCACCCAGACTCTGGTGTTCCTGCGCCACGCAGAAAAACCCGACATGGGCCTCGGCCAGCTCAATTGCCAGGGCCTGAACCGCGCCATCGACCTCTCCACGGTCTTGCCGGCCACCTTCGGCAAGGCCGATTTCATCTTTGCCGCCAACCCCAGCCGCCATGTGGAAGAGGGCAAGGGCGACCTGTCCTATAGCTACCTGCGCCCGCTCATGACCGTCGGCCCCAGCGCGATCAAACTCGGCCTGCCGGTCAACATCGACTTCGCCGCCAACGACACCAGCGACCTGGCCGACGAACTGATGCGCGACAAATACCACGACGCCACCATCTACACCGCCTGGTCCCACGGCTACCTGCCCGAGCTGATCAACAAGGTCGCCGCAGAGGCCTCCGGCAAAGACCTCGAACTGGTCAAGGACTGGACGGGCGACGATTTCGATTCCGTGCTGGTGCTGACTCTCAAGTGGAACAACGGCAAGGCAACGCTGCAGTACGAAAACTACAAGCAGAACCTGAATGATGGGGCAGTGGGGTGCCCGACGTAATTTAATCGTAGCGGTTTTCCGCTGTCGTTCCGAACACTCGTTTTGTGGGGGATAATGCCTCGGTGCGATACCCCCGGAATTTGAACGCAAGAATGGGATGGTTCCATTTCCCCGCGCGGCTACTATGGGCGCATCGCGAAGACCCAGGAGCCTTCCCATGACGTTCACGTATCGCTTCATCGATTCCCCGGTCGGGCAGCTCAAGCTGATCGCCAACGGTCCGGCATTGGCGGCCATCCTTTGGGAAAACGACCGTCCCAACCGCGTGCTGCTCGGCGCCATGGGCGAAGATCAGGGCAGTGACATCCTCAATCGGGTTGAACGGCAACTGGCGGAATATTTCGCTGGCACTCGCGACTGTTTCGACTTGCCGCTGGATTTCCATGGCACCGAATTTCAGAAAAAGGTCTGGCAGGCCTTGCTGACCATTCCTTTCGGTGAGACCCGAAGCTATTTCGATATCGCCGTGCAGATCGGCAACCCCGCCGCTGTGCGTGCCGTGGGCGCAGCCAATGGCAAGAACCCGATTTCCATCGTCACGCCGTGCCATCGGGTGATTGGCAGTTCCGGTTCGCTCACCGGGTTTGCCGGCGGGCTTGCGGCCAAGGAGTTGCTGCTGACACTCGAAGGAGCAATGCCCACCTTGTCGAACAGACGCCGCCGCGAAGAGGCGTTGGGGCAGGCCTCGTTGTTTTGAAAATTTTCCCATGCTTGAAAAGCGCTGGCTGCTTCAACCGCGATAGCCCAATTCGCGGCTGATCCTCGCGCTGCACTCCAGTAGCAACGCCAGAAACCTCTCCCGCGCGCCGTCCGGGTCCATCACTGCATCGGGCCCGGACAGGTTGATGGCCGCGGTCACTTTGCCGGTGTGGTCCTTCACCGAAGTGGCGATGGCTGTGGAGTAATCCGAGCGGTGCAGCACCCAGCCGCGTTCACGGTCCTCTGCAATCACCCCCTGCAATTCTGGCAGCGTGCGCGGTGCGGGCGTGGGGTAGTCGTCCAGGCGGATGTGCTGACACAACGCCCCCAGTTGCCCATCGCTCAGCGCGGTCAGCAGCATGCGGCCCATGGCCGTACAGTGGCAGGCGATGCGGGTGCCCACCGGAATATTCACCGACAGCCGTTGCGCCGCGAATGCGCGATACAGGTAGAGACTGTCGGTTTGCTCGCGGATGCTCAGGTGACAGGACAGCGAGGTGCGGTCGCGCAGGTCGTTGAGGTGCGGCATCGCGACTTCGACGATGTCGCGACTGGCCAGGTAACTGAAACCGTCGCTGATCACCCGCGCACCCAGTTCGTACTGGGTGTTGTGTTTGTTCAGGTAGCCCATGTCGGTCAGGGTGAACAGGATGCGATAAACCGCCGAGGGCGTGATCCCCAGATGCCCGGCGATCTCCTGCATGCTCAGGCTGCGGGTGCGGGCATCGAACATCGCCAGCACGCTGAGGCCACGGGCGAGGGCGGGGACGTTGTAGTCGGTGTCTTTGTCGGGTGATTCGATGATGTTCATGGCACGTTCCCTCTCAAATATTCGCTACTGCGCTGCTCGTGGCCTTCCTTGTAACCTTGCTTGTGATCTCGCTTGTGATCTCGCTTTTTGCTCTTCGTACATCGCACGTCCAGACACCGCAGAACGCGACTTGGGTGCAGGCCGAACGCAGGCGGTGCGTAGTGGGCCGAGCGGCAGGGATGCCGCGAGAGCGCCGCAAGGACATGGATGTCCGTTCGGCGCGGGCCCACGGAGCGTCGCCGGAGTGAGGGTATTCCGACGAAGGAGGAACCTAACCAGGAGCAGGGCCTTTTTGGTTAATTTTTCGGCTCTTGGAAAAAGTGACCCGCTGTAAGAGCGGAACCGATATATGTACCGCCACTGGAACGGATATGCCCCCAATTTCAACGTCTCCAATAGCTCAGTAAATCGGTCCGAATTTTTAGAGTGGATCCGTTTACGTGAGGGACGCTGGTTCACCTTTCCGCCCTTACGGCGGGTCACTTTTGTCAAGAGCCACAAAAGTAACCAAAAAGTGAACTGACCCCCAAAAGTTGGACACCCTGTCCAACCAAAGGGATGCCCACCATGAAATACACTCCAGCCTTCAAG
>NZ_JBWKWB010000036.1:0-42320 GCF_059421985.1 Pseudomonas sp. GW821-FHT02A11
CTCCGAAAACGAATGTCGACTTTACAAGCTTAGCTGCCAGCAACACTTTACGCAGACAGAGCCAATGAATTCGCTCCACCGACCGTGGCGCCACCGCGATTCTTCGCACATGCAGATCCCCTGTGGGAGCGAATTCATTCGCGATGGGGACCGCGCGGGCGCCACAAGCCTGGCCTGGCGTACAATGCGCCAGACTTCAACGCCGAGACGCTTCGATGACCCGCCCCGCCACTCCCCGCAAACCCCGCGCACGCAGTCAGGCCCGGATCGATTCGATCCTCGATGCCGCGCGTACCCTGCTGGCTGCAGACGGCGTGGCGAGCCTGTCGATCTACAGCGTGGCTGAACGTGCAGAGATCCCGCCGTCGTCCGTGTATCACTTCTTCGCCAGCGTCCCGGCCTTGCTTGAAGCCCTGACCGCAGACGTTCACGCAGCCTTTCGCCAGAGCCTGCAGCAGCCCATCGATCACGCCCGGCTCAACAGCTGGCATGACCTGTCACGACTGGTCGAAACGCGCATGCTCACGATCTACAGCGACGACGCGGCAGCCCGCCAGTTGATCCTCGCGCAGCATGGCCTGACGGAAGTCACCCAGGCCGACCGCCAGCACGACATCGAGCTGGGCAACCTCATGCACGAGCTGTTCGCCAAGCACTTCCAACTGCCCGCCCTGCCGGATGACGTCGATGTCTTCGCCCTGGCACTGGAGCTGGCAGATCGCGTGTACGCCCGCTCGATACAACTGCACGACACCATCACCCCGCGCATGGCTGAAGAAGGCCAACGCGTATTTGATGCGTATCTGGGGCTTTATCTGCCGCCGTTCCTGCCCAGGCACTCTCACGTCACCCTGTAGGAGCGCGCTTGCCCGCGATTGAGGTGTGCCAGCCGACATCATTGACACAGAAACACCGCCATCGCGGGCAAGCGCGCTCCTACGTGCCGAGTCCATGTTCATACCCATCAAACTCCACACAGCAAAAACCCCGAAGGGCTCGCACCCTTCGGGGTTGGTCACAACGCATCGATCACAACTTGGCGATCGACACCTCGGTGGATTTCACGAACGCGATCACTTCGCTGCCCACGACCAGCTCCAGCTCCTTGACCGAACGGGTGGTGATCACAGACGTCACGATGCCGGAAGCGGTCTGTACGTCGATTTCGGACAGCACGTCGCCGGTTACGATTTCCTTGATGGTGCCTTTGAATTGGTTGCGAACGTTGATGGCTTTGATAGTCATGGTATGGCTTCCTTTTTGAGATCAGTGCCAGATGCGACATTGCACCTGAATTAGTTGGCCCAACGCAGTTGCGTGGGCAGCGGTGTAGTGGGTTCGGGTTCAGGCGGGCTGCCAGGGATCGCCAGCACGCGGTTGAGGACTTCGGTTTCCAGCGCAGCCAGATGGTACGAGCCGCGAGCCCGCGGACGCACCAGATCGACCTGCAGATCCAGGCCGATGCGGCCCTCTTCGATCAGCAACACGCGATCAGCGATGGCGACCGCTTCGCTGACGTCGTGAGTCACCAGGAGCACCGTGAAGCCGTGCTTGAGCCACAGATCTTCGATCAGTTGCTGCATCTCGATACGGGTCAGGGCATCCAGCGCACCCAGCGGCTCGTCCAGCAAGAGCAGACGTGGTTCGTGAATCAGCGCGCGGGCCAACGCCACGCGTTGCTTCTGCCCACCCGACAACGCAGCTGGCCACTCATTGGCGCGCTCAGCCAGGCCCACCGCTTCCAGCGCTTTGAGGGCCTTGCCACGCCAATCACCGCTGAGGCCGAGACCGACGTTGTCGATAATCCGTTTCCAGGGCAGCAGGCGCGCTTCCTGGAACATTAAACGTGTGTCTTCCCGGGCATCGGCAAGTGACGCATTGCCAGCCAGCAATTGACCACTGGTGGGGTTATCCAGGCCCGCCAGCAGACGCAGCAGCGTACTTTTGCCACAGCCACTGCGACCGACCACAGCGACGAATTGCCCCGCCGGAATGTGCAGATCGATGTCTTTCAAGACTTCCCGAGAGCCGAAGGTTTTCTTCAGTTTTCGGACTTGCAAGGGGATCCCGCGCAACAGGTTTGCCGGTTGTTGGAGAGTGCTCATCGTGCGCCACCTTTTGCCACTTGATACGCCGGGTGCCAACGCAGGCAGACCCGTTCCAGACCGCGTGCTGCAAGGTCCGCCAGCTTGCCGAGAACGGCGTACAGAACGATTGCCAGCACCACCACATCCGTTTGCAGAAACTCTCGAGCGTTCATCGCCAAGTAACCGATGCCGGAACTGGCCGAGATGGTTTCAGCCACAATCAGCGTCAGCCACATGAAACCCAGGGCGAAACGCACACCGACCAGAATCGAAGGCATCGCCCCCGGCAGGATCACGTGACGAAACAGCGCGAAACCCGACAGGCCATAGCTGCGTGACATTTCCACCAGTGCCGGATCGATGTTGCGGATGCCGTGGTAGGTGTTCAGGTAGATCGGGAACAGCGTGCCCAGTGCTACCAGGAAAATCTTCGCGCTTTCATCGATGCCGAACCACAGGATCACCAGCGGAATCAGCGCCAGGTGCGGCACGTTACGGATCATCTGCACCGAGCTGTCGAGCAGGCGTTCGCCCCATTTCGACAGGCCGGTGATGAAGCCCAGCGTCAGGCCGATGCCCCCGCCGATGGCAAAACCGATCCCGGCACGCCAGCCGCTAATAGCCAGGTGGGTCCAGATTTCACCATTGCGTACCAGCGTCACGCCGGCTTCGATCACCGCGCTTGGTGCCGGCAGAATTCGAGTGGACAGCCAACCGGCGCTGACCGCCAGTTGCCAGATCGCCAGCAACAAGACTGGTAGCAGCCAGGGCGCCAGTCTGTGAGTGAATTTTTCCACGCTCATGGAGTTGTCTCCTCTTAATGCCAGGGCTTACTGCGCTTTCGCGACAGCAGCAGGTGGCGTCCAGATCACATCGGCGATGCTGAGCGGTTTGGGGATCAACTTCAGTTGATAGAAGGTGTCGGCGATTTTCTGTTGTGCCGCGATGGTTTCCGGGGTGATGAACAGCGCACCGTAGCCTTGGCGCTTCACCGAAATTTTGGTGATGTCTTCGGGCAGGCCCAGCAGTGGCGCGACCTGTTTGGTGACCTCATCCGGGTTGGCCTTGGACCAATCGCCCACGGCGCGGACTTCCTCGACCAGGGTCTGGATCACTTTCGGGTGCTGCTGTGCGTAAGGCTTGGTGGCCAGGTAGAACTGGTTGTTGTCGACGATGCCTGTGCCATTGCGCAAGGTACGCGCTTGCAGCTGTTGCTCGGCGGCGGCCTGGTACGGGTCCCAGATGACCCAGGCATCGACAGCGCCGCGCTCGAACGCTGCACGGGCATCGGCCGGTGGCAGGAATATGGTCTGGATGTCGGAGTATTTCAGGCCCGCTTCTTCCAGCGCACGCACCAGCAGGTAGTGAACATTGGAGCCTTTGTTGAGGGCGACTTTCTTGCCCTTGAGGTCAGCCACCGATTTGATCGGCGAATCCTTGGGCACCAGCAGCGCTTCACTGGTCGGCGCTGGCGGCTCGGAAGCCACGTAGAGCAGATCGGCGCCAGCGGCCTGAGCGAACACAGGCGGGGTTTCGCCAGTCACGCCGAAGTCGATGGAGCCGACGTTCAGGCCCTCCAGCAACTGCGGGCCGCCGGGGAATTCGGTCCATTGCACCTGCACGCCCTGCTCGGCCAGTTTCTTTTCCAGCGAGCCTTTGGCCTTGAGCAGCACCAATGTGCCGTACTTCTGGTAGCCGATGCGCAGAGTGTCGGCTTGAGCTTGTGTGAAAACGCCAAAGGACACCGCCGCAGCAAACAGAGCGACCAGGCCTCGACGCAAAATGACAGTGCGCATGGCACGCTCCTTTGCTTGTAGCTTTTAGGTGGCACCTGCTTGGCCGATGGCGGGCAAGTAAGGTGTTGATGGGATTCATTGCCGACGAAAGGGTCGGGACGGAGAGACCATATCAGGGCTTTGTTATTCTCTAAAATCATATTTATTCATTTGGTTAGCACCAAACTGAATATACGAGATTCGACTGGATTAGCAGCCCGCTAAAGAACCCCGTAGGAGACGTCGGAGGTTACGACGGCAGCGAAAGCGGTGTGTCAGGCGACACATGTTTATCTGATCCACCGCCTCGCTGCCGTCGTAACCTCCGACGTCTCCTACAGGTTTGCGGTGATGCGACTGCACGGGGGACAAAAAAAAGGGCCGATAAATCGGCCCTAATGTCGTGGTTGAAACAGGGTTGCTCAGCGGTTGGGCTGTGGCGTCAGGCGCAGGTAAGGCGTGACGGCCTTGTAGCCTTTGGGGAAGCGTTCCTTGATCTCTTGCTCGTCCTTGATCGAAGGCACGATCACCACGTCATCGCCGTCTTTCCAGTTCGCCGGCGTCGCCACCTTGTGGCTGTCGGTCAGCTGCAGCGAATCGATCACCCGCAGGATCTCGTGAAAGTTGCGCCCGGTACTGGCCGGATAGGTGATGGTCAGGCGCACCTTCTTGTTCGGGTCGATCACGAACAGCGAGCGCACGGTCAGGGTTTCGCTGGCGTTGGGGTGGATCAGGTCATACAGGTCCGACACTTTGCGATCAGCGTCCGCCAGGATCGGGAAGTTGACGATGGTGTTCTGGGTCGTGTTGATGTCTTCGATCCATTTGACGTGGGACTCGGCCGAGTCCACCGACAGGGCGATGGCTTTCACGTTGCGCTTGTCGAACTCGTCTTTGAGCTTGGCGGTAAAACCCAGCTCGGTAGTGCACACCGGAGTGAAGTCGGCAGGGTGAGAAAACAGCACGCCCCACTTGTCTCCCAGCCATTCATGAAACTTGATACGGCCTTCGCTGGAATCCTGTTCGAAGTCGGGGGCGATGTCGCCAAGTTTGAGGCTCATGCAGTCAGCTCCTTTGGTATGAGAGTTATGTCGATACTGTGCCTGCGAAAAAGTTGAAACTGAAAGACCGAGTGGTCATGTCGACTGCTCTTTTTGCTATAAAAAGACTGCACATTCTTTTACTTCAGGCATAAAAAAGCCCCGCCGAAGCGGGGCTCTCTTTTCAACCCATCACACTTATTTGAAAGCGTAGGTGTAGTTGAGGATAACGCGAGTCTGGTCGACGTTCTGCTGCAGAGCATACAGATCGGAGTCCGAACGCAGGCTGGCGCGGCGAACGGTAACGCCAAAGCCTTTCAGGAAGCTGTCCTGGAAGACGTAGTCGATACGCATGTCGCGTTCCCACTCAGTACCACGACCACCGGTGGCGCTGGTGCGGATCTGATCGCCGTACAGGTAGGCGATCGCAGCTTTCAGGCCTGGAATACCAACGCGTGCGAAGTCGTACGAGTACTGACCGAACTTGGTCTTCTCACCGGCGCGGGTGAAGTTGGTGATCATGCTGTCGGTGAACAGGTAAACGGAGTTACCGCCTTCACCTTCGTTACGACCACGGCCGTCAACTACGCTGCCGTTGTTGATGATCGGCATGGCGCCGCTGTCGCTCGATGCCTGGTAACCCAGCATCAGCGCGTGGCCACCCAAGGTATAGGTGAACATTGCGGTCCACAGATCGTTGTCGATCTCGCCGGTGTCGCTACCGGTACCCGAGTAACCGTTGCCGGTCAGACGGTAGCCAACGTTGTTGGCTTGGCCGTTCTTGCCATCGGAAGTGCTGTGGAAGTAACGCAGGTCGGATTTGAACGACTGGTCTTCACCGATTGGCAGAACGTGCAGCAAACCGAAGAAGTGCTGCTTGTAGTAGTCTTCCAGGTTGGCGTAATAGTACTGCAGGGTCAGGTCTTTGGTGACCTTGTAATCAGCGCCCGCGAACTGGAAGTTGTTGGAGCCCTTGGTGCCACCCGAAACCGACAGGTTGTCGTAGTTGGTGGAAGCACGGCCAGCGGCCTTGGTCAGCTTACCGGCGGTCAGGGTCAGACTGTCGATGTCCTTGGAAGTGAGGATGCCACCTTCAAAGGTTTGCGGCAGCAGACGACCGTCGTTCGATACCAGGATCGGCAGGTTAGGCTGCAGAGCGTTACCGACTTTCAGCTCGGTCTTGGAGATTTTGACCTTGGCGTTGGCACCGGCACGCGCCCAGTCGTGTTCCGGAGTACCGTCGGAGCTGGTCGGCGAAACGGTGTTGGCAGTGCTGCCGTTGGCGGCACGGTTGTCGATACCGCCGCTCAGGTTGATACCGTACATGCCTTGCACGTCGAGACCGAAGCCCACGGTGCCAGGGGTGTAACCCGAGATGAAGTTGAACAGGAAGCCCTGAGTGGTCTGACGCTGATCCTGGCCTTTAGCACCAGTCGACGACGGCTCACGTGGGTCTTGTTCGAAGTAAAGGGTACGGGAACTGAGGGTTGCCTTGCTGTCTTCCAGGAAACCAGCTGCACCAGCCTGAGTGGCCATTACACCTGCATATACGGCCAAGGCCAGGGTGGACTTCTTCATTGTGTTTCGCTCCTCTTGAATCTAATTTTTGTAGTTCCTTGGAACTGAGACCGAAGGCTCAAGACCGCGGATGCGCGATTAGCGCTGGACCTGACTCGGTGAGTCAATGGCCCCAAGACTAATTGACTAGACCGCGTTTACAGTTGGCTGCAAGGTAAGGGAAATCCTTTAAACCTAAAAAGACTTATTTGACCTGCTTTTATACCGCGCAGTTATATGTCACAAGCCGTTTCAGCCGTCCGATGCGGAGTGTATCGGCGTCTTTGTCTAATTCCCAAAAAATATTTCGGTTCCGTTCGTCAGATCGTTCCGTTTCAGCACATCGTACGACCGGAACTCGACCGATGAGTCACGGTCTCGCTGTGAAACAGGATGAGAATTACAGACCTAACTCTTTGAAAATTAAGAACATGACATTTAGGTAGACGACATTGTTACAGTTGTCACCCTGCTATCCGTCTGTTTTTTCGAGGAGTGCGGGGCACACTTGTCAGTTAACGGGTTAAGCGACCTACGCGGTTTGCGTTTCAAAAATCCTTGATCGTCCCCCGCCAACAGCCTTTGAAGGGCGGTCACGCGTGACAGGCAAAAGCATCCCTTGGGCGAGCGTGCAGATCCTATTTACAAAATGTGACATTTCGATGAATGGTCACATCGATACTGCGTTTTTCTTGGCATGAAGCGTGTCGCTGCCTGTGATGGTTGGAAATCCTCTCTAAGCTCATGCAAAAAAGTTATTTATTTGTACTTTCTTAGATCATTTACGCTTCGCATCATTCAGTCCTCGGCCTGCCCTGATCCGGAGCCCCATCATGAAACTGCTTAAACCTCTGCGTCTGCTGGCGGCCCTGTCGCTGGCCGGCTCTGCCCTGCTGGCGCAAGCCGCAGACTTCACCGTTGCCTATCAGACCACCGTTGATCCCGCGAAAGTCGCTCAGGCCGATGACGCCTATGAAAAGGCCATCGGCTCGAAAATCGCCTGGCGCAAGTTCGATAACGGCGCGGACGTCATTACTGCCATTGCCTCCGGTGACGTCCAGATCGGCTACCTGGGCTCCAGCCCGCTGACCGCCGCCGCTACCCGCAAGGTGCCGGTGGAAACCTTCCTCATCGCCACGCAGATCGGTGCCGCCGAAGCATTGGTCGCCCGCAACGGCGCTGGCATCAACGGTCCGCAGGATCTGATCGGCAAGAAAATCGCGGTGCCGTTCGTGTCCACCGGTCACTACAGCCTGCTGGCAGCGCTGAAGCACTGGAACATCGACCCGGCCAAAGTGACCATCCTCAACCTCGCCCCGCCTGCGATTGCCGCAGCGTGGAAGCGTGGTGACATCGATGCCACTTACGTCTGGGACCCGGCGTTGGGTGTCGCCAAGGAGACCGGCAAGGTGCTGATCACCTCCGGTGAGCTGGCCAAGGTGGGGGCGCCAACTTTCGATGCGTGGATCGTGCGCAAAGACTTCGCTGATAAACATCCGGAAATCGTCAAAGCCTTCGCCAAGACCACCCTCGACGCCTACGCCGATTACCGCAAAGACCCTGCTGCGTGGATCGCCAACGCCAGCAATGTCGACAAGCTGGTGAAGCTGTCCGGCGCCAAACCGACCGACATTCCTGGTCTGCTGGAAGGCAATGTCTACCCGCTGGCCGCTGACCAGGTGAAAGAACTGGGCGCGCCGACCACCGAAGCGATTGGCAAGACTGCCGCGTTCCTCAAGGAACAAGGCAAGGTCGACGCAGTGCTGGCGGATTACACGCCCTATGTGAGCGCGAAGTTTGTTGCTCAGTAATCGATAACGGTGGGACTGACACCCTCCCTGTGGAAGCGAATTCATTCGCGATGCGTAGGTACATTCGATGTACCGCCCTCTCGCGAATGAATTCACTCCCACAGGTAGTGCGTCACCCGTACCCCTTTATATAGAAGCTAGAAGCGGAGTCATCGCCATGGCCTTGTTACAACTGGAGCGCATCTGCGCACAGTATCCCGGTGCGGCGGAACCTGTGTTGTCGGATATTTCCCTGAGTCTGGGCCCGCAACAGCTGCTCGTTGCCCTCGGCCCTTCCGGCAGTGGCAAGACTTCGCTGTTGAACCTGATCGCAGGTTTCGTCGAGCCCAGCGCCGGACGCATTACCCTGGATAACGTGCCGGTCAAAGGACCGAGCGCTGAACGCGGCGTGGTGTTTCAGGACGATGCGTTGCTGCCCTGGCAGGACGTCCTCGCCAACGTCGCCTTCGGCCTGGAACTGGCAGGCGTAGCTCGACAACAGCGTGAAGCCAAGGCTCGGGAAATGCTCGCGCTGGTCGACTTGGCCGGTTTTGAGAAGCGCCGCATCTGGCAGTTGTCCGGTGGACAAAAGCAACGCGTGGGCCTGGCCCGCGCCTTGGCCGCCGACCCTCGCGTGCTGCTGATGGACGAGCCGTTCGGCGCGCTGGATGCTTTCACCCGCGAACAGATGCAGGAACTGCTGTTGCAGGTCTGGCAGCGTAGCGCCAAGCCGGTGTTCCTCATCACCCATGACATCGAAGAAGCGGTGTTCCTGGCCACCGACCTGATTCTTTTGGCGCCCAACCCCGGGCAGATCGTCGAACACCTCAAGCTGGACTTCGGCCATCGCTACAGCGCCGGCGAGTCGGCACGGGCGATCAAGTCCGATCCCACATTCATCGAAACCCGCGAGCACGTCCTGGCCCGCGTGTTTTCACAGCGCCAGGCCATTGCGGAGCAACGGGCATGAGTAAATTCCAGTCACCTCCCGTGACCGAGGCACTCGTCCAGCCCTCGGCGCCTCAAGTGAAAGCCCCCTCCTCGCGCCCGTCACTGAGCACGCGCAGCATCAGCGTACTCACCCTGGTGGCATTGCTCGCCGCCTGGTGGCTGGTGACGGCATTCGAATGGATCGAACCGCTGTTCCTGCCGCCACCTTCGGCCGTGCTGGGCAAAGCCTGGTTGCTGATGACGCAGGGCTACATGGAGTCCACGCTCTGGCAGCATCTGGGCGCCAGCCTGCAGCGCATCGGCCTGGGCCTGTTGTTCGCCGTGCTGACCGCCATCCCGATCGGCATCGCCATCGGTCAAAACCGCATCGCCCGAGGCATCTTTGACCCGCTGATCGAGTTCTACCGCCCGATTCCGCCATTGGCCTACCTGCCGCTGATCGTGATCTGGTGCGGCATCGGCGAGTTCTCCAAGGTGCTGCTGATTTATCTGGCGATCTTCGCGCCCATTGCCATCGCCACCGCGACCGGCGTGCGCACCGTGGACAGCGCCAAGCTGCGTGCCGCGCAGTCGTTGGGTGCCACGCGCTGGCAGCTGATTCGCCACGTGATCCTGCCCAGCGCCTTGCCCGACATCCTCACCGGCGTGCGCATTGGTCTGGGTGTGGGCTGGTCGACCCTGGTTGCCGCCGAATTGATCGCCGCCACCAGCGGCCTGGGCTTCATGGTGCAGTCGGCGGCGCAATTTCTGGTGACCGATGTCGTGGTGCTCGGGATTCTGGTCATCGCCTTTATCGCCTTCGCGCTGGAAATGGGCCTGCGCGCCCTGCAACGCAAACTCGTGCCGTGGCACGGCCAGAATCACTGATCAGACACGACAAACACTGACTACGCCGACAATTCGGCGCACAGGGCGAGAATTCGTATGAGCCTTCACATTACCCCACTCAGTTCTGCATTGGGCGCGCAGATCAGCGGCGTCGACCTGAGCCGGGACCTGACTGCCGATCAACGCAACGCTATCGAACAGGCCCTGCTCAAACACCAGGTATTGTTCTTCCGCGAGCAGCCGATCAACCCGCAGCAGCAGGTGCGTTTCGCAGCGCAATTCGGTGATCTGCACGTTCACCCGATCTACCCCAATGTGCCCGAGCAGCCCGAAATCATGGTGCTCGACACCGCACTGACTGACGTGCGCGACAACGCCATCTGGCACACCGACGTGACCTTTCTGCCAACGCCTGCGCTGGGCGCGGTGCTCAGCGCCAAGCAGTTGCCGGCGTACGGCGGCGACACCCTGTGGGCCAGCGGCATCGCTGCGTTCGAGGCGTTGTCCAGGCCGCTGCAAACCCTGCTCGACGGGCTGACAGCCACCCACGACTTCACCCGTTCATTTCCTCTCGAACGCTTCGGCACCACCGCTCAAGACATGGCGCGCTGGGAAGAAACCCGCCGCAAGAATCCGCCGCTGTCGCACCCGGTCATTCGCACGCACCCGGTGAGTGGGCGCAAGGCGCTGTTCGTCAACGACGGTTTTACCACGCGGATCAACGAACTGGAGCCTGCCGAAAGCGAGGCGATTCTGAAATTGCTGTTCGCCCACGCGACGCGGCCGGAGTTCACCATCCGCTGGCGCTGGCAGGAAAACGACGTGGCCATGTGGGACAACCGCGTGACCCAGCACTACGCCGTGGATGACTATCGGCCGCAACGCCGAGTGATGCATCGCGCAACGATTCTGGGCGACGCACCATTCTGACAAACGCTGCAGATTGTTCTGAAAGCCCCCCTGCTGACCGACCCGATTTCGGCGCCCGTCGGCAGAGGGGTAATGACAGGATCAGTTCTGATCGAACCCTTCGCGGTAGGTCAGCTCGCGAATCAGCTGGAGTTCCTGCGCCTCATACTCGCGCTTCAACGCCGCAAACTCGTCGCCCAACTCATCGATAGACTGACCGGGGAAGCGATCCGGAAGCGCCACCACGCGCGCCAGATAGTCTTCCTTCAACGCCTCGAACCGCTCGGCATACGTCTCTCTCAGGTATCCCACCCAGAAGTCGCGCTCGGCGGCATAACGCATGAACGGTTCGCCGTGTTCGCCCTGCTGCACCCGCGCCAGCGCAGCATTCAACTCACCGGGGCGAATGCTGGCGTGTACCTGATACAGCATGTTGCTCGGCGGCAATGGCAGGTCCAGCTCGGACGCCCAGCGCAGGCGATAGGCCAGGCGCACTTCGGCCTCGTCACGACCGTCCGCTTGCTCACGGGCGGCGGCGTCAAGCTCATGCAATCGGTACAGGCGACGGGTGAGCCGATACAGCGACTGCCCGCGCAGCTCGACGGGCACCTGGCTCAGGGACTGCTCGATGAACATCTGGATTTCGATCTGGTTGAACACCAGCCAGGCACCGTCATGGCAGGTCTGAAAGCCGGTTCGCGGTTGCACCAGAGCCTCTTGGGCGATGCCGTTGTACAGCAGGCGGTTTTCCTCGGACTGATCGGCGGCTTCAAGCACGCGCCAGACGCGCTCTGAAAAACCAACCCGAGTCAGCGCGTCGCGATAAGGCGCCGATTGCGTCAGGCGCCCGATCAGCGCCATCAGGTTCGACGCATCGCCGCGCTCATCGAGACGTTGCCACAGCGCCTGATGTTGCCCATTTTCGTCCACCGAACCCAACAGCCATTGCTCGACGTCCGGCACTTCTTCCGGTGGTGGTGCGGCAACGGGGCTGTGCAGCGCACCGGAAGAATCCGAGTCGGATACATAGTCGTCCGAGTCGGCATCTGAATCGGAGTAGTGCCGCTCCGGCGACAATTGCAGGATGTCGTCCGGCAGGTCCATGGCGAAGGAATAGGAGCCGTGGTAACGCTCCGAAACATGAGCCCTGCGCATGGTTTCGTGGGTCAACGGGTTGCCCCGCAGGGCGATTTCGGTCTGCCCGACGTCATTGCGCGGATTCTGCAGGATGTGCTCCGGCAGCTCGGTCAGCTGATTGTTATCCAGCGTCAGCCCTTCCATTGGCAGCAAGGCGTCTACCCAACTCGGCCATTGCGTCAGGCCGGTGTTGTCCAGCGACAGCCAGCGCAGACGCCCTCGTGCAAAAGGAGCACTGGTGATCTCTCCCAATACGTTGCCACTCAGATCCAGCGCTTCCAGACGAGGCAGCCCGGCGAAAAACGCCATCGCCTGCGGATCGATCAGCCGCCCCTGATCCCGCACGCTCAAGGTGGTGAGCCAGCCCAACTGACGCAGCGCGGTCGGCAACGGCGCTATCGGCTGAACCTGCCCGGTCAACTCCAGGCTGGTCAGTTGAGGAAAACTCAACAGGAAGGTGTTCATGCGGGTGGCATCGGCACTGACCCGAATCAGCTGCAGGTTGCGAACGCGCATATAAAAGAAGGCAGGTAGCCGACGGGGGAAATCTTCCAGCGAGATGCCCTGCAAGGTGAGGACTGACTGGGTCTGACCCTCGCTGTAGGTTCGCCAGAATTCAAGCAGGACTTCGCCGATCACTCGCCGGACCTCGACCGTCTCCTCACTCAAGGGGCGTGACGAACTCGATGCTTGGGCCCAGCCGTCGATAGCTTCACGCAATTGCAGACGCTCTTGCTGCAGCAACGCGATTTGTGCGGCCAGATGTGGGGGAAGGTCCAGATGGAAGCGGAATCGACTGTCGGGACCTTCATTCATCCGAATTCTCATCATCGTCAGACGAGACAACGGGTTGCCTTGCAACGAGATCGTGGTCGGTTGATCAGTCACGGTCTGGTTGGCCGATAAATCCCAAGGGATTTCGCTGATGCGGTTGTTGCGCAACGACAGCTCGGTAATCGTTGAAGACGCCAAACCTTCAAGCCAGGCAGGCCATTGCTCAAGCCCGATGCTGTCCAGCCCCAGATAGCGCAAAGGCAGGCTGGTCAGGATGGTAGGCGGGATGAAGCTGACCGTATTGCCGCTCAAATCCAGTGACTGCAGGTGCTCAAGCCTGCTCAGCGACTCCACCTCCAACTGGCTGATGGACACGCTCTGGTTGATCAGCCGCAGGCTGCGCAGAGCGGGAAAAGACTGCGCAATCAGATACGACAGCTGGAAGACAAGCGGCTCATTGCCTAACCCCGGAGCAGCGCTGCGATTGATCTCAAGGGACGTCACCTCAGGGAAACGCGCGAAGAAGACCTCCAGCGCCAGACGCTGTTCCACCCAATGGGACACGGGCTCCGGCAAGGCCTCGGTGGGTCGGCTGATCGAGATATCGATCAGCTCAAGCCGGGTGACCCGCACTTGGAAAAAGTCAGGTAACGTGGGCGGAAAATCGCTCAACGCGATGTTCTGCAGACGCAGCGCCGGCGTGCTCGACGCCATTGCGGGCAGCGAAATTTCAGGCAGCGCCGTCTCGGCCCAATAACGCCAAATCGCTTCATGAATGCGCGTACGGCTGATGAGCCGGGTTTCAAGATCAGGCACCGATGCCGACTGCTCGCCCCAGGCGTTCAGACTCAGGTCCAGCGCCATGCGCTCATCGAGCAGCCAGACCAGACGCTGATGAATCTGCTGACGGGTCATACCGGTGCTCTCAAGAGCGGTGAGCATTTGCTCGGCAGAGACATTGGCGTTCAGCAATCCCAAGGTGCGAATGAGATCAAGCAACGTCTCCCGCGCGATGAACCCCTGCAACACGCCCCGTCCACTCAGCGGGTAGCCCGCGCGCCCGTCGGCCATGCGCATGGGCGAAATACGGCCCGGTGCGGCAGGTTGCATCTTCAAGAGCTGTCTTAGCCGGGATCGCGACAGGAGCGGCGCATTTTGAATGGCGAGCTTGAGTTTCGGCCCGTCCCACACGCCGGGAAAACCTAACGCAGTACGCTGAGTATCAGGCAACGCATGCAGCACCGCGGCAAAGATATCGTCACGCCCGTGCAGCTCGAGCCCATGGTGATCGAAGGCCTCGTAGCCATCGGCATAGCGAACCAGCACTTTGTGAATCGCTGCGTCAGTTGGACCGACAGCATCGACTGTTACGCCATTGAACCTCCCTTCACGTACTTCCAGGCGCAGCTCCGGGGACCAGCCGGGCAGCGATTCAAGGGCGTGAAGAATCAGCACATCGGTGTCGGCATTGTTCACCGATTCGAGGTACAGCCCCTCGTAAGCCCGAGCCAGCCTGACCTGCTGTTGGTAAACGCGAACCTCTTCGGCCATTCGCAAGGGCACCTGCCCCTGGGCCAGTGCGTGGAGCTCAGTTGTTGAGGCCGCGCGCACCAGTTCGTCGGCAATGGCGTTAGGCAACTCGGGGTAACGGCGGGTGATGGTCGAAGCATTCGCTTCGCGACTCACGGATTCGGCGCGATATCGAGCCTCGAACAACGCCTTGTTGTCGGTACCCGACGCTGCGCCCTGGGTTTGCTGCTGGATGTCCTCATCGATCTGGAAACGACGCATCTCGTCTTCCAGCAATGCGGGAGGACGCCGATTTTCGGCCAGAGCCCTGCGCAATACTGTTTCGTGAGTCTCACTCACCTGCAGGATGCGTCGCGCCGTGACGTCGGAAAACGCCTCAGCGCTGTGCCCCAATCGTCTGAAGAGTTTCAGCCCTTCCCACTCCAGCGGCTCATCGGCAGGATGTATCCAGGCGCCAGCGCCATCGCTGCGCAAAGGCGGCTGATAGCTGATGGCCTTGGTGGGGTGTTCGATGCGCAATTGCCCGGAAGACGTGCGACCGACCGAGTAGGTCTTGCCTTCCACTGAAATCCATTGCTTGTCCTGATAGTGATAAACGCCAAATTCATCGGGCTTCACACCCGCAGGCAAAACCGTGTCGTGAGCGAATGGCGCGATGTCGGGCTTCCAGAGGCGAGACCCACCATCGGGCAACTCGACCTCTTCAAGTTCCTCGATGAAGGAAGGCGTCTCGACTGTAATCGTCTCGACCACAGGCGTGCCGCTGCCGGCGTGGAGGGCACCGAGCGCGGCAATCAGCGCTACGTTCTCTACCACGTCCATGAAATAACCCCAGCCCTGCTCCCATTCGCCGCGGGTCCAACTGTCGATGCCTTCGAACACCTCCGCCCCCAGCTGAGCGGCAGCCACGGCCATCATCACGGCCCCCACGGGAGGCACGACGAAGCCCACGGCATTGAGGGCCTGCATGGCCAGGCTTTCGAAATAATGCAGTCGCTGATCGAAAGTTTTCTGGTCCTCGTCGGCGGTGGGCACTGCGTGAAACAGCGCGTCGTCCTTGAGCACAGCGGCTTTTTGCTCAGTGATGGCCGTCAGTATCCCATTGGCAAAAGCACGCTCACGTAGATGAAGCCTGGCGTTGGGGTCGACCTGCTGCTCATACCAGCCCCGGTCCTTGTTCCAGACCAACGGCCGCAGACACTTATCCAGCGTTGCCAGCAGTTGGGCTCGTTGGCGGGCCGGAATCAGTCCCTGGAAAAACGCGAGATAGCCTTCCTGCAACAGCCTGTCGCGCAATGTGCGAGTGAAGGCCGCGCTGGATGGGTACTCCTTGAGCGGACAGACCGGATCACCCGGAATGTAAACGACCACGCTCTGCACGGTATCGGCGTTATCTCGCGCCTTGCCGATGGCCACAATACCCGTCAGCTCAATGTCCCAAAGCCGCAGGAAACTGGCCGTCACCGGTTCGCCCTGTAAAGTGACACGCCTGCCGTTACCACTGATATCCAGCAGCGCGTTGTACATGCTTTGGCTGATATCAGCCTTCAGGTAGGCCAGATGCATCTGAATCCTAAAGGCGAACTGTTCCACGCGCTTGAGAAGCCCTCGCCGATTGTAAGCCGCTGCATCGGGCGCGTTATCGGGGCTGGACGGCGGGTTGAGGAAGGCATCGACCTTTTTCTGATACTGGCCGCCCAGGTCCAGTTCACGGCACAGCGCAGCAAAAATGTGAGGGGCTATCGCCAGCACGGTACCCGTCAGTCCCAGCCCGGTGACAGGGTAGCGATCATAGATGGCCGCCTTCTGACGTTCGTCCAGATCCATGCCCGCAGGCTCGGTTTCCCAGGACTCGAAGTTCTGCAAAGCAGCATGCAACAGCGTCTGCGTCGCGGCTTTCAGGGACTTCTGATAGTCAACGAGCGGGTCGCGGGAGGCGTTGACGAACGAATCGTCCACTTGCATGCGACGTGCGTGAAACAGCCAGGTCTTGCGCACATCCACGTCTAGACCGAATCGCTCTTTTATGCCGGCCACCAGCAGCGGCTCGGCAAAGGCTTCGAGCGACGGGAGCTCTGTCAGCGCTTCGCTCAGTTCCTGCTGACAGGCCAAGTGCAACACGTGGTCCTGATGCAGCGCTTGAGTCACATCGGGCATGGACTGTCGCGCCTGCTCATACCAGGAGAGGCGCTCTGCCCCCGCTTGTCGAAGCGCGCGATGAACGTCCGGTGTGGCATTGGCCAGCCACGGGGGGATTTTGCTGCGAACCGTATTGAAGCGCCGACTTGCGGGTGAGCTGGGTTGTGACAGGGGGGATTCGACTGACTCAGACATAGATAAGGCTCTGAAACTTTAATGGAATGTCTGAGCGTATTCAGAATGCCCCCCATAAAAAGCTCAAAAACCGGATAACAATCAGGCGGTTATCGTCCAGATTTGCAATAGATAAACGCAATAAATATTGCCTTTGCAGGCAGTTTCCCGGCGTGGCGTAAGAAGAATTCGCAAGGCGCATTCCGCGATTATGGGCAGGAGCGTGCATCACTTTGGTCCTTTCACCCGCAGAAATGCGCAAATAGCGTGCAAAAACGATCAAGAAACGACCAATTCTGAACGCCCATTCGAACGCTCATCACTCGCTATGGAGACAGGAGCCCCGCCATTACGGCCTGAAACCGGGACTCTGAACGCTGCTTCGAAAATTCCTACAGGCTTTTCTGAAAACTGGCACGCGCTCTGCAATAAGTTACGTATCACCAGTTTTGGGGACCTTGGTACAGGCAGGCCGGGGATTCCCCTCTTTTATTCCTCCCGGAGACTGATCTCCAGTCTCCAGCGCCCGTCCTGAGTAGCACCGTGCCAGTCACCGTGCAACGGACGGGCTGCCAGCAGGTTCAGCAACAATCCCTTGTCACTCTTCTGAATTCTCCAACGCACATCCTTTCCGTTGAGTTTCAACTCGCCCCATTGCGCATTGCCCTGAGCGTTGAACAGAAGCGCCACTGCGCCATCGATCATCTCGCCATGCAACTGAGGCTCGCGGTTAAACCACACTGCCACGCCGTCGGGCAGTACCTCGACACGTTGCAATTCGATCGGGTCAGGCGTGGTCAGCCGACCAATCATCAAGCCGACCATCACCCCCACAATGGCGATGGACCCCAAAAACCGCGGCCATAGCTTCGGTCTCGGGTCATCGATGGGGGTAGAATGCATCCTGTCCTTATGTTCGGAGCCGTGCATGTTTCACGTGATCCTTTTTCAACCAGAAATTCCGCCGAATACCGGCAATATCATCAGGCTCTGCGCCAACAGTGGCTGCCATCTGCATCTGATCGAGCCGCTGGGCTTCGAGCTGGATGACAAACGCCTGCGTCGTGCAGGCCTCGACTATCACGAGTACGCCACGTTGCACCGCCATGCGGACCTGGCCAGCTGCCTGGAAAGCATCGACCATCCGCGCCTGTTCGCTTTTACCACAAAGGGCTCACGGCCCTTCCACGATGTCGCGTTTGCCGAGGGTGACGCCTTCCTGTTCGGCCCCGAAAGCCGAGGCCTGCCGCCCGAAGTACTCGACCCGCTCACCACCGAACAGCGCCTGCGCCTGCCGATGCGCGAGGGGTGCCGCAGCCTGAACCTGTCGAACACCGTGGCCGTCGCGGTTTACGAAGGGTGGCGGCAGTTGGGGTTTCGGTGATTGTCTTGGCTTGAGATCGCTATATGGATGCCCTGCGGGCCTATTCGCCGGCAAGCCAGCTCCTACATTTTTTGCAACGTGCCATGGCCTGACAGACCGCGTTGGCAGCCTTGGTGCCTGGCAAGAGATTTCGCGATCTGCTTTAAAGGCTATCAACTCGGCCTATCGGATGCGGCACGTTTAAACAAATGTAGGAGCTGGCTTGCCGGCGAACAGGCCCGCAGGGCATCAGAGTAAGATTCTCAAGCCAACCACCCTCACCCAACCCCATCCAAACCCAAGCCAAACCTCAAAAAAAAAGCGCCCATCACAGGCGCTTTTCTTCATCCACTCAGCCAGCAAGGCTTACTGAACGGTCGGGGTCTCGCCCGCTTCCTGCATGCGCTGCAGCTCTTGCGCATACAGGGCGTCGAAGTTCACCGGGGCCAGCATCAGCGCCGGGAACGAACCGCGCACTACCAGGCTGTCGATGGTTTCGCGCGCGTACGGGAACAGGATGTTCGGGCAGAACGCGCCCAGGGTGTGGCTCATCGAGCCTGCGTCCAGGCCCTTGATCAGGAAGATACCGGCTTGCTGAACTTCAGCGATGAAGGCGATCTCGTCGCCGTTCTTCACTTCCACCGACAGGGTCAGCACGACTTCGTAGAAATCGTTTTCCAGCTGCTTCTGACGGGTGTTCAAGTCCAGGCTGACGCTTGGGGTCCATTCCTGACGGAAGATCGCCGGGCTTTTCGGCGCTTCGAAGGACAGGTCACGCACGTAGATGCGTTGCAGGGAAAACTGTGGTGATTCTTCATTGGCGATGGCTTCATTGGAAGTGGCGCCGTTATTCGTTTGATCGGTCATCTCAGATCCTTCTTACTTTTAGGTCTTGTAGGGTTCGAATTCAGGCGCTCAACAGGGCGTCGAGCTTGCCGGCGCGCTCCAGCGCGAAGAGGTCGTCGCAGCCGCCGACATGGACCGAACCGATCCAGATCTGCGGCACCGACGTGCGTCCGGCCTTTTTTGTCATTTCAGCGCGAATCTGTGGCTTGCCGTCGACCTTGATTTCCTCGAAGTCGACATGCTTGCTTTCGAGCAGGTACTTGGCGCGCGAGCAATAAGGGCAGTAATCGCTGGAGTAGACGACGACCTGGGCCATTTCACTTCACCAGCGGCAGGTTGTCGCCGCGCCACGACGAAACGCCGCCCGACAGCTTGGCTGCGGTGAAACCGGCCTTGAGCAGCTCGCTGGCCACGTGTCCGGCGTGCTGACCGGCGGCGTCGACGATGATCAGGGTCTTGGATTTGTACTTCTCAAGCTCCGAAGTACGGGACATGACCTTGTCCTGCGGGAAGTTCAGGGAGCCGACGATATGACCGGTGGCGTAGTCCTTCTTGGGACGCACATCGATGACCACCGCCTCGTCACGGTTGACCAGCGCGGTCAGTTCACCGGTGCTCAGGCTTTTGCCGCCCTTGTTGAGTTCTGTCGCGATCAGCAGTGCCAGCAGGATGACGAAAGCGCCAGAGATCAAATAGTGATTAGTGGCAAATGCAATCAGGTGATCAACCATCATTAGGTTCCAGGGCGTTAAAATGTCGGCCAGTATACACAGCCCCCAAGGTCGGCCAAAGCCCGTACGGCAGTGACGCCGTTTGAACTTGTCCCTAAACTGTCGATCTTTTTTCTACTTCACCTTATTAGCCAAGAGTGGGATCCATGACTACCACGCCTAAACCTCTGGTTCTGATCATCCTGGACGGCTTCGGTCACAGCGACAGCCACGACGGCAACGCGGTCTACGAAGCGACCGCCAGCAAGAAGACGCCGACCTTCGATCGCCTGTACAAGACCATGCCCAATGGCCTGATCTCCGGTTCCGGGATGGATGTCGGTCTGCCAGACGGTCAGATGGGCAACTCCGAAGTGGGCCACATGAACCTGGGTGCCGGGCGCGTGGTGTATCAGGATTTCACCCGCGTGACCAAAGCGATCAAAGACGGCGAGTTCTTCGAGAACCCGGTCATCTGCACCGCCGTGGACAAGGCCGTGGGCGCTGGCAAGGCCGTGCACATCATGGGCCTGCTGTCTGACGGCGGCGTACACAGCCATGAAGACCACCTGGTGGCGATGGTCGAGTTGGCCGCCAAGCGCGGCGCTGACAAGATCTACTTGCACGCCTTCCTCGATGGTCGCGACACCCCGCCCCGCAGCGCGCACCAATATCTGGACACCATGGAAGCGGCCTACGCTCGCCTAGGCAAAGGTCGTACGGCCACGATCATCGGCCGTTACTTCGCCATGGACCGCGACAACCGTTGGGACCGCGTCGAATCGGCCTACAACCTGATCGTCGACGGCACGTCTGAATTCCAGGCCGACACCGCCAAGGCGGGCCTGGACGCCGCTTATGCCCGTGACGAAAACGACGAGTTCGTTAAAGCCACCCGCATCGGCGAGCAGGCCAAGGTCGAAGACGGCGACGCCGTGGTCTTCATGAACTTCCGCGCCGACCGCGCCCGCGAACTGACCCGCGTGTTTGTCGAAGACGATTTCAAGGACTTCGCCCGCGCACGTCAGCCAAAACTCGCCGATTTCGTGATGCTGACCCAATACGCTGCCTCCATTCACGCGCCTGCGGCGTTCACCAAAGGCAGCCTGGACAACGTTCTGGGCGAATACCTGGCCAAAAATGGCAAGACCCAGCTGCGCATCGCCGAAACCGAGAAATACGCCCACGTGACCTTCTTCTTCTCGGGCGGTCGCGAAGAGCCCTTCAAAGGCGAAGAGCGCATCCTGATTCCTTCGCCGAAAGTCGCGACTTACGACCTGCAGCCTGAAATGAGCGCGCCGCAAGTCACGGACAAAATCGTGGACGCCATTGAAAATCAGCGTTACGACGTGATCATCGTCAATTACGCCAACGGCGACATGGTCGGCCACAGCGGCATCATGGAAGCGGCAGTGAAGGCCGTGGAATGCCTGGATGTGTGCGTCGGTCGCATCACCGAGGCGCTGGAAAAGGTCGGCGGCGAAGCGCTGATCACCGCCGACCACGGCAACGTCGAGCAGATGACCGACGAGCACACTCACCAGCCGCACACCGCGCACACCTCCGAGCCTGTGCCGTTCGTGTACGTCGGCAAGCGTGATCTGAAGGTGCGCGAAGGCGGCGTTCTGGCGGACGTTGCACCGACCATGCTGACCCTGTTGGGCCTGGAAATCCCGAAAGAGATGACCGGCACATCGATTCTGGTCGCCAAGTAAGCGCTATAAACCGGCCTGCCACGCGCTGACAGGCCGGTTTTTGTGTGAAATGTCTGAAAGCCACGCCCTCAGAGCGTTTTTTTTGCAGCCACCGGCGGGCATACTAAGCCCGTCCTCACTCCCGGTATCGCCCAACCCCATGCTTCGCGCCCTGATCGCCCTTGCTTTGATTTGTCTGCTCAATCCGGCTTTTGCCGACGATGAGCGCGCACAAACCCAAAAACAGCTGGATGCCACGCGTCAGGACATCACTGAACTGAAGAAGGCCCTGAGCCAGCTGCAGGAAGAAAAATCCGGCGTTCAGAAAGATCTGCGCTCAACCGAAACCGAAATGGGCAAGCTGGAAAAGCAGGTGGAGGCCCTGCAAAAGGAACTAAAAAAGAGCGAAACCGAGCTACAACGGCTCGATGAAGAGAAAAAAAAACTCCAAAGCGCACGCGTTGAACAACAGCGACTGATCGCGATTCAAGCCCGCGCCGCTTACCAGAGTGGCCGCCAGGAATACCTCAAGCTGCTGCTCAACCAGCAGAACCCCGAGAAATTCGCCCGCACCTTCACTTATTACGATTACCTGAGTCAGGCTCGCCTCGAGCAGCTGCGCAACTTCAACGAAACCCTGCGCCAGCTGGCCGAAGTCGAAAAGGACATCGACCTGCAGCAAGCGCAACTGCTGGTTCAGAAGAGCTCGCTGGATGACCAGAAGTCCCAGCTCGACACCGTTCGCCAGGAGCGCCAGGTCGCGCTGGCCAAGCTGAATCAGGACTACAAGGCTCGCGACCAAAAGCTACAGGCGCGCCAGCAGGATCAGGCAGACCTGACTAAAGTCCTCAAGACCATCGAAGAAACCCTCGCCCGTCAGGCCCGCGAAGCCGAAGAAGCGCGTCAGAAAGCGCTGCTGGCCCAGCAGGAAGCCGAGAAACGCCAGCGCGAGCAGCAGCAGGCGATGGCGAGAAACCGTGGCAAGGACGACAGCGATGAAGCCCCTCGCAAGCCGACAAAGGCTCCGGGTGCAATGGTTTCCAGCGCGGGTCAGTCCTTTGGCGGCGCTTTTGACCAAGCAAAGGGAAAACTTCCTTGGCCTGTCGATGGTCGATTGTTGGCGCGTTTCGGTGAAACCCGCGGCGATGACGAGCGGACCAAGTGGGATGGCGTGATGATCAGTGCTGCTGCAGGCAGCCAGGTGCGCGCTGTGCATGGTGGTCGCGTGGTCTTTGCCGACTGGTTGCGCGGCGCTGGCCTTCTGGTCATTCTCGACCACGGAAACGGCTATTTGAGTCTGTACGGTCACAACCAGAGTCTGTTGAAGGAAGCTGGGGACGTTGTCAAAGCCGGGGAAGCGATCGCCACTGTGGGCAACAGTGGTGGCGGTCAGGACACTCCGGCGCTGTATTTCGCTATTCGTCAGCAGGGTCGCCCTAGTGATCCGGCCCAATGGTGTCGCACTCAAGGATAAGTCGACGCCTCACTCAGGAGTTCGTAAGACATGCTGTTTTCGTCCCGCCTCACCTCGCTGGCCCTGACTCTCGCCGTGATCATCGGTGCTCCGCAGGCCATGGCTGCCGGTGCCGCTCCGGCTGCGACCCCTGCTGCCTCCGCGCCCGCCAACGCCGCGAACATCAAGGCGCCGCTGCCGCTCGACGAGCTGCGCACCTTTGCCGAGGTGATGGACCGGATCAAGGCTGCGTACGTCGAGCCTGTGGATGACAAGACCCTGCTGGAGAACGCCATCAAGGGCATGCTCAGCAACCTTGACCCGCACTCTGCCTACCTGGGCCCGGAAGACTTCCAAGAGCTGCAGGAAAGCACCAGCGGCGAGTTCGGTGGCCTGGGCATCGAGGTCGGTGTCGAAGACGGCTTCATCAAGGTGGTCTCGCCGATCGATGACACCCCGGCCTCCAAGGCAGGCATTGAGGCGGGCGACCTGATCGTCAAGATCAACGGCGCGCCAACCCAGGGTCAGACCATGCAGGAAGCGGTCGACAAGATGCGCGGCAAGATCGGCGAGAAAATCACCCTCACTCTGGTACGCGACGGCGGCAACCCGTTCGACGTGACGCTGGCCCGCGCGACCATTCAGGTCAAGAGCGTGAAGGCGCAGATGCTCGAGCCGGGCTATGGCTACATCCGCATCACGCAGTTCCAGGTCAAGACCGGTGAAGAAGTCGGCAAGGCCCTTGCCAAGCTGCGCAAGGACAACGGCAAGAAGATGAACGGCCTGATCCTCGATCTGCGTAACAACCCCGGTGGCGTCCTGCAGTCAGCGGTCGAAGTGGCGGACCATTTCCTGACCAAGGGCCTGATCGTCTACACCAAGGGCCGCATCGCCAACTCCGAACTGCGCTTCTCGGCAGACCCGGCCGACGCCAGTGAGGGCGCGCCTCTGGTGGTACTGATCAACGGCGGCAGCGCCTCGGCCTCCGAGATCGTCGCCGGTGCCTTGCAGGACCAGAAACGCGGCATCCTGATGGGCACTGACACCTTCGGTAAAGGCTCGGTGCAAACCGTTCTGCCTCTGGCCAACGACCGCGCGCTGAAGATCACCACGGCGTTGTACTTCACGCCGAACGGTCGCTCGATTCAGGCCCAGGGCATCAACCCGGACATCGAAGTCAAACGCGCCAAGGTCACTACCGAAGCCGATGGCGAGAACTACAAAGAGGCCGATCTGCTCGGCCACCTGGGCAATGGCAACGGCGGCGCGGACAAACCGACCACCAAGTCCAAGGCTGGCAAGGCGCGTCCGCAGGACGACGATTACCAGCTGAACCAGGCCCTCAGCCTGCTCAAGGGATTGAGTGTGACGCGCGGCAATTGATATGCGCTTATGGTTGACCAGGCTCCTCGGAGCCCTTGCGCTTGTGACGGGTGCTGCCCATGCGGCACCCGCTGAAACCTCCGACACCGACGCAAAACCTGCGAAGGTCGCCTACATCAGCCTGATCATCGACGATCTCGGCCAAAGCCCCGAGAAGGACAGCCGTGCGCTCGCCCTTCCCGGCCCCGTGACGCTGGCGATCATGCCTGACACCCCCCACGCTACCGACTTCGCGCGCCAGGCCCACAAGGCCGGCAAGACGGTGATGCTGCACATGCCGATGGACCCGGCCACCGGGCCTTATGCCTGGCGGCCGGATCTGCCGCTGCCGGAGCTGGAGTCGCGCCTCAATGCCGCGCTGCTGAAAGTGCCGTACGCGGCAGGCATCAACAACCACGAGGGCAGCCGCATGACCGCGGAACCTGTGGCGATGGCCTGGCTGGTCGGTGAGTTGCAGCGTCGGCACCTGTTCTTCGTCGACAGCCGCACCAGCGCCAAGACCGTCGCCGCTGCCGAGGCGCAGAAGATTGGTCTGGCGAGTGTTTCACGGGATGTGTTCCTGGACGACGAACGCAACGCCGAGGCCATCAACGGTCAGCTGCAAAGCGCGATCCGCCTGGCCCACAAACAGGGCTCGGCCGTGATGATCGGCCACCCGTATCCGGTGACGATGGACGTGCTGGAGCGCGAGCTGCCTAAACTCAAGGCTCAGGGCATCGACTGGATCGAACTGCGCCACATGATCAGCCTTCGTGGCAACCAGGCCATGGGTCGGCATGGGAAGAATGGGGTTTATCGGTAGGTCGAGTGGCTTGAGACTTCCTGTGGGAGCGAATTCATTCGCGAGACGGCGGTACATCCGATGAGGATTTATCGACTGTAAGGGCCTCTCGCGAATGAATTCGCTCCCACAGGGTCAGCAGCACCCCAGGCAAGTAACCAAGCGTGCAGTCAGAGGTATTTCCCAAGGATGCTATCGACCAGCCCTTCCTTGCGCAGCTGATCCAGCGCCGTCTGCAGCTTGTTCACCACTTCATCCGGCGTCTCCTTGTTCAACGCCAGAAACAGCTCCGCGCTGTTGAAGCGCAACACGGTCTTGAGGCCTGTCACCCCTTCCTGCCTCGCCAGATAACGCCCCGCCGGATCACCCGTCGCCCAGAGATCGATCTGGCCTTCGACCAGCTTGCGCGCGTTGTCCTTGTCGCTGAGCACGGTGATCGGTTTCATGCCCTGACGCCCGAGTACCTCGGCAATGGCATCGCCTTTGTACGCGCCGATCTTGTATCGCCGAGCCTCTTCGAGGGTGTTGAGCTGAATCGGGCTGTCGGCTTTGGCGAGCATGATCCAGTCGTCCGGCCCGATGGGGCCGACCCATTTGAAGAGCTTCTCGCGCTCAGGCAAACGCGCGGTCACGAACACGCCGTAACCGGGCTTTTCCAGCGCGAGCTTGTAAATGCGATCCCACGGAAAGCGCAGGGTCAGGTTGTAACCGATCCCGGCGCGCTTGAAAGTCTCACGGACGATCTCGACGGCAATGCCCTGGATATTGCTGTCCTGAGCGAAGTTCTTGCCGTCGATGGCCATGTTGTAAGGCGGGAAATTCTCGGTCAGCAGCACCATCGAATACGCTGGCGCATCGTCTGCCCGAGCGGCGCCCGAGAGCAATGTCGCAACGCTGATCAGCGCAAGCAAAACACCTTTGAACATATCCCTGGCACCCGATCCTGACGACGGCAAGAGAGTGCCGCTAACGCCGGGCGTTGTCCAGTTCAGAGAGGGGGTTGGTCGCTTTCAGAACAGAAGTGGCTTGAAGTGTCTGCGACGGCGATTGCGCAATGATCGCCTAACCATGCACAAACCCTGTGGGAGCGAATTCATTCTGGGCGGCATTCCGACGATTGGCCCTTACATCCAATAGATTTTCATCGGATGTACCACCGCCTCGCGAATGAATTGGCTCCCACAGGTTAGGGGTGTGCATTGAGCGTGTAAGCCATCAGCGAACGACGATGCCCTGTTTGGCCATGAACGCCTTGGCTTCCGGGACGGTGTATTCGCCAAAGTGGAAAATACTCGCCGCCAGTACCGCGCTTGCATGGCCTTCCAGCACGCCGTCGGCCAAGTGTTGCAGGTTGCCCACACCACCGGACGCAATCACCGGAATGCCCAGCGCATCGCTGATTGCGCGAGTTACGCCCAGGTCGAAGCCATTTTTCATGCCGTCCTGGTCCATGCTGGTCAGCAGAATTTCACCGGCACCCAGGCCTTCCATCTTCATCGCCCACTCGACAGCATCCAGCCCTGTCGGCTTGCGACCGCCATGGGTAAAGATCTCCCAGCGCGGGGTTTCGCCCGGGCCGGACACCTTCTTGGCGTCGATGGCGACGACGATGCACTGCGAACCAAAACGTGCAGCGGCCTCACCGACGAACTCCGGGTTGAATACCGCTGCCGTGTTGATCGAGACCTTGTCGGCCCCGGCGTTGAGCAGGTTGCGGATGTCCATCACAGTGCGTACGCCACCGCCCACGGTCAGCGGGATGAACACCTGGCTTGCCATGCGCTCGACAGTGTGCAGCGTGGTGTCGCGACCATCGACGCTGGCGGTGATGTCGAGAAAGGTGATCTCGTCTGCGCCCTGCTCGTCGTACCGACGGGCGATTTCCACCGGATCACCGGCGTCGCGGATGTTCTCGAACTTCACGCCCTTGACCACGCGACCGTTGTCGACGTCCAGGCAAGGGATGATGCGCTTGGCGAGGGCCATGGGCCTATTCTCCGAAAACTGCCGGACTCGCGACCGACATCAATATTGAGTTTGAAACCGGATCCCTGTGGGAGCGAATTCATTCGCGATTGGACTTGAGAGCCGATGAATTTCTATCGGCTGTACTGGCCTCTCGCGAATGAATTCGCTCCCACAGGATCAGCGCACGTTAAGCCTTGTATGAATCGCAGAAAGCCTGAGCTTCGGCGACATCCAGCGTGCCTTCGTAGATTGCACGGCCGGTGATCGCGCCGATGATGCCCGGAGCCTTCGCATCCAGCAGCGCCTTGATATCGCCCAGATTATGAATGCCGCCCGACGCGATGACCGGAATCTTCGTCGCCGCAGCCAGCGCCGCGGTGAATGGCACGTTGCAGCCCTGCATCATGCCGTCTTTGGCGATGTCGGTATAAACGATAGCCGACACGCCGTCCGCTTCGAAACGCTTGGCCAGGTCGATCACCTGCACCGAACTGACTTCAGCCCAGCCGTCGGTGGCGACGAAACCGTCTTTGGCATCCAGACCGACGATGACCTTGCCCGGAAACGCGCGGCAGGCCTCGGCAACGAACTCAGGCTCTTTGACGGCCTTGGTGCCGATGATCACGTAGCTCACGCCGGCCTTGACGTAGTGCTCGATGGTTTCCAGCGAACGAATGCCGCCGCCAATCTGGATCGGCAGGTTCGGGTAGCGCTTGGCGATCGCCGTGACCACTTCACCATTGACCGGCTGGCCTTCGAACGCGCCGTTCAGGTCGACCAGATGCAGACGGCGGCAGCCACCGTCGACCCACTTGGCAGCCATGCTGACAGGGTCATCGGAGAACACCGTGGAATCTTCCATGCGGCCTTGGCGCAGGCGCACGCAGGCGCCGTCTTTAAGGTCGATAGCGGGGATAATCAGCATGCTTTTTCCTTCGTCAAAAGAGCTGCAAGCTGCAAGCCGTAAGCTGCAAGCAGGCACGCGTAAATCGGTCTTGCAGCTTTAAGCTTGAGGCTTGTGGCTGCCTTTAATTTTTCTCGAGCGCCCAAACGTCGCTTTCGATGCTTTCGAACCGCTCTTTCAAGTGTGCCTGAACATCGAAGATCGCTCGGTTGTAATAGTGCGGGGCAATTTCGCGGGTGAACAATTCAAGGATTTCGGCCGCTTCGAACGAACCCAGGTCCAGTTCGAAGCGATCCTCCATGAACCGCTTGATCTTGTGACACGCCTCGCTCTCCTGCTCGGGAGTGAGGGTCAGGATCGGCGGCTTGTTCTTTTTGCTCATTACCAGCGACCGTCCCACGCGGCGAAGTTCTGCAGCAATTGCAGGCCATGGGTATGGCTCTTCTCGGGGTGGAACTGCACCGCAAAGCGCGAACCGTCAGCCAGCGCGGCAGCGAAATCGAGGCCGTAGTGACCACGACCGACGATCTGCCGAGGGTTCGGCGAGTCGATGTAATAGCTGTGCACGAAATAGAACCGCGCCTTGTCCGCAATGCCGTGCCACAGCGGGTGATCCACCGACTGCGTGACTTCGTTCCAGCCCATGTGCGGGACTTTCAGGTGCTGGCCGTCTTCATGAAGATCCTTGCCGAAAAAACGCACCTGGCCGGGAAACAGGCCAATACAATCGACACCGTCGTTCTCTTCGCTGCGGTCCATCAGCGCCTGCATGCCGACGCAGATGCCGAGAAACGGACGGTCCTGGCTGACTTCACGCACCAGCGCATCGAAGCCCAGACGACGGATTTCAGCCATGCAGTCGCGAATGGCGCCCACACCGGGGAAGACGATGCGGTCGGCTTCGCGGATCACGTCAGCGTCGCTGGTGATCAGCACACGGCCTGCGCCGACATGCTCCAGCGCCTTGGCCACCGAGTGCAGGTTGCCCATGCCATAGTCGATAACGGCAACGGTCTGCATTACAGCACGCCCTTGGTCGACGGCATTTGGCCTGCCATGCGGTCATCGAGCTCCACGGCCATGCGCAGCGCGCGGCCGAACGCCTTGAACACGGTTTCGATCTGGTGATGGGTGTTGTGACCACGCAGGTTGTCGATGTGCAGGGTGACGTTGGCGTGGTTGACGAAGCCCTGGAAGAACTCCTGGAACAGGTCCACGTCGAAACCACCGACCGTGGCGCGGGTGTAGGGCACGTGCATCTGCAGGCCAGGACGGCCGGAGAAGTCGATGACCACGCGCGACAGCGCTTCGTCCAGCGGGACGTAGGCGTGGCCGTAACGACGGATGCCTTTTTTGTCGCCGATGGCTTTGCTGAACGCCTGACCCAGCGTGATACCGACGTCTTCCACGGTGTGGTGGTCGTCGATTTCAAGGTCGCCGTTGCAATCGAGTTCGATGTCGATCAACCCGTGACGGGCGATCTGGTCGAGCATATGTTCAAGAAAAGGCACACCGATATTGAATCGGGCCTTTCCGGTGCCATCCAGGTTGATCGAGGCTTTGACCTGGGTTTCCAGGGTGTCGCGCTCGACGAACGCCTTACGTTCGGCCATCACCAGCTCCGCAAAATCATTGGGCGAAAAGGCGGACATTATAGGCGTGTGGCGGGGAAACAGAAACACGAAGGGCGATATCACTGACGGGCTGAATCCGCCGCCGCGAGCGTTAGACATGTGCATACAAGCACATACGAGATGACGCCAAACCCTGTAGGAGCGCGCTTGCCCGCGATTACGGTGTGTCAGACAGCCAATCAATGGCAGACAAATTGCAATCGCGGGCAAGCGCGCTCCTACGGGTTCGATGTCGGCCCAATCAGGCCGACATCGAGAGCGGCTTAGTGAAACAGCACCGCAGTCTTTTGCAGGGTGATCCACACGCCCCACGCCAGCGGAATTCCCACCGCCAGCCAGGCCAGGATCGCCAGAGGCTTGGTGCTTGCGTCGGCCTTCCACTCCAGCGAAGTGGTGTGGTCAGCGCCGGCATCGTGACCGATGGCCTGCTCGGCCTTCAGTTCTTCTTCAGTCATGAAGTACTTGTCGGCCACCGGACGCACCAGCATGTTGCAGATGAAACCCAGCACCAGCAGGCCTGCAAGGATGTACAACGTGATGTCATAGGCGTCGGCACGGGCAACGCCGTGGCTCAGCTGATACTCACGCAGGTAGTTCACCAACACCGGGCCCAGCACGCCAGCGGCGGCCCAGGCAGTCAGCAGACGGCCGTGGATCGCACCCACCATTTGCGTACCGAACAGGTCGGCCAGGTAAGCCGGAACGGTCGCGAAACCGCCGCCGTACATCGACAGCACCACGCAGAAAGCCGCCACGAACAGCGCAACGCTGCCCAGATGGCCCAAAGTCGGTACCGACGCGTACAGCAAAAAGCCCAATGCGAAGAACACGAAGTAGGTGGCTTTACGGCCGATGTAATCGGAGAACGACGCCCAGAAGAAGCGACCGCCGATATTGAACAAGCTCAGCAGACCGGTGAAGCCCGCCGCGATGGCCGCGATGGCCGCCAGTTGCGAAGCGTCCAGCTGCGCGAAGCCCTGATCGGTGCCCAGCAGCTTGCCGCCGAACACTTCCTGCAGCAGTGGCGAAGCCATGCCGAGGATGCCGATACCCGCCGAAACGTTCAGGCACAGCACCAGCCACACCAGACGGAATTGCGGGGTTTTCCACGCAACGCTGACGTGTACGTGGCGGTTGGTGATCATCGCGCTGTTGGTTTTCTTGACCGGTGCGGTCCAGCCTTCAGGTTTCCAGCCGGTTGGCGGAACGCGGTAGGACAGTGCGCCACCGATCATGAAGATGAAATAGATCACCGCCATGGCCACGAAGCTCTGCCATACGCCGACGCTGTCAGGGGTTGCGAAGTGGCTCATCAGCGCGGTCGCCAGTGGAGCACCCACCATCGCGCCGCCGCCGAAGCCCATGATCGCCATGCCAGTGGCCATGCCACGCTTGTCCGGGAACCACTTGATCAGGGTCGACACCGGCGAAATGTAGCCCAGGCCCAGACCGATACCACCGATCACGCCCGAACCGATCCACATCAGCCAGATCTGGTGGGTGTAGACACCCAGCGCCGAGATCAGCAGACCGCCACACCAGCACAGCGCCGAAACGACACCGGCCTTGCGCGGGCCTGCGTGTTCCAGCCAGCCGCCCCAGATGGCCGCCGAGCAGCCCAGGAAGATGAAGAACAGGGTGTAGATCCAGCCGAGCATCGAGATCGGCCAGTCGCAGGCGGAAGAGAAAATCTGCTGGAAGAACCCCATGTCTGCAGGACAGGCTACGGCGGTCTTGATGCCGATCGCCTTGGACAGCGGCAACCAGAATACGGAGAAGCCGTAGGCCATGCCGATACACAGGTGGATGGCCAGTGCCGCAGGCGGAACCAGCCAGCGATTGAAGCCACGCTTGGCGATAATGCGCTCTTTGGACAAGAACGCAGGCTGAGCAGCAGAACCGCTCAGAGCAGTGCTCGAAGTCATTATTTTTTGCCCCTATTTGTAGTGGTGTCACGCAAGAACTGCGGCAACGCTTCCGCCACCTCTCTTAATGCACGCAAGCATCGGAAGTTTTATCGGCAGAACAGCCTCATAACGTGACAGTTCGACGCAGGTATTACTGCGAACGGCGAGAGATTAGCATTTGCTACGTGACAGGAAGCATTCTGCTACTACCTTTTTTATGCCGTCTGTCATTGTATGAATCCGGAACACGGTCTGTAGGAACACTCCGGAATGACCGTAAATTCCCGCTGTCCCAGTTGTTGCGCACCGTCCAGTGCGCCGCGCAAGGCCGATGCAGGCCCAGCGCCTGCGTGAGAACGCTATACTCGCGGGCTACATTTTGAACGACTCGATTACAAGGACTCGCCCATGAAAGCGTTCGGCAAAATCCTGGGACTATTCATTCTCGGGCTGTTGCTGATCATCGTGGCTCTCGGCTTTGCCCTGACCCATCTGTTTGATCCCAACGACTACAAAGACGAGATTCGTAAGCTGGTCCGCGACCGGGCGCACGTCGAACTGACCCTCAAAGGCGACATCGGCTGGAGCCTGTTCCCCTGGCTGGGCCTTGAGCTGCATGACGCCAGCGTCGCAACGCTGACCGAGCCGACCAAGCCGTTCGCTGACCTGCAGATGCTCGGTCTGTCCGTGCGCGTGCTGCCGCTGCTGCGCAAGGAAGTGCAAATGAGCGACGTGCGCGTCGAAGGCCTGGACCTGATGCTGACCCGTGATGAGAACGGCCACGGCAATTGGGAAGACATCGGCAAGAAGCCCGTCGTCGCGACCGATCCGGCACAACCGCCAGCGCCTGCACCCACACCTGGGTCCGACAGCTCCGCCAAGCCGGAAAAATCCTGGCAGCCGCTCAAGCTGGACATCGACAGCCTGACCGTGAACAACGCGCGGATCGATTTCAATGATCTGCAGACAGCCCGGCAATTCACCGCCGAGAGCATTCAGCTGAGCACCGGCCCCGTCCATAACGCGACCGACATCCCGATCAAGCTGACCGCTTTCCTCAGCACCAATCAGCCCGTCGTGCGCACCAAGACCGAACTGACCGGCAAGCTGCGCTTCGACCGCGCGCTCAAGCGTTATCAACTCGACGACATGCGCTTTTCGGGCGAAGCGGCGGGCGACCCGCTGCAAGGCAAGACCCTGACCTTCTCCGCCCAAGGCCAGTTGCTGGCCGACATGTCGGCCAACGTCGCTGAATGGACCAACCTCAAGCTCTCGGCCAACCAGCTGCGCGCCTTGGGTGAGCTGCATGTGCGCGACCTGGACAAGGCGCCGCAGTTGAGCGGCGGCATTTCCATCGCCCAATTCAACCTGCGCGAATTCCTCGACAGCGTCGGCCAGACCGCCCCCACCCTGGGCGACAACAGCCTGACGAAACTGGAAATGGTCAGCCGCATCGCCGCCACCCAGAACAGCGTGTCGCTGGACGACCTGACCCTGAGGCTCGACGACAGCACCTTCACCGGCCGCTTGGCCGTGGAAGACTTCGCCAAGCAGTCGCTGCGCCTGCAACTCAAGGCCGACACCTTCGACGCTGACCGCTATCGTCCGCCACAAAGCGATCAGGCCAAGGCCGCTGGCGCTGCGCGCAAGTCCGAAGTACAGAGCGGTGAAGCTGAAGCCATGGTTGCCTCGGGTACTTCGCCCCTGCCGACCCAGCCCACTCAAGGCGCCTGGAGCGACGCACGGCTGCTGCCTCAAGAGCGCCTTCGCACGCTGGACGTTGACGCCGACGTGAGCTTCGGCAAGCTGACGGTCGAAAAACTGCCGATCCAGAACGCAGCGCTGAAAACCTCGGCGCAGGGTGGCTTGATCACCCTGGACAGCCTGCGCGGCAACCTCTACAACGGCAATTTCGAGGTCAAGGGCAACCTCGATGTACGCCCGGACGTGCCGCTGGCTGCCGTACAGACCCGGATCGTCAGAGTGCCGGTGGAGCATTTCATCCAGAGCCAGGGCACCACGCCACCCCTGCGCGGCTTGCTGACGCTGAACAGCGACGTCACCGCCAAGGGCAACAGCCAGAAAGCGCTGGTGGAAAGCCTCAACGGCACGGCCAACTTCGCGCTGAACGACGGCGTGTTGGTCAATGCCAACCTTGAGCAGCAGCTATGTCGCGGGATTTCGGTGCTCAACCGCAAAACCCTCAGCGGCGAACCGCGCGGCAAGGACACCCCGTTCCAGCAGCTCAACGGTAACTTGGTGTTGCGCAACGGTGTGGCGAGCAACCCAGACCTGAAAGTCCGCACGCCGGGCCTGACAGTCAATGGCGACGGTGACATCGACCTGCGCGTGATGGGCATGAACTACCGCGTCGGCGTGATCATCGAAGGCGACAAGAGCGACATGCCGGACCCGGCCTGCGAGGTGAACCCGCGCTTCGTCGGCGTCGAATGGCCGATCCTCTGCCGCGGCCCGCTGGAACTGGGCGCCAAGGCCTGCCGCCTGGACAACGAAGGCTTGGGCAAGGTCGCCGCCAAACTCGCCACTGATCGCATTGGCGACAAGATCGACGAAAAGCTGGGGGACAAGGTCAGTCCTGAGCTCAAGGACGCCATCAAGGGATTGTTCAAGCGGTAATATTGGCAGCCCGCATTGCCTCTGTGGGAGCGAATTCATTCGCGAGACGGTAGTACAGACGACAAACATTCATCGACTGTACGAGCGTCTCGCGAATGAATTCGCTCCCACAGTGGTTCCGGGTTGCCACACATTGATGCGCCACTTCTCACAGTCCGGAACCACTGATGCAACCCGAGCAGTTTTCCTCCGCCGTCCTCGACTGGTACGACCGTCACGGCCGCCACGACCTCCCTTGGCAACACGACATCACGCCCTACCGCGTCTGGGTGTCGGAAATCATGCTGCAGCAAACCCAGGTCAGCACCGTGCTCGGCTACTTCGACCGCTTCATGGAAGCCCTACCCAGCGTCCAGGCCTTGGCCGATGCGCCGGAAGACGAAGTGCTGCACCTGTGGACTGGCCTTGGCTACTACACCCGCGCCCGCAACCTGCAAAAAGCCGCGAAGATCGTCGTTGCCGAGCACGGTGGTGAATTCCCCCGCGATGTGGAAAAGCTCACCGAGCTGCCCGGCATCGGCCTGTCCACCGCCGGAGCGATCGCGAGCATCAGCATGGGCCTGCGCGCGCCGATCCTGGACGGCAACGTCAAACGCGTGCTGGCGCGCTTCACCGCCCAAGAGGGCTACCCGGGTGAACCCAAGGTGGCCAAGCAGATGTGGGCGACCGCCGAGCGCTTCACGCCCCACAGCCGCGTCAATCACTACACTCAAGCGATGATGGATCTGGGCGCCACGCTCTGCACCCGCAGCAAACCCAGCTGCCTGCTCTGCCCGCTGGAGCGCAGCTGCGAAGCCCACATGCTCGGCCAGGAAACCCGCTACCCGGTGCCCAAGCCGCGCAAGGCCGTTCCGCAAAAGCGCACACTGATGCCGATCTTCGCCAACCGAGAGGGCGAAATCCTGTTGTATCGCCGCCCGTCCACCGGGTTGTGGGGCGGTCTGTGGAGCCTGCCAGAGCTGGACGCCTTCGACGACATGCAACACCTCGCCGATCAGCATTCGCTGGAGATGGGCCAACACCAGGCGCTGCCAGGGCTGATCCACACGTTCAGCCATTTCCAGCTGACCATCGAACCCTGGCTGGTTCGGGTCGAGGAGTCCGCCCATCACGTGGCCGAGGACGACTGGCTCTGGTATAACCTCGCCACCCCGCCGCGCCTGGGCCTCGCCGCCCCGGTGAAAAAGCTGCTGAAAAACGCAGCCGACGTTTTGAATGCAGGAGAGTCGTCATGACCCGCACCGTAATGTGCCGCAAATACAAAGAAGAACTGCCAGGCCTGGAGCGCCCACCGTATCCGGGCGCCAAGGGCGAAGACATCTACAATCACGTCTCGCAGAAAGCCTGGGCCGACTGGCAGAAACACCAGACCCTGCTGATTAACGAGCGTCGCCTGAACATGATGAACGCCGAAGACCGTAAATTCTTGCAGACCGAGATGGACAAGTACCTTTCGGGCGAGGAATACGCCAAGGCCGAAGGCTACGTTCCACCGTCCGAATAACCCCATTCAGAAGGCGTCAAACGTAAGCGGAGGAAATAATTCGATTTTTTTTCAAAAACTTTCTTGACGACCTCCTGAAAAACACGTTTAATGCGCCCCGTTGCCCAGATAGCTCAGTCGGTAGAGCAGGGGATTGAAAATCCCCGTGTCGGCGGTTCGATTCCGTCTCTGGGCACCACTAATACCGAAAAACCCCTGCATCGAAAGATTCAGGGGTTTTTTATTGGGCGCGATTCGGGGCCGATCATTGCTCGGCCACCCTTGGTTAATCCTCGCAGCTGCGCTTCAATAACCCACCGCACCGTCACCCTCGCCTGCAAAAGGACCGATCCGCATGGCCTCCCCAGACAAACAGCACAAACGTGCCCAGCGCGCCAAAGCCAAAGCCAAGCAGAACCGTTCGGGCAAGGGCAAACCGAGCGTCGTGCATCCCGTGCTGAACCACGCGTCTGTCAACGAACCGTTCGATGACGTGACGATCGACCTCAGCACCTTCGATTTCAAGGACATCATGGAAAACGGCTTCGAGCCTGCGGACTACGATGACCTGTTCCAGGCCATGAGAGCTGCCGAGTCGATCAGCCTGCTGGCGATGTGTGTCGTGTTCCTGCAATACCCGGTGCTGGAACTGGTGATCGCAGAGGAAGAGGAAGACTCGGCCACCGACTTCCTGATGGCCTTGCTGATTGTCTACCGCGGCATCTTTCATGACGAAGAGGAAGAAGTAACCGTCGAGTGGCTGGGCAGCGATACCTTCCAGGATGCCTACAATCAGGCGTCGGACATCTTGACCAGAAAGAACTCGCGAGACGCGGGCCGCCGCTGACACACGCGCTTTAATTTGCATGACCCCGATCAAGACGGTAGCTTTTCGCCATTACGAGAATGCAATTCCTTCTCAATAAGGCTACCGTTTTGACACATCACCCCTCCCCTTCATCCTCCCCCGTAGCGGACGAAGCGAGCGGTTACTCCAGACCCCGAATTTTCCTGCACTGGCTGTCCGCCGCGATCATCCTCTGGGCCACCTTCAGTGGCTTCGGCGTCGTGCTGCTGGACCGGAACGATCCGCTGCGCCAATGGGTCGAGTCCTTCAACCCGCAGATCACCAGCCTGTTCATCCCCTTCTTCGCCTGGCGCCTGTGGCTGGCCATCAAGAGCACTTCTGTCCGTGAACGCACCACGGCGCAGGAGCGCGTCGCCTCAGCCGCTCACAAGGCGATCTACGCGGCAGTTTCAGGGGTGTTGATCACGGGTGTGCTGATGATGAGCCATCCAGTGACGCTCATGGCCCTCATACCGTTGCCACAACTGATTCACTCGAAGATGGCACTTGCTGAGCTGCACGACCTGCATCACGTGCTGTGCGCGATTCTGGCGGGGTTGGTGGCGCTGCACCTGGCGGCGGTGGTAATGCATCAGGTGCGGGGGAAGTCGGTGTTGGGGCGGATGCGCTGAAGTCACCCCTTTCAAGCCCCACCCCTAGAGGCGCCCCCATAAAAAATTCCGTTATTACTGATTTTGGCTGGTAATAACTGGCGGTTCGAGCTCAGCCAGAAGCGCTTCGATATCTACAGGGATGGTTGGCCCACCCCGGCGGGCTTTCACAAGTTCAACCAATGCCTCATCGTCCTCCCAGTCATCTTCCCAAGAGCCTCCTCCCTCTAAACCATCCAAACCTTTACCCATGAGATATCTCCAATCTCCTTTTCGTCTGGTGATAATGCTATTGAATCAGCGCTAGAGAAATCCTTTTACCCTCCTGCTCAAGCAACGCTGCATAACACATCAAAATTCAAAAAAAACGGCCACCCTCACTCCTGAGGGCAGCCGTTTTTTCTCACTGGCAACGCCAGCTCAATCACCCATCAATTGAGCACAACCTTCCCGGCTTTCACTGCCTTGCGGCGGCTCGACACGATCAAGCCGGCCGCGACCACCAGAATGCTCAGCAGGCCGGTGGCGATGATTTCCATGCGGTGGCCTTCCTGGAACAGCATGATGGTCAACACCGCGACGATGAATACGATCACCGCCCAGGTCAGCCCTGGGAACAGCCACATGCGGAAGTCGATGGCCTGGCCTTCTGCTTCGCGTTTACGGCGCATGCGCAGCTGCGAGACGGCGATCACCAGGTACACCAGCAGCGCGATGGCGCCGGAGCTGGCGAGCAGGAAGTCGAACACGGCAGCCGGCGCAACGTAGTTGGCGAACACGGCGACGAACGCCGCAGCGGTCGACAGCAACACGGCCCAGTACGGGGTGCCGGCTTTGCTGGTGCGCTGGGAAACGGCTGGAGCATCGCCGCGCTTGCCGAGGGAGAACAGCATGCGCGAGGCAGTGTACAGCGCCGAGTTCAGGCAGCTGGTGACGGCTACCAGAACGACGATGTCGACGATCAGCTTGGCGTTCGGGATGCCCATCAGGTCGAGCACGGTCTGGTAGGAACCGACCTGCGCCAGACGGCTGTCATTCCACGGCACCAGTGCCACGACCAGGAAGATCGAGACGAGGTAGAACAGGCAGATCCGCCAGATCACCGAGTTGGTGGCCTTGGTGATTTGCTGGCCTGGGTTCTTCGATTCTGCCGCCGCGATGGTGACAATTTCAGTCCCCATGAACGAGAACATGGTGGTCAGCATCGCTGCCAGTACCGCGCCCATGCCGTTCGGCAGGAAGCCGTTGGTGTCCCACAGGTGGCTGACGCCGCTGACCTGGCTGTTTGGCAGCAGGCCGAACACCGCAGCAATGCCCAGAATCACGAAGCCGATGATGGCCAGCACCTTGATCAGCGCGAACCAGAACTCGAATTCACCGTAGTTTTTCACGCTGAACAGGTTGGTCGCGGTCAGCACCAGAGTGATCACCAGCGTGAAGACCCAAATGGCCACGTTCGGGAACCAGGCGTGCAGGATCGTAGCGGCAGCGTTGGCTTCCAGCGGAATCACCAACACCCAGAACCACCAGTACAGCCAGCCGATGGTGAAGCCTGCCCAGTGACCGATCGCGCGGTCGGCGTAGGTCGAAAACGAGCCGGTGTCCGGGGAGGCAACCGCCATCTCGGCCAACATGCGCATCACCAGCACCACCAGCGTGCCCGCTGCAGCGTAAGCCATCAGGACGGCGGGGCCTGCTTCGGCGATGGCATGACCGGAACCAACGAAGAGGCCCGCACCGATCACACCTGCAATGGACAGCATGGTGATGTGGCGCGACTTGAGCCCTTGGTCGAGGTTTGAAGAATTTGGGGTACTGCTCATGTAAGCAACCTTTAAGGATTTTTATACGGATCAGGACGGTTTGTGATCATTCGTAAAAAGATAACAACGGTCCTGTTATTTATTTTTTACGCAAGAAGTGCGCCAAGATATTTCAAAAGCGACGTCGTACGCGGATATGCCCGTGACAGAGGCGTTCGGTAAGTGTTTGAGAAAAATAGCGTTTTGCCATTTCTGTAAGAAACGTTACCAAGCGCAACAGGATAGAGACGTTTTGCCGCACCGAAAATACACACTCCCCGATAAACGACACCAATTCAGCGCATAAATCCGACATCCCATCGTCAGCCTGGCCGAAACACCCTTCCCCACGGCGTTTAAAGCTGGCACCATCGCGCCCTTTTTGCGCATCGTCAGCTCGATTGCCGTGCGTTATCTGCACCGAACACATGAGGACCCGACATGGCCGAGGCCGCGCCCGCCCTGGAAATCCGCAACCTGCACAAACGCTACGGTCAGTTGGAAGTGCTCAAGGGCATCTCCCTGACCGCGCGCGATGGCGACGTGATTTCGATCCTGGGCTCCTCCGGTTCCGGCAAGTCCACGCTGCTGCGCTGCATCAACCTGTTGGAAAATCCGCACAACGGTGAAATCCTCGTCGCCGGCGAAGCGCTCAAACTCAAAGCCACGCGCAAGGGTGAACTGATTGCCGCTGACAATCGTCAGATCAATCGCCTGCGCAGCGAGATCGGTTTCGTCTTTCAGAACTTCAATCTGTGGCCACACATGACCGTGCTCGACAACATCATCGAGGCCCCGCGCCGCGTGTTGGGTCAGAGCAAAGCCGAGGCCATTGAAGTCGCCGAAGCGTTGCTGGCCAGAGTGGGCATTGCCGATAAACGTCATGCCTACCCGGCGCAGCTGTCGGGCGGTCAGCAACAGCGCGCGGCCATCGCCCGCACGCTGGCGATGCAGCCTAAAGTCATCCTGTTCGATGAGCCGACGTCCGCGCTGGACCCCGAGATGGTGCAGGAAGTGCTTAATGTGATTCGTGGGCTGGCCGAAGAAGGCCGGACCATGCTGATGGTGACTCACGAAATGAATTTCGCCCGGCAGGTATCCAGTGAAGTGGTTTTCCTGCACCAAGGGCTGATAGAGGAACAAGGATCGCCGCAGCAGGTCTTCGACAACCCGCAATCGGCGCGCTGCAAACAATTCATGTCCAGCAATCGCTAACGGAGCAACATCGATGCAGACCCTGAAAAAACTCCTGGTGACCGCTCTTCTGGTCGTCGCTTCCAGCGCCGTTGCTGCCGACACCCTGAAAATGGGCATCGAAGGCGCCTACCCGCCGTTCAACAACAAGGACGCCAGCGGCCAGGTCGTGGGCTTCGACGTCGAGATCGGCAACGCCCTGTGCGCCAAGATGAAAACCACCTGCGAAGTGGTCACCTCCGACTGGGACGGCATCATCCCGGCGCTGAACGCGCAGAAGTTCGACTTCATCATCTCCTCGATGTCGATCACCGAAGAACGCCAGCAGGCCGTGGACTTCACCAATCCGTACTACTCCAACAAGCTGCAGTTCATCGCGCCGAAGGCGAGCAACCTGGGCGCCACCAACGACGCCATCAAGCAAGCCCTCAAAGGCAAGACCATCGGCGCCCAACGCGCCACGCTGTCGGGCACCTGGCTGGAAGACAACTGGGGCGACGACGTCACCGTCAAGCTGTACGACTCGCAGGAAAACGCCTTCCTGGACCTCACCTCCGGTCGCGTCGACGCGCTGCTGGGCGACAAATACGCCAGCTACGAGTGGCTGAAAAGCAAGGAAGGCGAGACCTTCGAATTCAAGGGCGAACCCCTGCCGGGCGACGACAAGATCGGCATCGCCGTGCGCAAGGACGACCCCCTGCGCGAGAAGCTGAACGAGGCGCTGAAGGAAATCATCGCCGACGGCACCTACAAGAAGATCAACGACAAGTACTTCCCGTTCAGCATCCTCTGACCTGCCTGACCCGCCCTGCCGAGACGCTTGCGGCAGGGCTCATCTGTGACCAAGCAAAGCCATGAATTTCGATCTCCAAGGATTCGGCCCTGCCCTCGCGGCTGGCGTGCTGATGACGATCCAACTCGCGCTGTCAGCCCTGTGCCTGGGCCTGGTTCTGGGCCTGCTCGGGGCGCTGGCGAAAACTTCGCCCAATCGCGCCCTGCAATGGATCGGCGGGACCTATTCGACGCTGGTGCGCGGCATTCCTGAATTGCTCTGGGTGCTGCTGATCTACTTCGGCACTGTCAGCTCGATGCGCGCCATCGGCCATGTGTTCGGCATTCCCAACCTGTCGCTCAGCGCGTTTGCCGCAGGCGTGATCGCCTTGGGCCTGTGCTTCGGCGCGTACGCCACTGAGGTGTTTCGCGGGGCCATGCTGTCGATTCCCAAAGGCCATCGCGAAGCCGGTCTGGCGCTGGGCATGTCGCGCTCGCGGATCTTCATCAAGCTGGTCATGCCGCAGATGTGGCGCATCGCCCTGCCGGGCCTGGGCAATCTGTTCATGATCCTGATGAAGGACACCGCGCTGGTGTCGGTGATCGGCCTTGAGGAAGTCATGCGTCACGCGCAGATCGCCGTCACGACCACCAAACAGCCCTTCACCTTTTATATGGTCGCGGCATTCATGTACTTAGGGATGACCGCGCTGTCGATGATCGGCTTGGCCTGGCTCGAACGACGCGCCTCGGTCGGCTTCACAAGGAGCGCGTCATGAGTTGGGAATTCGTCGTCAAATGGCTGCCCAAACTGCTGCAGGGCGCGACCCTGACGCTGGAACTGGTGGCCGTCGCCGTGGTGCTCGGCCTGATCCTGGCGATTCCCATGGGCATCGCCCGCGCCTCGCGCAGCCCCTACGTGCGCGCCCTGCCCTACGCGTACATCTTTTTCTTTCGTGGCACGCCGCTGCTGGTGCAGCTGTTTCTCGTCTATTACGGCCTGGCGCAGTTTGACGCCGTGACCCGAAGCGCGTTCTGGCCCTACCTGCGCGAGCCTTTCTTCTGCGCCGCGCTGACCATGACGCTGCACACCACGGCCTACATCGCCGAAATCCTGCGCGGCGCGATTCAGGCCGTTCCGCCTGGCGAAATCGAAGCCGCCCGCGCGCTGGGCATGTCCAAAGGCAAGGCGCTGCTGTACATCATCCTTCCCCGCGCCGCGCGCATCGGCCTGCCTGCGTACAGTAATGAGGTCATCCTGATGCTCAAGGCCAGCGCCCTGGCCAGCACCGTGACCCTGCTCGACATCACCGGCATGGCCCGCACCATCAACGCACGCACCTACATGCCGGAGCAGACATTCTTCATCGCCGGGCTGATCTATCTGGTGATGTCCTTCGTGCTGGTGCAGGGCTTCAAACTGCTGGAGCGGTACTTGCGGGTGGAGGCGAGCCAGGGGCGCTGAGGTTTCCAGCCATCGCCTGCCGACCCGCTTTTGATTCTGGGGGAGCGAATTCATTCGCGATGCGATCGTACATCCGACACATCTCAACCGGATGTACCGCCGCCTCGCGAATGAATTCGCTTGTATGTTTAGACTTGATGGGGCGGGCAGGACAGGAAATTCGAATCTGACTCTAG
>NZ_JBWKWB010000037.1:0-40846 GCF_059421985.1 Pseudomonas sp. GW821-FHT02A11
CGACCGCGGTGTGTCAGGCGACATATCCATAACAGGCACACCGCGGTCGCGGGCAAGCGCGCTCCTACACGCGTCGATTACTTCTGCGAGCCATCATCATGCTGCAGGTTCGCCTGATTCACGTTGCTGCCCGGGGGCACGCCACGGGTCAGCCAGACGTTACCGCCGATGGTCGAGCCCTTGCCAATGGTGATGCGCCCCAGAATGGTCGCACCGGCGTAGATCACCACATCATCTTCAACGATCGGGTGACGGGCGTGGCCCTTCTGCAACTGGCCGTCTTCGTCGGCCGGGAAGCGTTTTGCGCCCAGGGTCACGGCCTGATAGATGCGCACGTTTTCGCCAATGATCGCGGTTTCGCCAATCACCACGCCGGTGCCGTGATCGATGAAGAAGCTCGGGCCGATCTGCGCGCCGGGGTGGATGTCGATACCAGTGGCCGAGTGGGCCAGCTCCGAGCTGATCCGCGCCAGCAGTGGCAGGCCATTGTTGTAAAGGTGGTGCGCCAGACGATGATGGATCACCGCCAGAATTCCCGGATAGCACAGCAACACCTCGTCGACGCTGCGCGCGGCCGGGTCGCCGTGGTAGGCGGCCAGCACGTCGGTGTCGAGGATACGGCGGATGTTCGGCAAGGCGCTGGCAAAGTCCTGAATCAAACGTTCGGCGTGCACATCGGCGCAGCTGGCGTCTTCGCCACGCTGACGGGCGACGTAGCGTAATTCCAGGCGCGCCTGATCCAGCAATGAGTTCAGGGCAACGTCCAGGGTGTGGCCGACGTAGAAGTCTTCGCTCTCTTCGCGCAGGTCCACCGGGCCCAAGCGCATCGGGAACAACGCACCGCACAGGGCTTCAAGAATGTCGCGCAAAGCCTCGCGGGACGGCAATTCGCGGCCACCCTTTTCGCCACTCACACGGCCGTTACGCGTGCGCCAGTCATCACGTGCGGCGCGCAGCTCACCCACGATCCGCTGCAACTGCCAGTGGCCGGTCAAGCCCTCGGCGCAGTCTTGCGGGGACAGTTCGGGAATAGTGCTCACGCAGATTTCTCCTCAGTTCAACGGCTCGTCGGCAGGACATGGCCGAAGGTGGGTTCACTCTACGGCAATCTTTTGTGGCGAAAAAATAACAATTTTCGTGAGGCTATAACCCACAGCTTATTGGGGATCATCCGGTTGCCCTGTCCGAAACGTCTGCCTATAGTCCAGCGACTCACTTGCGGATGCATCGATACGACCATGATCAAACAACAGCTCGACCGCTTTCATCGCCTGGACCTGCTGGGCGCGCCCACGCCGCTGGAAAAACTCGAACGCCTGTCGGCCTGGGCCGGTCGCGACATCTATGTGAAGCGCGACGACATCACGCCGCTGGCCATGGGCGGCAACAAGCTGCGCAAGCTCGAATACCTGGCCGCCGACGCGCTGGCCCAAGGTGCTGACACGCTGATCACCGCAGGCGCCATCCAGTCCAACCACGTGCGCCAGACCGCAGCGCTGGCGGCCAAACTGGGCCTGGGCTGTGTCGCGCTGCTTGAAAACCCCATCGCCACCGAAGACCGCAATTACCTGAGCAACGGCAACCGCTTGTTGCTCGATCTGTTCGACGCCAAGGTCGAGCTGGTGGAAAACCTCGACAACGCCGACGAGCAACTGCAAGCCTTGGCCGCACGCTTGAGCAACAGCGGCAAGAAGCCGTATCGGGTGCCGATTGGTGGCTCCAGCCCCGTGGGCGCGTTGGGTTACGTGCGTGCAGGTTTCGAGCTGGCTGAGCAGATTCGACAGACCAACGTGGACTTCGCTGCCGTCGTGCTGGCCTCTGGCAGCGCGGGCACTCACAGCGGCCTGGGGCTGGCGTTGGCAGAAGCCCTGCCAGATCTTCCGGTGATCGGCGTGACCGTTTCGCGCCCTGAAGAAACCCAGGCGCCGAAGGTTCAAGGCCTGGCCGAGCGCACTGTCGAACTGCTCGGCGAGCCATTACCTGCGGCGTTCAAGGTCAACCTGTGGGACGAATACTACGGCCCGCGCTATGGCGAGCCAAACGCCGGTACGCTGGCGGCGATCAAGCTGGTGGCAAGTCACGAAGGCCTGTTGCTGGACCCGGTGTACACCGGCAAGGCCATGGCCGGGCTGCTTGATGGCATCGGGCGTCAGCGCTTCAACGACGGCCCGATCATCTTTCTGCACACCGGCGGTGCGCCAGCGTTGTTTGCGTACCCGGATGTGTTTTCGGGGCAGTGATGGGGACGTTCACCGCGTCTGGATTCACCCGATGACCTGTAGGAGACGTCGGAGGTTACGACGGCAGCGAAAAGCGGTGTGAGGGATAAATCGCAACCGCCGGCAAGCCGGGCTGCTACCGGACCAGTGCATATGCATAAAACAGATAACAGATTCGTTTTTAATTATTTTTAATCCTAAACCGCTGCTCTTATGATCGCCGCCAGACGCTTCGACAAAACCCGGCAGACCGCTGAAAAAGCTGGATAAAGCGGCGGTTGCACAGTAGTTTCGTCAGGTCTGAAGCGCACCTGACATTCCAATTAAAACAGGGGACTTACATGAACATGTCTGCAATCCGCCGCACCTTCCTGCTGTCGGCCATGAGCCTTGTGCTCGGCACCGGCCTGATGACCCACGCCGTCGCTGGCGAGCAGCTGGATACCATCAAAAAGAACGGCACCCTCAACGTCGGCCTGGAAGGCACTTACCCGCCATTCAGCTTCGTTGGTGAAGACGGCAAGCTGACCGGTTTCGAGGTCGAGTTCTCTGAAGCACTGGCCAAGGAGCTGGGCGTCAAGGTCAAGCTGACCGCCACCCCATGGGCCGGCATTCTGGCGGCTCTGGAATCCAAGCGCCTGGACGTGGTGATCAACCAGGTGACCATCTCCGACGAGCGCAAGAAGAAGTACGACTTCTCCGAGCCCTACACCGTCTCCGGTATTCAGGCGCTGGTGCAGACCAAGGACGCCGGCGTGATCAAGACCGCTGCTGATCTGAAAGGCAAGAAGGTCGGCGTAGGCCTTGGCACCAACTACGAAGAATGGCTGAAGGCCAACGTACCGGATGCCATCGTCAAAACCTACGACGATGATCCGACCAAGTACCAGGACCTGCGCGTAGGCCGTATCGACGCCATTCTGGTCGACCGCCTGGCGGCATTGGAGCTAGTTGCCAAGACCAAGGACAAACTGGCCGTTTCCGGCGAAGCGTTCTCCCGTCAGGAAGCCGGTATCGCGCTGCGTAAAGGCGAGCCTGAGCTGCTGGCCGCAATCAACAAGGCCATCGACAAACTGCGCGCTGACGGCACCCTCGCCAAGCTGTCCGAGAAGTACTTCAAGGCTGACGTGACCAAATGATTCCAGAGAGCCTACAGCTCGCGCTGGACTCCGCGCCCTTTCTGCTCAAGGGCGCGTATTACACGGTGGGTCTGAGTCTGGGTTCGATGTTTTTCGGATTGGTGCTGGGCTTCGGCCTGGCACTGATGCGTTTGTCGAAGATCTGGATCATCAGTGCCATCGCCAGGGTGTACGTATCGTTCTTTCGCGGCACGCCCCTGCTGGTTCAGCTCTTCATGATTTATTACGGTCTGCCGGATCTGGGCATCGAGCTCGATGCGATCACGGCAGCCCTCATCGGCTTGTCGCTGAACATGGCGGCCTACGCCTGCGAGATCCTGCGTGCCGCCATCGGCGCGGTGGATCGCGGCCAGTGGGAAGCTGCGGCGAGTATCGGCATGACCCGTGCCCAGGCCATGCGCCGGGCGATCCTGCCGCAAGCTGCGCGCACTGCCCTGCCGCCGCTGGGCAACAGTTTCATTTCGCTGGTCAAGGACACGGCCATGGCTGCCACCATCCAGGTGCCGGAAGTGTTCCGTCAGGCGCAGCTGATTTCCTCGCGCACGCTGGAAGTCTTCACCATGTATTTCACCGTCGCGGTGATCTACTGGGTGCTGTGTACGGTGCTGGCGCATTTCCAGAACCGCCTGGAAGCGCGAGCCAACCGCCACGATGTGGAGTCCTGAGGCATGATCACCGTTGAAAAACTGACCAAGGAATTCAAGGGCAATCAGGTCCTCAAGGGTATCGACCTCAAGGTCGAACCCGGCGAAGTGGTTGCCATCATCGGCCCCAGTGGCTCGGGCAAGACCACCTTCCTGCGCTGCCTGAACTTCCTGGAAGAACCCACCAGCGGCACTATCGTGGTCGGCGACATCAAGCTCGATGGCAGCCGCCCGCTCAGCCAGCAGGCGGGCCTGATTCGCCAGCTGCGCCAGCACGTCGGCTTCGTGTTCCAGAACTTCAACCTGTTCCCCCATCGCACCGCGCTGGAAAACGTCATCGAAGGCCCGACCGTGGTCAAGAAGATGCCCCGCGAACAGGCCATCAAATTGGGGCGTGAACTGCTGGCCAAGGTGGGTCTGGCAGGCAAGGAAGATGCCTACCCGCGGCGTTTGTCCGGCGGGCAGCAGCAGCGCGTGGCAATTGCCCGGGCGCTGGCGATGGAGCCTGAAGTCATTCTGTTCGACGAACCCACATCAGCCCTCGACCCCGAGCTGGTGGGCGAAGTGCTCAGTGCAATTCGCGCGCTGGCCGAAGAGAAGCGCACGATGGTCATCGTCACCCATGAGATGAAATTCGCCCGCGACGTGGCTAATCGCGTGGTGTTCATCGACAAGGGCGTGATCGTTGAACAGGGCGAAGCCAAGGCACTGTTCGCAAACCCAAGGGAAGAACGCACAAGACAATTTCTGGAACGCAGCAGGAATTAGTCCTACAAAACGTGCTGAAAAAACGGCGCTCTTCAGCGCCGTTTTCTTTATGCCCAACATTTGGAAAAGCTTGGAACGATCCTGGTATTCAGAACATACCGAGGCGTTTTTACGCATTCCGGATCTATTTATTCAATATATCGCTCGGGCTGCCGCAACTCCCCTGCTGCCTTTAAACGACTGCTCATTTATGCACTCACTCATTCCCTTCCTTCGACACACATCCCAACGCGAATCAGATAAATAACTGCAACAAGTAGGGCAAGCCGTTTACTTCACGAGTGTTTAACTCGCCCCAACTGTAGGAAACATCTGTTTATTCCGTACACATACTTTTACGCATCGGAAATTATTGACAGAGATCCAGTAACACAATTAGCTCGAAGAAGAAAACGCGTACACCACCGAGCGAATAGCAACCCCGAAATTGGCACCGTTTGTATGGTTTGCCATGGATGCGCATCGGGCGTGTACTAACGACACCCATGTACCGAAGCGTCTGCGGCCAAACACGTGGTGCCTGCATCGCTTCAGATCAAACATCCAACGAGTACACGAAGATGATCAAAACGCCTGTCAGTCAGACGCCACTCAAGCTCTTCGCGCCCTATTTGCCGCAAGCGAACAAACAAGGGATTGGTGTTCTGGCCGCCAATCACCTGCTGGTCAACATCGACCCTTATCCGGATATGGAGAGCGGTGATCTGATTGAACTGTTCTGGGGAGACTGTTATGTCGCGTCGAAAGTTTTAACTGCATCCGACATTGGCTACACCTCTGTCCTACATATTGCTGAGAGCTTTCTGCAAACTGGCAAAGTAAAAACTTACTACCGCGTAACAAAAATAGGCAGTGAATCTGTGAGGTCCCCTAGCCTCAAACTGTGGGTCAAACTGGAAACTCCGGGCGGCCATTTGGTCGGTGCCGATGGCGAAGAGAACCAGGGACTTTCGCCGGTCAGGTTTCCTGAGTGGGTTGCGGACAAAGGATTGACCCGCAAGCACCTGACCACGGGCATCGACCTCTTCATCGACAGTTACCCCCATATGGAGGTGTACGACGAAATCACCCTGCGCTGGGGCGACGTGCGCATGGACTTCCCGGCGCTCACCGAGTTGCAGGTCGGCAAGGCCGTCAGGCTTCACGTGCCTGGCTCGTTGATCCGGGAGGCCGGCGATGACGAACACCAGGAAGTGACCTACTGCGTGATCGATCGTGTCGGCAACAACTCCCTATGGGCCCCGTCCCGGTCGATCCGGGTGAGCATCGCGGATGCCGTTGGATCTGATCACTGAACATGAGGCAGACATCGACATTGCAGTCGTGGCACCTTGAAGCCGTGCCACGACGCTCGCTGGCGGCAGAGCGTGATCGACTCCACAGATCCCACGCCGACAAGAAAAATCCCACAACATCGATTGCCTAAGCCCTACACCCTCCACCATGCCAGATGAATCCCCGCTGCTAGCCTGCTGAAAAAAAGGCTTGCGGAGACATACGTCATGCAGTGCAGACACATCGTCAAATACCTGGTTTTGCTGATGCTTTTCGGTTGCTGCCTGACCTGGGCGGGACGTCTGACCGGCGATCAGAGCCTGTGCGCCCCTTCTATGCTTATTCCTAAATGTAAGTTTATTTAATTTTTATACACGCTTAGGGTATATGCACCGGACCACCGGACCATCGTGAGTTTTTCCTGCCGCCACCGCGGTTTTGATTCGAGGTTCGAATGGTCACGCCAAACAACAGTGCCTGCGCTCGTGAAGGTCACCACCATGACTGATCTGAGCATCCCTCCTGTCCAGCATCCCCTGGACATCGCTCCTCCCCTTTTGCCCGCCCGGGTGCTGCGCAACGACGCCGAAGCGATCACCGCCGCCCATGAGCTGGCGGCTCTTGTTCGCCCCACCGCCGCCACGCGTGATCGCCAACGCCAGTTGCCGTGGACCGAAATCGAAGCATTCACCCGTAGCGGCCTGGGCAGCATTGCCGTGCCGCGCGCGTACGGCGGACCACAGGTTTCGTTCGTCACGATCGCGCAGGTGTTCGCCATTCTTTCAGCGGCTGACCCTGCAGTCGGACAAATCCCACAGAATCATTTCGGCATTCTCAATTCTCTCGTCGGCAGCGCCAGTGAAGCGCAGAAGAAAGTGCTGCTCGACAGCGTGCTCAAAGGCGCGCGCATCGGCAACGGCGGCCCGGAGCGCGGCACCAAAAATACCCTCGACGTGAGGACGCGTCTGACCGCCGACGGTGATCAATTTTTGCTCAACGGTCGCAAGTTCTACTCGACCGGCGCGCTGTTCGCCCATTGGGTCGCGGTCAAGGCGATCAATGACGACGGCAAACAGGTGCTGGTGTTCGTGCCGCGTGGCACGCCGGGCCTGCACATCATCGACGACTGGTCCGGTTTCGGGCAGCGCACCACCGCCAGTGGCAGCGTGTTGCTGGACAACGTGCGCGTCAGCGGCGACCTGGTCATCGAGAACTGGAAACTCGGCCTGTCGCCGAATATTCAAGGTGCCGTTTCGCAGCTGATTCAAGCCGCCATCGACGCGGGCATCGCCCGTGAAGCCATCGATGAAAGCATCCGTTTCGTGCGCGAGCGTTCGCGCCCTTGGGTCGAGGCCAATGTCGAGCGTGCCAGCGACGACCTGTATGTGATCGCCGACATCGGCAAGCTGAAGCTCGAACTGCACGCCGCCGAAGCGCTGCTGAACAAAGCAGGCCGCGTGCTCGATGAAATCGCTGCCGCGCCCATCGACGCACAGTCCGCCGCCCGCGCGTCCATCGTGGTCGCCGAAGCCAAGGTGCTCACCACCGAGATTGCGCTGCAGGCCAGCGAAAAGCTGTTCGAGCTGTCCGGCAGCCGCGCCACCCTGGCCGAGTTCAACCTCGACCGGCACTGGCGCAACGCCCGCGTCCACACCCTCCATGACCCGGTGCGCTGGAAAGTCCACGCCGTCGGCGCCTGGCACCTCAACGGCACCCTGCCCGCCCGTCACTCCTGGAGATGAATCCCCGCTGCTAGCCTGCTGAAAAAAAGGCTTGCGGAGACATACGTCATGCAGTGCAGACACATCGTCAAATACCTGGTTTTGCTGATGCTTTTCGGTTGCTGCCTGACCTGGGCGGGACGTCTGACCGGCGATCAGAGCCTGTGCGCCCCTTCTATGCTTATTCCTAAATGTAAGTTTATTTAATTTTTATACACGCTTAGGGTATATGCACCGGACCACCGGACCATCGTGAGTTTTTCCTGCCGCCACCGCGGTTTTGATTCGAGGTTCGAATGGTCACGCCAAACAACAGTGCCTGCGCTCGTGAAGGTCACCACCATGACTGATCTGAGCATCCCTCCTGTCCAGCATCCCCTGGACATCGCTCCTCCCCTTTTGCCCGCCCGGGTGCTGCGCAACGACGCCGAAGCGATCACCGCCGCCCATGAGCTGGCGGCTCTTGTTCGCCCCACCGCCGCCACGCGTGATCGCCAACGCCAGTTGCCGTGGACCGAAATCGAAGCATTCACCCGTAGCGGCCTGGGCAGCATTGCCGTGCCGCGCGCGTACGGCGGACCACAGGTTTCGTTCGTCACGATCGCGCAGGTGTTCGCCATTCTTTCAGCGGCTGACCCTGCAGTCGGACAAATCCCACAGAATCATTTCGGCATTCTCAATTCTCTCGTCGGCAGCGCCAGTGAAGCGCAGAAGAAAGTGCTGCTCGACAGCGTGCTCAAAGGCGCGCGCATCGGCAACGGCGGCCCGGAGCGCGGCACCAAAAATACCCTCGACGTGAGGACGCGTCTGACCGCCGACGGTGATCAATTTTTGCTCAACGGTCGCAAGTTCTACTCGACCGGCGCGCTGTTCGCCCATTGGGTCGCGGTCAAGGCGATCAATGACGACGGCAAACAGGTGCTGGTGTTCGTGCCGCGTGGCACGCCGGGCCTGCACATCATCGACGACTGGTCCGGTTTCGGGCAGCGCACCACCGCCAGTGGCAGCGTGTTGCTGGACAACGTGCGCGTCAGCGGCGACCTGGTCATCGAGAACTGGAAACTCGGCCTGTCGCCGAATATTCAAGGTGCCGTTTCGCAGCTGATTCAAGCCGCCATCGACGCGGGCATCGCCCGTGAAGCCATCGATGAAAGCATCCGTTTCGTGCGCGAGCGTTCGCGCCCTTGGGTCGAGGCCAATGTCGAGCGTGCCAGCGACGACCTGTATGTGATCGCCGACATCGGCAAGCTGAAGCTCGAACTGCACGCCGCCGAAGCGCTGCTGAACAAAGCAGGCCGCGTGCTCGATGAAATCGCTGCCGCGCCCATCGACGCACAGTCCGCCGCCCGCGCGTCCATCGTGGTCGCCGAAGCCAAGGTGCTCACCACCGAGATTGCGCTGCAGGCCAGCGAAAAGCTGTTCGAGCTGTCCGGCAGCCGCGCCACCCTGGCCGAGTTCAACCTCGACCGGCACTGGCGCAACGCCCGCGTCCACACCCTCCATGACCCGGTGCGCTGGAAAGTCCACGCCGTCGGCGCCTGGCACCTCAACGGCACCCTGCCCGCCCGTCACTCCTGGATCTGAACCAGACAACTGGAAGCACACTTATGAGTTTTCAATCCTTGCCGCGTGACACGCAGGCGGCGATCGCGATCATCAAAGATGACGCCCAGGCCCTGAACATCGCCCACGCGCTGGCCGACACATTCAAACAGCACAGCGCCGAACGCGACCGCGAACGCCGCCTGCCCCATGACGAGCTGGAAGCGTTCTCGCAGTCCGGTCTGTGGGGCATCAGCGTGCCGAAGGCCTTTGGCGGCGCCGGGGTTTCCAGCGTCACCCTGGCCGATGTCATTCGCATCATCTCGGCGGCCGACGGCTCGCTGGGGCAGATTCCGCAGAACCATTTCTACGCCCTCGAAGTGCTGCGTGTAAACGGCAGCCCTGAACAGCAAAAGCGCCTGTACGCCGAGGTTCTCGCGGGTCAGCGTTTCGGCAACGCCCTCGCTGAACTGGGCACCAAGACTGCCCACGATCGCACCACTCGCTTGAGCCGCGACGGAAAAGGCTGGCGCATCAACGGCCGCAAGTTCTACTCGACGGGGGCGATCTACGCACAACGCATCCCGACCTCGGTAATCGATGACGACGGCATTCAGCAACTGGTCTTCGTGCCCGCCGACAGCGAAGGGCTGAGCGTCATCGACGACTGGAGCGGCTTCGGCCAGCGCACCACCGGTAGCGGTTCGGTGGTGTTCGAGAATGTGTACGTCAACGATGAGGATGTAGTGCCGTTCCAGACCGCCTTCGAGCGCCCGACCACGGTCGGCCCGCTGGCGCAGATCCTTCACGCCGCCATCGACACCGGCATCGCCCGCGCCGCCTTCGAAGACGCGCTGCATTTCGTGCGTACGCGCACTCGTCCGTGGATCGATTCGGGCATCGAAAAAGCTGTCGACGACCCGCTGACCCTGCACAGTTTCGGCAAGCTCGGCATTCGCCTGCACGCCGCCGAAGCCCTGCTGGAACGCGCAGGCCAATACCTGGATCGCGCCCAGGCCGAGAGCACCGCTGACAACGTGGCCCAGGCCTCGATTGCCGTGGCCGAAGCCCGCGCCATCAGCACGGAAATTTCACTGGCCGCCGGCAGCACGCTGTTCGAACTGGCTGGCTCGCAATCGACCCTGGCCGAGCACGGTCTGGATCGTCACTGGCGCAACGCGCGGGTCCATACCCTGCACGACCCGGTGCGCTGGAAGTACCACGCCATCGGCAATTTCTACCTCAACGACGTGAATCCGCCGCGCCGGGGGACGATCTGATGAGCAAGAAAAAGATTCTCCTCAACGCGTTCAACATGAACTGCATCGGCCACATCAACCATGGTTTCTGGACGCACCCGCGCGACACCTCGACCCAGTACAAGACCCTCGAGTACTGGACGAATCTGGCCCAGCTGCTGGAGCGCGGCTTGTTCGACGGACTGTTCATCGCCGATATCGTCGGCGTCTACGACGTGTATCAGAAGTCGATCAACGTGCCGCTCAAAGAGTCGATCCAGCTGCCGGTCAATGACCCGCTGCTGCTGGTTTCAGCCATGGCAGCGGTCACGAAAAACCTCGGTTTCGGCCTGACCGCCAACCTCACCTATGAGGCGCCGTACCTGTTCGCCCGGCGCATGTCGACGCTCGATCATCTGACCCGTGGCCGCGTAGGCTGGAACATTGTCACCGGTTACCTGGACAGCGCCGCCAAGGCCATGGGCCTCAAGGAGCAGATCGAACACGACCGGCGTTATGACCAGGCCGACGAATACCTGGAGGTGCTGTACAAGCTCTGGGAAGGCAGCTGGGAAGACGACGCCGTCATCGAAGACCGCAAGGCGCGTATCTACGCACAGCCCGAGAAGGTGCATTACGTGCGCCATCACGGCGAGTTCTATCAGGTCGAGGGTTATCACCTCTGTGAACCTTCGCCCCAGCGCACGCCGGTGCTGTTCCAGGCGGGCAGTTCCGATCGCGGCCTGCAGTTCGCAGGCAGCAACGCAGAATGCGTGTTCATCAGCGGCCAGAACAAACCGGCGACCCGCGAGCAGGTCGACAAGGTGCGCGCCAGCGCTGTCGCGGCCGGCCGCAACCCGGACGACATCAAGATTTTCATGGGCCTGAACGTCATCGTCGGTGCCACCGAAGAGGCCGCCCAGGCCAAGTACGCCGAATACCTGCAGTACGCCAGCGCCGAGGCCGGGCTTGCGCATTTCTCGGCCTCGACCGGCATCGATTTCGCGGACTACGAGCTGGACGAGCCGATCCAGCATGTCAAAGGCAACGCCATTCAATCGGCGACGAAGATCCTCAAGAACAACGACTGGACCCGGCAAAAATTGCTGGATCAGCACGCGTTGGGCGGTCGCTACATCAACGTGATCGGCTCGCCTGCGCAGGTTGCCGACGAGCTGGAATCCTGGATCGCCGAGACCGGCCTCGACGGTTTCAACCTGACCCGCATCGTCACCCCGGAAAGCTACGAGGACTTCATCGACCTGGTGATCCCCGAGCTGCAACGGCGCGGCTCCTACAAGACCGCCTACGAGCACGGGACCTTGCGCGAGAAGCTGTTTGCCGAAGGGAATGCGCGGCTGCCTGAACGGCATGCGGGAGCAGGTTTCAGACACAACGCAGCGCCTGACGGCATGCGGTGAATCTGCGGGAGCGAATTCATTCTGGGCGGCACTCCGACGAGACGGACTTTCAGACAACGAATCTCCTTCGCCTGCACTGACCCCTCGCGAATGAATTCGCTCCCACAGGGATTCTGCGCCACCCCGAATACTTCAAACCAGACCACTGACACTCACCCGGACACCACAACATGAGCAAAACCCTGCTGACCCTGGCCCTCTCTCTGGGCCTGTTCACCGGCATCGCCCAGGCCGCCGACCAACCGCTGAAAGTCGGCACCACTGCCGCTTTCGCCATTCCGCTGGAAGCCGCTGTCGCCGAGGCTGACAAACAGGGCCTGAAAGTCGAGCTGGTGGAGTTCACCGACTGGATCGCGCCAAACGTCAGCCTTAACGCTGGCGACATCGACGTGAACTACTTCCAGCACATTCCGTTCCTGGAAAACGCCAAGGCCGCGTCGGGCTTCGATCTGGTGCCGTACGCGCCGGGCATCATCAACAACGTCGGCCTGTATTCGAAGAAGTACAAGAGCTTCGATGAATTGCCGACCGGCGCCACCGTGGCCATCGCCAACGACCCGATCAATGGCGGGCGTGGCCTGCAACTGCTGGCCAAGGCAGGGTTGATCACCCTGAAACCGGGCGTTGGCTACAAGGCCACCGAGGACGACATCCTCACCAACCCGAAGAAAATCAAGCTGATCCAGGTCGAGGCCGTGCAACTGGTGCGCGCCTATGACGACGCCGATCTGGTGCAGGGCTACCCCGCCTACATCCGCTTGGCGAAGACCTTCGATGCAGGCTCGGCGATTCTGTTCGACGGCCTCGATCATCCGGAATACGTCATTCAATTCGTGATCAAGCCCGACCACAAAAACGACCCGCGCCTGGCCAAGTTCATCGACATTTATCAACACTCCCCTGTGGTGCGCGCTTCGCTGGATAAAGTGAATGGCTCGCTCTATCAGGTCGGCTGGAAGAACTGAACATGAACGCCACTGTGCAACGTTCCCTGCCATTGGAAGAGCCTACGCCGCATTCCGCCGAACAGGCGCGCCTGCACCCCGAGAAAGCGCACGCCCACGTGCGCTTCAGCCAGCTGGGCAAGGTCTATGAAGGCCAGCAGGGCCCCGTCGCGGCCCTGCAAGGCATCGACCTGGACATTCAGCGCGGTGAGGTTTTCGGCATCATCGGGCGCAGCGGCGCAGGCAAATCGTCGCTGATCCGCACCATCAACCGCCTGGAGCAGCCGAGCAGCGGGCGGGTGTTGATTGATCAGGTGGACATCGCCGCCTACAACGAAGACAAGCTGGTAGAGCTGCGCCGACGGATCGGCATGATCTTCCAGCACTTCAACCTGATGTCGGCGAAAACGGTCTGGAAAAACGTCGAACTGCCGCTGAAAGTGGCAGGCGTTCCCAAGGAACAGCGCCAGCGCAAGGTCGCCGAACTGCTGGAGCTGGTGGGCCTGAAGGACAAGCACAACGCCTACCCGGCGCAGTTGTCGGGCGGCCAAAAACAGCGTGTCGGCATTGCCCGCGCGCTGGTGCACGACCCGGCGATTCTGCTCTGTGACGAAGCCACTTCGGCCCTGGACCCGGAAACCACGCACTCGATTCTCGGCCTGCTGCGCGAGATCAATCAGCGTCTGGGCCTGACGATCATCCTCATCACCCACGAAATGGCCGTGATCCGCGAGATCTGCGACCGCGTCGTGGTGCTGGAAAAGGGCCAGATCGTCGAGCAAGGCCCGGTGTGGCAAGTGTTCGGCAACCCGCAACACGAGGTCAGCAAGACCCTGCTGGCGCCGCTGCAACACGCGTTGCCAGAGGATGTGCAGGCTCGTCTGCAGGCGCAGCCCTCGGACAAGCACACCAGCGTGGTGCTGGACCTGCAGTTCACCGGCAGCGACGGCGAGGAGCCGGATCTGTCCGCGCTGTTCAGTGCTTTCGGGGGCCGTGTCAGCCTGTTGAACGGCGGCGTCGAGCGTATTCAGGGGCGGGCACTGGGGCACTTGCTGCTCGCCATCAGCCATTCGCCGCTGTCCACCGAAGAACTGCTCAATCGCGCCCGTGAACAGGCGCAACACGCGAAGGTACTGGGCTATGTGGCTTGATCGTTTGTGGCAAGGCGTCATCGACACTTTTCTGATGGTGGGTGTGTCGTCGCTAATCGCGCTGATCCTCGGCATCCCGCTGGCCGTGGTGCTGGTCACCAGCGGCAAGGGCGGAATTTTCGAGGCGCCCAACGTCAACCGCGTGCTCGGTGCCTTCGTGAACATCTTCCGTTCAGTGCCGTTTCTGATCCTGATGGTGGCGTTGATCCCCTTCACCCGCCTGATCGTCGGCACCACCTATGGTGTATGGGCCGCCGTCGTGCCGCTGACCATCGCAGCAACGCCGTTCTTCGCGCGCATCGCCGAAGTCAGCCTGCGCGAAGTCGACCACGGCCTGATCGAAGCCGCACAGGCCATGGGCTGCCGTCGCTGGCACATCGTCTGGCACGTGCTGCTGCCCGAAGCGCTGCCGGGCATCGTCGGCGGTTTTACCATTACCCTGGTCACCATGATCAACTCTTCGGCCATGGCGGGCGCAATCGGCGCAGGCGGGTTGGGCGACATCGCCTACCGCTACGGCTATCAGCGGTTTGATACCCAGGTGATGCTGACCGTCATCGTCTTGCTGGTGGTCTTGGTGGCGGTGATTCAGCTGGGCGGGGATCGGTTGGCGGTGCGGTTGAATAAGCGCTGAGCCTCAAAGCGCCGGTCATCTGGCTGGCGCCGTCGGTCTGCTTTTGATTCTGCCCGAAGGGCGTAGGAGTCCAGCTTGCTGACGATCTGCCGCGTAGCGGCAGTAAAACCAGCCAACCGCGTCTTTTCAGACACCCTGTGTGTACGAATTTGCTGCCGCTTCGCGCCAGATCGCGAGCAAGGTGGAGCGCCACCCCGGTTGCGCCACGCCCTCCCGGGCAGAAGCGATGATGTGGTCTTCACTGCCACCTTTGGTACAGTTAGAGTCTTTGGCGTAATCGGGCGAGGAATTACTTTCGTGGCTGCGGGATTGGCAATATTTGATCTGGTGACCATCGGGCTGTGTGCCTACGAGGCAAAAAATGGGCGCTGAGACGAGCCGAGAGGTGCTGACGCAGCAGGTAATCGATCTCTTCGTGTCGATTATCGGGTTTATCCCCCGCGAGGCGGTGTCCGCAAAAACCAATTTCATCACCGACTTCGACATTATCGACGACGACCTCACTTGCTTCATGATGCAAGTGAAATGGCAGTACAAGCTCAGTCCGGCACCTGCGCAATGGGAGAGGATCGCGACGATTGAGGAAGTGGTTGATCTGATACTCGACAAGCGCTGAGCCATCACACAGCGCTTGGGCGGGGGTATATTGGCGGCTTCCCCCGCTCAGAATCGGCCGCAATGAAACTCGACCCACACGACCTCGCTCAGATCACCGCCACGACGCTGGGCAATTACAACGACGTCGCCGAGGGCTTTCGTGAAGGCACTCGGGATCACGATGTCAGCCAGAACATCGACGCGCTCTTGCGCAATATTCAAGGCGCTGCGCCGTTCCGGATTCTCGATTTTGGCTGTGGGCCGGGGCGGGATCTGCGCACCTTTACAGCGCTTGGCCATGTCGCCACAGGGCTCGACGGCTCAGAACGGTTTGCCGAGATGGCCCGCGCCGACAGTGGCTGCGAGGTGCTGCATCAGAATTTTCTCGAACTCGATCTGCCTGCCGAACACTTCGACGGCATCTTCGCCAATGCCTCGCTGTTTCACGTCCCTCGTCAGGAATTGCCCCGCGTGCTGAGCCAGCTGCGATCAGCGTTGAAACCAGATGGCGTGCTGTTCAGCTCCAACCCTCGGGGCAACAACCAGGAAGGCTGGAAGGGCGAGCGCTATGGCTCCTTTCATGATCTGCAATCGTGGAGCGCGCTGCTGATCGAGGCGGGGTTTGTCGAGGTCGAGCATTACTACCGGCCAGAAGGCTTGCCGCGAGAGCAGCAGCCGTGGCTGGCGAGCGTTTGGCGCAGGGTTTGAACCACCACTGATCTCACGGCAAATGACAGACCTGTGGGAGCGAATTCATTCGCGAAAATCGTACAGTCGACGAAGACTTTTCGGATGTACGAGCCAATCGCGAATAAATTCGCTCCCACAGTTCGGATCGCCTGTCTCAGTTAATCCGACGCCGACGCCGAGCCCCCATCAGCGTCTTCATGCCGAGGATCATCCCCCCGACCGCGTTTCTCAGCCTCAGCCTCTTCCCGCTGCTCTTTGGTCGGCTCCTTGATCTTGTACCAGGCGACATACAGCGCAGGCAGGAACAGCAGCGTCAGCAGGGTGGCGATGATGATGCCGCCGATCATCGCGTAGGCCATCGGCCCCCAGAACACTTCGCGGGCGATGGGGATCATGCCCAGGCTCGCCGCCGCCGCGGTCAGCAGGATCGGGCGGCGTCGATGCTCGGTGGCTTCGGCCACGGCATCCCACGGCAGATAACCGGCCACCTCGTATTCATGAATCTGCGTCACCAGAATCACCGAGTTGCGAATGATGATGCCGATCAGCGCAAGAATCCCGAGGATCGCCACAAAGCCCATGGGCGTGCCCGTCGGCACCAGCGCCAAGACCACGCCAATCAGCCCCAACGGCGCGACGCTGGCGACGAGGAACATTTTCTGCACGCTGTGCAGCTGGATCATCAAAAAGGTCGCCATCAAAAACAGCATCAGCGGCACGACCTTGGCAATCGGCCCTTGTGCCTTGCCGCTCTCCTCCACCGTACCGCCGGTGGCGATCTTGTAGCCCACCGGTAGCCCGGCAGCGAAGTTGTCGATGTCCGGCTTGAGCTGTTTCACCAGATCGGTCGGCTGGATTTCGTCGCGCACCGCCGCCTTCAGGGTGATGGTCGGCTTGCGATCACGCCGCCAGACCAGCGGCTGCTCCAGCTCGTAACGCACGTTGGCAAAGGCCAGCAACGGAATCGACGTGCCGCCCTGAGTCACGATCTGCAGGTTCTGCAGGGTTTCCGGCGTGCCGCGTTCGGCGTCCACCGCACGACCGACCACGTTGATCAGGTAGATGTCGTCGCGCACCTGGGTCACGTTGGCGCCGACCACGATGCTGTTCATCAGCTGCGCCACGTCTTCGGAGGACAGCCCCAATTGCCGCGCCTTGTCCTGATTGATGTCGATGCGCAGGACTTTGCCCGGCTCGTTCCAGTCGTAGATCATCTCGCCGATGTGCGGGTTCTTGTCCAGCAACGTGGCCAGATCGATAGCGTGTTGACGCACCTTGTCGATGTTGTCGCCACTGACCCGGTACTGAATGGGGCGTCCCACCGGCGGGCCCATTTCCAGCGGCTGAACGTAGGTGCCGATGCCGACGAAGTCTTCGCGCAGGCGTTTTTTCAGGCGGTCCATGAGGCCCGCGCGCTCTTCCAGGCCTTTGCTGACGATCACCAGCTGCGCGTAATACGGGTTCTCCAGTTGCTGGTCCAACGGCAGATAGAAACGCACCGCACCCTGGCCGATGTAGGTGCTCCAGCGCACGATGTCCGGGTCGTTCTTGAGCGTTGCTTCCAGCTTGTCGACGGCCTTGCGCGTCTCGTTGATCGAGGCGTTTTGCGGCAGGTTGAGGTCCAGCAGGATCTCTGGTCGGTCGGAGGACGGGAAGAACTGGTTCTGCACGAAACGCATGCAAAACAAGGCCGTCGCGAACAGGGCGATGGTGATGATGATCGCCAGCCAGCGGTTGCGCATGGCCCAGAACATCGAGCCTGTGAACACGCGGGCGACGCGGCCCGGAGGCTTTTCCTCGTGCTTTTTGATCTTGTCGCTGAGGATGTGCACGCCGATCACCGGTGCGAACAGCACGGCCACCACCCACGAGACCAGCATCGCCACGGCAATCACGGCGAACAGCGTAAAGGTGTACTCCCCCGCCGAACTGGCGTTCAGGCCGATGGGCACGAAACCGGCAACGGTCACCAGCGTACCGGTGAGCATCGGGAAGGCCGTCGAGGTGTAGGCGTAAGTGGCGGCCTGCTCTCGGGAGTCGCCCATTTCCAGGCGCGTGACCATCATCTCCACCGTGATCATCGCGTCGTCCACCAACAGCCCCAAGGCGATGATCAGCGCCCCCAGGGAGATCCGCTGCATGGTGATGCCGCTGTATTCCATGAACACGAAGACCATCGCCAGCACCAGCGGAATCGAGCACGCCACCACCAAGCCTGCGCGCACGCCGAGGCTGATGAAACTGACCACCAGCACGATGATCACAGCCTCGAACAGCGCGCTGGTAAAGCCGCCCACGGCCTTCTCGACCACCTGCGCCTGATCGGACACGTTATGCACGCCCACGCCCACTGGCAGGTCGCCGATGGCCTGATCCATGCGCCCGTGCAGGTCCTTGCCGAACGCCTGAACGTTGCCGCCCTTCTTCATCGCAATCGCCAAACCAATGGCCGGTTTGCCGTCGAAGCGAAACAGAGGTTTGGGCGGATCGACGTAGCCCCGGCTGATTTCAGCGATGTCGCTGAGGCGATAAAAACGATCGTTGAGCCGCAGGTTGACGGTTTCCAGATCCTTCTCGGACTCGAACTGCCCGGAGGTGCGCACGGAGATCCGCTCAGGCCCCGCCTCTATCACCCCCGCAGGAGTCACGGCGTTCTGCGATTGCAGGCTTTGCACGACCTGACGTTGATCCAGCCCCAACGCCGCCAGTTTGCGGGTAGAGAAATTCAGGTAAATCACTTCGTCCTGCTGGCCGATCATCTCGATCTTGCCCAGCCCCGGCACATCGCGAATCTGCACCCGAACTTGCTCGACGTAATCGCGAAGCTGCCGCAGGGTAAGGCCATCGGCCGTAAAGGCATAGATCGAGCCGTATACGTCGCCGAATTCATCATTGAACGCCGGCCCCTGCAAACCTTGGGGGAACGTGCCGCGAATGTCGTCGATCTTCTTGCGAACCTGATACCAGATCTCGGGAATGTCCTTCGCGCTGGTGGTGTCGCGCAGATAAACGAACACCGTTGACTCGCCGGGCCGGGTGTAGCTTTTTACGTAGTCGAGGGAGTCGAGTTCTTCGAGCTTTTTCTCGATGCGGTCGGTGACCTGCTCCAAGGTTTCGTCCACGGTCGCGCCGGGCCAGCGGGTCTGGATGACCATGGTCTTGATGGTGAACGAGGGGTCTTCTTCGCGGCCCAGGTTCATGTATGAAAACACGCCCATCAGCAGGGCGACGAACATCAGGTACCAGACGAAGGATTGATGTTTGATCGCCCAGTCGGAGAGGTTGAAATTCCCTTTCATCGCGGGCTGTCCTTATCGACTTTGACTTTCTGCCCCGGCTTGAGGCTGTTCACACCGGCTGTCACCACACGCTCGCCGCCCTTGACGCCTCCAGCGATGACGATGGAATCGCTGTCGCGGCTGACGACGGTCACCGAATGCGGCGAAACGGTCTGGTTCTGCATGTCGATGACCCAGATCTGCGTCTTGCCGTCGACTTCCTGCAGCACGTTGGCGGGCAGCTCGATGCGCGGCTCAACGGCCGAACTGAGGGTGACGCTGATCGCCGTACCCAAGCGGAACGCCGCCGGGGTGTCGACCAGGGTCAGGCGAGCACGACGAGTGCGCGTCGAACTTTCAGCCTGTGGCTCCAGCTCGCGCAAGGTGGCGGTGGTGTTGATGTCCGGTTCCAGCTGGCTGGCGACCTTGAACACCACGTCCTGGGGCAAATGCTCGGCCAGTGGCGCAGGCAGATCGATCACGGCCTCCTTGATATCGGGTCGCGCCAGCGTCACCACTTGCTCACCGGCGCTGACCACTTGCCCAGCCTCGGCTTTCCATTGAGTGACGACTGCGGCGTGATCGGTGCGCAATTCGCTGTAGCTCAGTTGATCCTGCGCCTGCTGCACCGACGCCTTGGCCTGATCGAACGACGACCTAGTGGTCTTCAGATCGGTCACGGCCACGTCCAGCGCAGCCTGGGCGCCAACGCCACGGTCGAACAACTCCTGCTGACGCCGCGCGTTGGCCTGGGCGTTGATGTATTGCGCTTCGACCCGGGCCAGATCGCCCTGATTGGCGCGCAACTGGTTCTGCAAATCCGTCGGGTCGAGGGTTGCCAGTAACTGGCCCTTCTCGACTTCACTGCCCACATCGACGCTGCGCGCCGCAATGCGCCCTGACACACGAAAGCCCAATGTGCTTTCGTAACGCGCGGCGATGTTGCCGGCGAAACGCCCAAGGCTCTCTTCGGCCTGGGGTTTGACTTCCATAAACAGGACCGGGCGCACTGGCTCCGGCGGCGCTTCTTCCTTGCCGCAGGCACTGAGCAGCAGCGCGCTGAGCATCACTCCCGACAAGCGCTTCATTGCGTCGCTCCCGTCGGTTGCTGTTTGTAGACATCAGCCATTTCCACCTGCATATCCGGGTGCAACAGCTGATTACCGGCGACCACGACTTTCTCGCCGCTCTTCAGTCCATCGATGACAATGACCTTGCCGGTGAGGTAGCGCCCCACCGTGACCCCGCGCAGATTGACCTTGTTCTGGTCGTCGACGATCCACACCGCAGGCTGACCCAGATGCTCACCCAGGCCCTTGGTCAGCGCCGACCACGGCAGCTCGACGCTTTGTTTGGCCGGCACGCTCAGCGCTGCGCTGACCACCGAGCCCAGGTCCATGCCGTCCGGCAACGAGCTGAGCGCGATCTTCACCTGCAACGTGCCGGTCTGCGCCGACACCGCCGGGGTGACTTCGCGCACCTTGCCGGTGGCCTTGATCCTGGGGTTGTCCAGCAGGGTGACTTCCACCGGCTGATCGCCGGGCGGCTGGACGAACAGGGATTCGTAAACGTTGAACACGGCGTCGCGCTCGCCATCGCGGGCCTGGCTGAAGATCGGCATGGTCGCCTGCACCACTTGGCCAACTTCGGCCTGACGCGCGGTAATGATGCCCGGCGCGTCGGCAATCAATGCGGTGTAACCCAGCTGCTCGCGGGCGTTGGCCAGTTGCGCCTGGGCGGCTTTCAACGCGCTCTGGCTGCTGCGCAGTTGCGCCTGGGCGGAGTCGTATTCGCTTTTGCTGGTGTATCCCTTGGGCAGCAGTTTTTCCTGACGCACGAATGCGGCGGCGGTCTGCTTCACCCGAGCCTGTTCGGCGGCTTCGGCGGCAATGGCCGAGTCGACATTCGTCTGCAGGTCCTTGGGATCGAGCTTGGCCAGCACTTGCTTGGCCGTGACGCGGTCGCCCACATCGACCATGCGCTGGATGATCTTGCCGCCGACCCGAAACGACAGTTGGGTCTGCACGCGGGCCTGGACATCGCCGGTAAGGGCAACCGTGGCGGCAAAGTCAGCGGTTTTGACTTCCTGAACCTGCACCCGAGGGCGCACAGGGTCGGCGGGCTTTTCCTCGCCACAGCCGGCCAGCGCGACAAGGCATGCGCCCAGCGCCAGCGACGTCAGGCCGTTTCGAAGCAATGAGGGTTGAGCAGGCATGCAAGCTCCTTGTGCCAATGCCGTTGCGTCCATCGCGCCGCCGAGCGCCGTCGTGATGTGATCATGCGACTCTGAGCGTAGATCAGGGTTCCTTGCCCCGCTAAACTCCACGAAGCCGGACTGGCCGGTCACTCCCGCTCACCGCATGGAAGCCCCGATGCTCACCACCCTCGCCGTCGCCAACTACCGCTCGATCAACACCCTGGTGGTGCCCCTGGCGCGCCTGAATCTGATCACCGGGCCCAATGGCAGCGGCAAGTCCAATCTGTACCGTGCTCTGCGTTTGCTGGCAGAAACCGCGCAGGGTGGCGTGGTCAACGCGCTGGCACGGGAAGGCGGGCTTAAATCGACGTTCTGGGCCGGGCCGGAAAACATCAGCCGACGCATGCGCAAAGGCGAAGTCGAGATCCAGGGTGGGCCGCGCAATGACGTGGTGCGCTTGCGCCTGGGCTTTGCCGCCGAGGATTTCAGCTACGCGATTTCACTGGGTCTGCCGCCCCCGCCAAGTGCACCGACAGCCTTCGCGCTGGACCCGGAGATCAAGCGCGAATGCATCTGGGCCGGTCCTCTGTACAGATCGGCGAGCCTGCTGGTAGACCGCGCAGGCCCCATGATTCGCACCCGCGAAGGCCGCAGCTGGGACGTGCTCGCGCAACACACGCCGACCTTCGACAGCCTGTTCGATCAGGTCGGCAACCTGCGCTCCTCGCCAGAGGTGTTGCAGCTGCGGGAAAATATTCGTGGCTGGCGTTTTTATGATCACTTTCGCAGCGACGCCGACGCGCCCGCGCGCAAACCCCAACTGGGTACGCGCACGCCGGTGCTGCATCACGACGGTCGTGATCTGGCGGCCGCGCTGCAAACCATTCGCGAGATCGGCGAGCCCGAAGCGCTGGATGAGGCCATCAGCGACGCTTTCCCCGGCGCGCGCATTGCGATCAACGCTCAGGCGGGTGGGCTGTTCGCGCTGGAGTTTTATCAACAGGGGTTACTAAGGCCGTTGTCCGCTTCGGAACTGTCCGACGGCACGCTACGTTATCTCTTGCTGATCGCTGCATTGCTGACGCCGCGCCCGCCGACCCTGATGGTGCTCAACGAACCGGAAACCAGCCTGCACCCGGATCTGCTGCCTGCACTGGCCAGGCTGATCATTCGCGCATCGCAGAGCTGTCAGGTGTGGGTGGTCTCTCACGCCAGCCGCCTGATCGCAGCACTTGAGCGCGACCCTGAATGCAATTGCATCGTGCTGGAGAAGGAATTGGGACAGACCGGGATTGTCGGTCAGGGGATGCTGGATCAACCGGCGTGGCATTGGCCGGATTGAAGCGCGGTTCAAGGGTCGCGGTTTGTCACGACGTCTGCTATCGCCGCAAATCCTGTAGGAGACGCCGGAGGTTACGACGGCAGCGAAAGCGGCGTGTCAGGCAAGACGCTTTCGCGGCCGTCGTAACCTCCGACTGCTCCTACAGGTTTGTTCGCAGTCAGGTACATCATCGATAGCGCTGGGGTCGGATCAGCTACCCGCCCCACCATGGGCTTCTTCAAAGAAGAAATCCTTCCAGCTGTCGGCCTTGTTCTTCAGCACGCCGATCTCATGCAGTTTCTCGGCATAGATGAAGGTGCGTTGCGGCACGACGGTGAAGTCGATTTCCGGATCGTTGACGATCTTCTCCACCAACGGCAGCGGCAGTTTGGATTTCTCGACCTCGATGTAGGTCTTCGCCGCCGCATTCTTGTCGGCCTTGATGATCTTCTCGGCCTCGGCCAGCGCGTCATAGAACGCCTTGTAGGTCTTGGGGTTTTCGTCGTGGAATTTCTGCGTGGTGTAGAGCACGTTGAACGTGGCCTGACCGCCCAGCACGTCGTACGAACTCAGCACTTTGTGCACGTTAGGGTTTTCAAGCTCCTGGTACTGGAACGGCGGGCTTGAGAAGTGCGCGCTGATTTCCGAACCGCCTGCGATCAGCGCCGAGGTAGCGTCCGGGTGCGGCAGGCTGACGGAGATGTTGTCGAATTTCTTGTAGTTGTCGTTACCGAACAGTTTGGCGGTTTCGATCTGCAAGGTGCGCGACTGGAAACCCACGCCCGCTGCCGGAACGGCGATGCGGTCCTTGTCAGTGAAGTCCTTGACGGTCTTCACCTCAGGCTTGTTGCTGAGCAGGTAGTTGGGCATCGAGCCCAGCGAGGCGATTGCCTTGACGTTCTGCTTGCCGCGGGTTCGGTCCCAGATGGTCAGCATCGGCGGCACGCCTGCCGACACCACATCCAGAGCACCGGCCAGCAGCGCTTCGTTCATCGCGGTGGCCCCGGAAATGCTGTTCCAGTCGACCTTGATGTCGATGCCCTGCTCCTTGCCGTGCTTCTCGATCAGCTTCTGCTGCTGTACGACGTCCAGAATCAGGTAACCGATGCCGAACTGCTGGGCGATGCTGATCTTGCCCTCGGCGTGAGCGCCACTGCTCAACAGCGCGCCGAACAGACCCAACGTTGTGGCCAGCGCGGTCAGTGCCGGGCGTTTGAAAAAAGTCCCCATAAATTCCTCACAAAAGAAGCGAAAGTGTTGGATGCGTTTTATGTTCCGGCCTTAGCGCTGCATGCCCCACCGCTTGACGGTCAGGCGCTCCACATTGCTGAACAGCAGGTTTTCCACCAGCAGACCGATGATGATCACGGCCGCGAGGCCCGCGAACACCTTGTCGGTGTACAGCTCGTTGCGGTTCTGGAAGATGTACCAGCCCAGACCGCCCTTGCCCGACGACGCGCCAAACACCAGCTCGGCAGCGATCAGGGTGCGCCAGGCGAACGCCCAGCCAATTTTCAGACCCGCCAGAATCGAGGGCAGCGCCGCCGGAATCAGGATGTACCAGACGAAGCGGATGCCCTTCAGACCATAGTTGCGGCCGGCCATGCGCTGGGTTTCCGACACCCCGAGAAAGCCCGCGTAGGTGTTCAGCGCCAAGGCCCACAGCACCGAATGCACCAGCACGAAGATCAGGCTGTTTTCGCCCAGGCCGAACCACAGCAGCGACAGCGGCAGGAGTGCGATGGCCGGCAGCGGGTTGAGCATCGAGGTCAACGTGCCGAGCAAGTCGCGACCCAACTGCGTGGACACCGCCAGCGTGGTCATGCCGAATGCCAGCACGATGCCGATCAGGTAGCCCTTGACCAGCACGGTCAGGGAAATCCACACCTTGGCCAGCAGCTCGCCGGTGACGATGCCATCGATAAAGGCCTTGGCGGTGTCGATGAAGCTGGGCAGCAACAGGTCATTGCCCTGAATGCGCGCAGCGATTTCCCAGATCACTGCCAGGGCGATCAGGATCACGGTCTTGCGCACCCAACTCTGTTGCCAGATGCGTTGCAGCAGAGGAATGTCGCGGGCCAGGTCTTCTTGCGTGAAAGGCGCAAGCTCGACTTCGTATTCCTCGCGGATAGGGGGTGAAAGGCTCATGGTGTTGTCTCATCTGGGCCAACGTCCCCTGTAGGAGCGCGCTTGCCCGCGATAAAGGTGTGTCAGGCGACCTAAACGTCACAGGCACATCGCAATCGCGGGCAAGCGCGCTCCTACAAGAGTGAAAGTAGGCGCATTAATAGGCGATCCGAATATCCTGAAAACGCAGATCCTGCTCGACCGCAGGCGCTTCGCCCTCGTCGAACAGCAGCCGGTGAATGCGCTGCGCGGAGGCCTGGAAGTCCACGCCTCCCAGGCTTTTCAGGTCGTATTGGTGGCTGTTGATCTCGGCACGCACGCGCCCCGGATGTGGCGACAGCAGCAAGATCCGGTTGCCCACCACCAGCGCTTCCTCAATGGAGTGGGTGACGAACAGCAGCGTGAAGCGCACCTCTTCCCACAGCTCAAGCAGCTCTTCCTGCATCTTGCGACGGGTCAACGCGTCGAGCGCGGCGAACGGCTCGTCCATCAGCAGTATTTTCGGCTGCATCGCCAGCGCGCGGGCAATCGCCACGCGAGCCTTCATGCCGCCAGACAAGGTGTGCGGGTATGCGTTGGCAAACGCACTCAGACCGACCTTCTCCAGGTAATGCCGCGCGCGTTCCAGAGCCTCAGGACGCTTGAGCGTGCGCGAGGCCAGCAGCGGGAACATGACGTTTTCGATCACGGTCTTCCAGGGCGGAAGCTGATCGAACTCCTGAAACACGACGATCCGGTCCGGGCCCGGCTCCTTCACCTGCTGACCGGCCAGACGGATCTGCCCTTCACTGGGCGTGATGAAGCCGGCCACGGCCTTGAGCAGCGTCGACTTGCCGCAACCCGAAGGGCCGAGCAGGACGAAGCGGTCAGCCGGATCGACTTCGAAACTGACTTGATGAGTGGCCCGCACCACGCGTTCCGGCGTGCGGTATTCAAGGCTTACGCCCTGGACTTGCAATAGCGCTTCAGCGGTAGGCTGATTGGCCTCTTGCGCGTTCGAGCGATCGCTAGCCGTGTGGCTTTGCAGAACAGCGTTCATGGAGCGGGCTCCCTCAATCGGTGTGAATCAGAACGGAGCATCGCCCTGAATGGTGGTGCGGTGCAGACGACGACGTAGATGATCTGGGGTGCCACCGGCCAGGTGGATCAGGGAGCGGTTGTCCCAGAACACCATGTCGTTCTCCTGCCACTTGTGACGCAGCACGTTCTCGGGACGCACGCTGTGGGCGTAGAGCTCTTCAAGAATCGCGCGGCTTTCGTCCTCGGGAATGCCGACGATGTGCGTCGTGAAGCCTTCGCTGACGAACAGCGCCTTGCGGCCGTTTTCCGGGTGCGTGCGCACGATCGGGTGGCTGACCACGGCGACTTGGGCCAATTGTTCGGCGCTCAGGGTCGGGCGCCAGTTTTCGGCGTTTTTGCCATGGCTGTAGCGCGAGGTGTAGCTGTGCACGGCTTTGCGACCTTCGACAGCCTTGCGCAGGTGCTCGGGCAGGGTGTCCCAGGCTTGGTGCATGTCGGCGAACAGGGTGTCGCCGCCTTCGCTTGGCAGCTCCTGGGCATAGAGCATCGAGCCCAGACTTGGCAGCTCCTTGTAGGAAAGATCCGAGTGCCAGTATTTGCCGGCATCGCCCAGTCCCACCGGCTGACCGTTTTCGACGATGTTGGAGACGATCAGGATCTCCGGGTGATTGGCGAGCAGGAACTGCTTGAGCACGTGGATCTGCAACACGCCGAAACGGCGGCTGAAATCGATTTGCTGTTGCGGGGTGATCTGCTGATCACGGAACACCACGACATGGTGATCCAGATGCGCGCGGTGCACGCGTGCGAAATCTGCGTCATTAAGCGGCCGGGACAGGTCGAGCCCGACGATTTCCGCGCCCACCTTTTCGGCGAATGGACGCACATCGAACTGCTGATCCGGCGCTTGCGCGGACGTGGAAGCTTGGGAGGCTGCTGGCATGAGAACTCCGACTCCAGAATAGCGTGACTGAGAAGTCGGAACTTTATAGATATAAGAAGCGAAATTTAAATATCGTTAAGGCATATGGATAGCGCCGAAAGAACTAGCGACATCGCAATGCCATTATCAGTAACCGGACGGATACCAAAGTCTTATCTTCGGATGCGAACTCGACGCGCAAGATAGGTGTCTATCTCAGACCTCGCAGCCAGGTACGACTGCAACTGAACCGATGTCAGGGATAAGAACAAGAGGACCGATCATGCCGGTACGCGCCACCGAAAACGACCACTCGCACGACAAATCACACGACGACAACGTCAAATTGCTCATCGCCTTGCGCCGCGCGCTGGGCACCCATGCAAAAACGCCGACGCAGGTACAGGCCGTCGGCGTGAAAAACGTGGGTCAGTGATCCCGGCGATCCATTGGCGGACGCCATCAACCTGTGGGAGCGAATGTATTCGCGAGAGGCCAGTCCAGCCGACACATGCGTATCGACCGGACAAGTTTTCGCGAATGAATTCGCTCCCACAGATCATCCGTTGCCGCTAAGTCCGGACAACACTTACCTCAATTAGAACGCTGGCAATACCGCGCCGTCGTACTTCTTGTTGATGAAGTCTTTGACTTCCTGGCTGGTCAGCGCCTTGGACAGTTTGTTGATCGCGTCGGTGTGCGCGTTGTCGGTACGGGTCACCAGGTAGTTCACGTACGGAGAATCCGAACCTTCCAGGATCAGCGCGTCTTTCTTCGGGTTGAGTTTGGCTTCAAGCGCGTAGTTGGTGTTGATCAGGTCCAGATCAACCTGGTCCAGTGCGCGTGGCAGCAGCGCGGATTCCAGCTCGCGGAATTTCAGTTTTTTCGAGTTGGTGGCGATGTCTTTCGGGGTCGCCAGCGCGTTGGTCGGGTCTTTCAGGGTGATCAGACCGTTCTTCTGCAGCAGCAGAAGGGCACGGCCGGCGTTGCTACCCTCGTTGGGAATGGCAACGGTTGCGCCTTCAGGCAGCTGGTCGATGGACTTCCACTTTTTCGAATAGCCGCCGAACGGTTCGACGTGAACGCCAACGCCGGTCACCAGAGTAGCGCCTTTACCTTTGTTGAAACCGTCCAGGTAAGGCTTGGTCTGGAAGTAGTTGGCGTCCAGACGCTTCTCGTTCAGCTGCACGTTCGGCTGCACGTAGTCAGTGAAAACCTTGATCTCCAGATCCACGCCTTCCTTGGCCAATTCAGGCTTGATCAGGTTGAGGATCTCGGCATGGGGAACGGCGGTTGCGCCGACCACCAGTTTCTCGGCAGCCTGGGCTGCGTTGACGCCAAAGGAGAGGGCAGCCGCCAGTGCGGTGAACAACAACGTCTTTTTCATGCGATGTCCTTAGAGAGAATCCGGTCGTCTTGGTTGGCGATTTTTAAGTGTCAGTGTGCCGCCGCCCCGTTCACCGGTGCGGCGGCGTGATGCGGACATTACCGAGAATCTTTATTCCATGACAATACTTTTTAAGCCAATAGTTATTCAATTCGGATATTAAAAAGCCGCAGATACCGCCACGCCGATTCTCGCTGCCTTGTTCAGATCAACCGCCGAATCTGCTTCAGCCGCTTGAGGTCCGGGGCAATGAACTGCGAGATAGCCTCGACCACCACTTTCTTCGCCACGTATTCCCCCCCGCCTCGCAGCACTTGCTCCAGCACTGAGCTCTGTGGCTCGGGCGGTTGATTCGGGTCTCGTTGCGGCGGGAACAGGTAGGGAATCACGTGATCCTCGACATTCTCTGCTGACCATTTCGCCCACTCGACGGCTTCCAGCACCTCGCCAGCCGTACGGATGCGCTCTTCGATCAACACGGTATTACGAGCGCCCGCAGTCAGTTTTGCCGTTCGGTCGAAGCTTTGCAGCGCCTGGCCATTGGACACCTTGATAGCGCCCTGACGCGTGAGGGTGGTCGCAGCCTCGCCTGCCGTGCGCGCAGCGGCCTTGCCAAGTCCTGCCCCCAGGACTCCCAGCCCCAGACTCACATAGCCCAGCACCTTCCCGGCCTCCGAACGCGGCGCGACTTCCTGGGTAATGGTGGCGGCAATGCCTACTGTATTGGCCGCGATATTGACGATCGCCGCAGAGGTGGAAAGCGTCAGACCGCCCACCAATGTCGGGCCCGTGGCCGGAGCCGCCGTCCCGAGGGTCACCACCGTCAGCGCGATGGAGGCCACCGCAATGAAAATGCCCAGAATCGCCCGCCATGAGAAATGCCCCGTGGGGTCCGACAGGTTGAGCGGATCGCCCAGGCAGTAGGCGTAAGCATTAATGCCACCCGCGCCGAACGGACTCAGGTTGTCCGGGCTCTGGAAGCGCATCAGCGCAGGGCTGTAGGCACGGTAGCCATTGCCGAGCAGATAGCAGCCCGTTTGGGGATCGGGCAGCTCACCATTGAAACCCAACAGGCTGTCCAGCCCGGCAGCAGGAGCGCGGCTGCCATAAGCATCGTAGGCATGGCTCTGTTGCCCCTCAGGCTTCAACGCCTGCAAGACGCTGCGCCCTTGATCGGTGCCTAACAAGACATGCTCGGCTTTGGCCCCTTGGCGGCAAGCCTGAGCCAGAAGATGTTCATCGTGCTGAATGAAGCTTTGGCATTTATCGCCCTGACACCGCGTGACCAGACGCTCGTCCTGATAGAAATGCGTGGACGCCGGCTCACCCGCAACTGTCTTGCCCAGAAGACGATCAAGCGGGTCGTAGCGATAGTCGATCAGTCTTGCAGCCCTTGGATCTGGCGATTGAGTCACGGCAACCAGCCGACCTAACTCGTCGTAAACCAACCCGCGCCCTTGCTCGTCGTTGAGTTGGTTGCCGTCGCTGCTGTATTGGAAAGACGCATCAAACGCTTTGTAATCGGGATGGCTATGGGTCACGCGTGTGAGTTGGGTACGGTCGGGGTTTTCGTAGTGGTAGGTGGCAATGTCCCGCCCGCCCAGGAAGGCCGTGGTCAGCTCGCGGATATTGTCCAGCGCATCGAAGCGCCAAGTCTGGCTGATGATCGGCTTGCCTCTTGAGTCGACCGGCGCCTGCGGTCCCCTACAGGTGTAATGCTCGAGCCGGCCTCGGGGGTCGTAGCCGTAACGCTCGTCCCGCAGCACCTGATTGCCGCGCCGGAGGATGCGTTGGGTGAGCTTGTCGGTCGGGTCGAACGCCTGAGTCAGCTTGAGCACAGTGCCGCCGCCGATGCCCATCGTGCGACTCACCTCACGACCAAAATCATCGTGTTCAAGGGTCGTCGTCAGGCGCTGTCGCGACTGCTGATCAAGGGTTTCAATACGCGCGGGACGCCCCAGGGCGTTGTAAGTGAAGGTGACACGCAGGGTGCCGTGGTCGATCTGCGCAACCCGACAGAACGCATCGTAGGTCAAGCGGCGCTCTTGCCCACTGGCGTCGGTGTACCTGAGCGGCAGGCCGTTCAGCGAAGAAGCATGCAGAGTCTCGAAACGGGCCGTGCCTTCAAACAGCTCTTCCTTCTGCAATTTGCCGGACGAGGAGTAATGAAGACGCTGTTGGCTGCCAGGATCGGATGCCTGGATCAGCCCGCCATGGGTGCGGTCGTAGTTGAAGCGCGCGGCCAGATTCTGATGGGTTTCGACGCTTCGCGCCGTCAACTGATTGTCCAGTGCCGCGTCGTATGAGAAAGACAGCACGGTACCGCTGGGGGATGTACGGGTTGCCGGACGGTCCTGAGCACCATGGAAGGTGAAGCGCTCGCCGCGACCACCCACCGTCTGCTCGGTGACACGCAGCAAACTGTCGAATGCGCGCTCGCCCGCCAGGTAATCATCGACCCAGATGTGCGTAGCCAGATCCTCCAAGCTGTGGGCAACGTAGTCTTTTCTGACCTCTGTACCATCAGGTAAGCGGGTTCTCAGCAGACGATCGGCATAGTCATACGTGAATTGGGTGCGATGGCCTAAAGGCGAAATCCGCTCGATGCATCGTCCCAGACCATCGTAGAGGTAACGCGTTACACCTCGGGCAACGCCGGCACGGTCAAAGCGTTGCACCGTCTGGGGCTGATCGAACAGGTTCTTCTCGATAACGGTTTTGCCTGCGCCTTCCTGCCATTGGGTGCGAGTGAGGGTAATGGGGTCCAGCACGTCATGTCGCTTGACCCCGCTGGCGCCTTCGCTGCTCACGCGATTGCCCCAGTCGTCATACGCGTGCGTCGTCGTAACTGCCACAGGCTTACCGTCGATCCAATCGGTATCGACTTCCTTCACCAACTGCCCGAGGGCGTCGTAACTGGCCTTATAGGTCATACGCAAAGGCTGCATCGCGCGGTCCATGTCTTGCACTTCAACGCTCAGCTCGCGGTTCATGCCGTCCAGCCGCGTGCGGGTCTGTGCGCCAGCAGCGTCGGTGACGACGACATACAGAGGGTCACCCGGCTTCTTCGGCAGGCGGTAGTCGAAGGTCTTGATCGCTTCGGTCGCCTTCTTGGGCTCCACTGTCTCCTTGATCACGCGGCCAAGTCGATCGTACGAGGTCTCTACCACCACGCCGGTCTGGCCTACGCTCCTGACCTCCTGCCCGGTGAGCGCATGCTCCTGGATTTGACGCGTGCTGCCGACACCGTCATCGCCGGTGAGCGTGATGTTTGTTCGCAGCACATCACCCACAAGTTCATAGGTGTAAGTCAGTGCGGTTTTGAAGGAAGCCATGGTCTCGGTGCGAGAAATGATCTTGCCGAAAAACGGGCTCGCTTTTTCGTCCAGGTACGTTGTGACGATGACTTTGAAAGGCGTGACGTCAGCGCCCTCATGCAGCGACTCTTGCGCAACGGCGATCCAGGTGGGGCGCGCGTGATGAAGGGAGGGCAGCTGCACGTAGCGAAAATACGAGCTGAGCCGAGGGGCCTGTAGCGATGCTGCAGAAGGGGAGACACCAGATGGCGCCGCAGGGGGTGTGGCAGGAACGATGGTTTTCTTGCGCAACCAGCGCGGGCGGCCAAAATCATCCGCCGGACAGCCATCAGCACCTTGCGGCGGGTAGAACTCATACAGCTCAGTGACGCCGGAAGGCAGAACCTTGCGGATCATGTTGCCTGCGTCATCGAACTCGGTGAGCGTCGTTTCAGTACGTTTGATGTTGGGGTTGCGGGTGTCGAAGTACGTCGTTTCCTCTCGCCGTGGCAACTGGAATTTCGGCGATTGCCGGTCGAATGAAACGCCAGCGGAGCCGTGGTATTCGATGACCTTTTCCACCACTGAGGTGCGCTGCCGAGTGACCTCCCGCATCTGCAGGTGAAAACGGTTGTAGGTGCGACGCACGGTCCGCACCACACGACTCTGCGGGCCGTTACCCTCGACCAGTGTCTCGGTCGAAAAATACTCGTAAGTCCCTGGCAGGTTGTAGAGGTTGTCTCCACTGGTACGCCAAGGCGAATTCGAGCCGAAACCCAGGTAATTGTTGGCCGAATAACTGTATTCGCGCCTGATCGAGGGCTGATTTCCACCAGGAAACACAGTGTGGGAAATCACCGCCGGGAGGGAATGAATCGGTGCGCTGGGAGGTAGCCTGTGCTGCGATGCCCGGTAACTCACCTGCTCGTGCCCCCCGGTGGGCTGTTGCAGCCTTGTAATCAGCGTCAGGTTGTTGAGACGGGTGTATTCGAATCGCCACTCCAGCTGATCCGGCGTACCCGGATTCGCTCTGATCACACTCAATGCCCCGTTTTGCATGATCAACGCAAACGTCAGCCTTTTATCGGGGCTGTCCGGCCAGAGCACGATCATGGGCGTGTTGCCCGCAAATGTGACTTTGACCAGCGAACGTGAACCGTCCCTCACCTCGCTCAAATAGCGAGTACTGCCTCTGAGCGCATAGGTAAAGAACAACCCTTGCCCTTGTGCAGAATAGAGCGCCGTCACCAACCAGTCGCTGGAACTGCTGCTGACTTTCCTGAGCACTTCCAGCGTCCCGATCTTGTGCTCAATATGCAACTCGTCGCCCTTGCGCGAGACTTTCAGGTCATTGATTTTGTTGCCCGGCAGAACGAATGCCTGCGACGACAGCAGCGCCTCATGGGTGGCGCCTGTCGATAACTGCAGCTTTCTGCTCGCTTCGTTGTAGCCTGAAACGCCCAGGGACCAGCCGCGACCGAATCCCAGATTCGCGTCAATCAGAGGATCGAACGCCAGCGCCAACGGCAGCGCGGGGCCGCTCAACACATTTGATGTCAACTCCGACAGTGCAATACGGCAACTATAGCTTCCCGTACGCGGGTCTACACCGGATTGAATAAAACTCAAGAAGTTATAGGCGTTAGAGTTTCCTCCCGCCGACGGTAAAGTATTCATATTTAATCTCAGTCATAAAAAGAAGACGCCCGTGATCATGGGCGTCTTCTTTAAACATCAAACCAGTTCCAGGTACTTGCGGCCATTGCCCTTGAATTGCAGCTGAACGCGATGGTCGTTGCCATACATATCCAGCGCGCGAATAGTCGTCGGGCCTCTGCTGACAACAGTGTCACGGTTGACCCCTCCCGGCACCGGCGTGAACTGCCGTTGACGGGCCAGGCATATGTACACTTTTCCGGGTTGCTTGAATCCGGCCTTTAGCCTGAGGGGTAACCCACGCAGGGCCATCCCAAAGTTGAAATAATCATCCCCTGGATACGTAAAGCCGGTGATACTTCCCCTGTTCTGTGGCGCAATCGCGTCACGCCTGATACTCAGTGGGCTCATATCAAAACGGAGGAACTCGAGATTGATCTGGTTGGAGACCAGATCAAACGCGTAATAATCAAGGGTATCGAAATACTGTTGACTTTCCACGTTCCCCTCAATCACCGTCCGCGGAAATGTATAGTTCCCCGCGGTATAAGTCGGCGTACTGACGGGAATGAGGGTCAACGAGCCATTCTGCCGAGCGGGCCGATGAGAATCCATTATCTGACCATCCCGACGAGTCAGTTGCGCAGCAATCGACAGCGGTGTTGGGCTGATGGTACGCACGTAAAATTCAATGGTGTAAACATGCTTGCTCGATTGATCAATATCTGGCTCAGGCAAGCGCTCACCGGGTGCCGGCGGGAAGAAGCGATAGTCCTTGTTGTGGGTCCTGGACCAGACCCAATTCACACCATTGAAATTGCGGACATATTTATTGAACTGCAGACGGTCATGTTTGGCGGGATTGAAGGCTACTCGCCGGGCGGCGACTTGATCGTATTCCGTGGGGTCGTACTGCTGGCGCGCCAGAGTCAAACGGTCGGTGAGCCGTAACTCATAGTCGAGCGGGTCTGGCTCGATGAGCCGACCCTGCGTGTCGATCAGGCGCAGGCTGTTCAATTCCTTCTGAGTCAGGGGCACCGCCTCACCGTCGACATCGATGGCTCGAAGCGTAATACGCAACTTGATCTGTTGACGACCGTTCGCATAAAGATTGCTAGTGCCCGTCGCGGAGGTAATGGTGAACGTTTCGAGGCTTTCCCAAGAGGATAAATTCATGATCAAAAACTCTCTGTGCTAAAAAATATTACCAAGCTGCAACGCAAGATAACTTTCCTCCTAATCGTCCTTGTTTAGGTGCACCACGCGTTTCGAGATGAGGCTCCAGGTATTGGCCGTTGCTGCCGTTATGTGCCAGATCGCGCTTTTCGGTCATGTTGAGAACATCGCCCTCATCCCCCACTATCAGGTATTGATAGGTCGGCTGACTGTGCCCACATTGGGAACTATCCATGAACACTACCAGCGTGCCTGGCTGGCCGCCGGTGATCTGAAAAAAGTAATAGTCATCGTTCTTGCAGCCTCTCGATCGTTGGCTGCTCATGGTGTACTGCTTGCCTCTTTCCAGTGGAAATGAACAGCGGTTAGCCTCACTTTTTCCAAATAGTGTAATATTGGCAACTTTTGGGGCTCCTGCATCCATTGCGTAAGCAACGTTGGAAACTCCAAAACCTAATAATAGCGATGCTGCAAAACCACTCCAGAATAATTTAATACTCATAAATAAAATTCCTTTTTTGATAACGCCGACATCCCGTCGACGCCTGAAACAATTCGTCAATGAAGTGCATGCAGAACAGTCATTTTCATTCAACCAAGCCCCTCGAAAATCAGACTGCTCGAATATCAAAAAGCTGTCCACCGAAGGGAAACAAGCAGCAATAAACAACGTGTATTTTTATACCTGCACTTTTCGTGCAATCAGAGCCCGCTGGCGATGGGGTATGAAACGTAAATATTTGGCGTAAGACTTTTCACTGACTGGCATAGGCAATTATCCAACGCTCATAGCAAAAAAAGGCCATTCCCCCTGCAAGGGAACGGCCTTTCTCATAACAGTCTGCGAATTTCAACGGGAGGGTAAATTCAGGTGCTCGGGCAAAATCTCAGCCCCGCTGCTCACCAGCAAGGCGAAATGGATAACGTTTTCCAGCTCCCGCGTATTGCCCGGCCAGTAATGCGCTTCGAGCACTTTCTGAGCCGCTTCGCTGATCAGGGGCATTTCGAAATCCAGGCGCTGGCTGTAGATCCCCAGAAAATACTCGGCCAGCGGCAGGATGTTGCCCGGCTGCTCGCGCAAAGAGGGCAAATCCAGACGCCCTTCGCTCAGGTAACGAAAAAGCCGCTCATGAAACTTCCCGGCAGCCACCGCAAGGCTCAAGTCGACGCTGGTGGCCGCAACCAAACGCACGTCTACAGGGCTTGGTTGAGAGGCGCCGACACGGGTGACTTCGTGGTTTTCCAGCGCGGCCAAAAGCTTGATCTGGATCGACAAAGGTAGGTCGGCAATCTCATCCAGGTACAACGTGCCGCCTGTGGCTGAACCGAACCACCCTGCCCGGCTGCTCACCGAACCGCTGTGCGCACCCGCGGCATAACCGAACAGCTCGGCATCGGCGTAGGTCGGGCTGATCGCGCCGCAATTGACCGACACGAAAAGGCCCGAGCGATCACTGCCACGATGGATATGCCGCGCCAGCAATTCCTTGCCGGTGCCAGGTTCCCCACGAATCAGCACGGGCAGATCGAGCGGGGCCAGTTGCTCCATTTCTTCACGCAGGCGGCGCGAGCGCGGGTCGAAAAACACCAGCGCCTTGGCACGAATGCTCAGGGGGCTTTTTTCAGCGTCGGGGAAGGTCAGAAGGGGCTGTTGCGGTACGTCTGGATGACTCATGGCAGGCTCCCGCCCAAGCCATCAGTGCCTGAGCGTTAAAAAAAAGGCCGCAGCGCCTGTCGGTTCACTGCGGCGAAAAAAAACGGGGGCAACGTGTTCTCTGACGCGCCCGCAGCCGCGCAACATGGCTTCATGCGCGGCGTCGTGTGAGTTGTTCGATACGGCCCTGCAGGCGATACAGGTAAGCGAAACCCTGTTCCCAGCGTTGGTGGCCGGACTTGACGTTGATGTGGCCGGCGCCACTGAGGATGCCGATTTCGGCGCCCCAGTTGCGGGCCATTTCCATCGCCCGCAAGGCGCTGACGGCGGAATCGTTATCGGAACTGACCACCTGCGTCGGGAACGGCAACAGGTGTTCAGGAACAGGCGCAAAGTTACGAATCGCCGGCGGGCAGTTCGGCCGCTCGACGTCAGCAGGTGCCACCAGCAACGCACCGCGCACCTGGCGCAGGGTTTCCAGCGGGGCCAACTGAGCCCAATGGGCCACTGTCACGCAACCCAGGCTGTGGGCGATCAGGATCACCGGCGAGCTGTCGGCCGCAATGGCCCGCTGCAATTCACCTACCCAGTCTTCGCGGCGGGGTTTGAGCCAGTCGGCCTGTTCCACCCGCACGCTGTTGGGCAGACTGTTCTGCCAGTGAGTTTGCCAATGGTCGTCGGCAGATCCTTGCCAGCCTGGGACGATCAAGTAACGGATCGATTCGTTATGCATGGCCTTCGCCTCCTGCATTTTTTGCGTTCATGGCGGCGAGTATAGAGACGGGACATATATTCGAAAAAGAATAAGAAGATATTTATTAATACCCAAAAATCATATGTCTCAATCACGGGCAAAAGCGCGGCCAAAAAAGAGGGCCACCCCCTGCCTTAAGGAGCGGCCCTGATAAATCACGCTGTCTGCCCCCAGCTCGCCGGGGATGAGCGAAGAATACGATGGGGTTGTTACAGAAATTTTTATGCACTCAAATTTTCGGAAATCACTGTAGGAGCGCGCTTGCCCGCGATGGGGGGTGTGTCTGCACCCGACGTTGCAGATGGAGAAACCGCCATCGCGGGCAAGCGCGCTCCTACAGTCATCAACCGCGAGATGGCTGAGACAGAGGATCACCTTCAACGACAGCCACACGCTCGAACCGATTTGCCCGTCCAAATGTCCCGAAATCATTGAACCGCACGCCCATTTGCGCCATGACCTTGTGTGCGACAGGTGCTGTCATCTGACGAATGTAAAACGGCTCCTTGACCACAAAATGATGAATGCCATGGGTGCTGCCGAAGTTGAAACAGAACGCCTGCATCGGCCACAGCCACCACGGGTTGAGCACCTGAGTCTGCTGCATGACGTTCCCCGCTTCGACGTCGCCGTAATAATGCATGTTCGAACTGACGAAATGCAGGCAGAAGGTGCGCAAAACGTTAGGGCCGATCAGCACCACGACCGCGATGTCGATCACCTGCATCACAGCCAGGGTGTTGGTTGACCAGTCGACCGAGGTGCCCATCAGACCGGCAATGCCGTTCGTCGCATGAAAAGCTAGAAACACATACCACGCGCCCCAGTTGAGCAGCGCCAGCGGTGCATAGACGCGCAAGGTGCGCTTGAGAATGCTGACTTTGTGCGCCCAGGTTTTCGCTCGCAACATGCGGATCAGCGACGACATGACGTTATCGCCCACCATCAGTAGCCGCGCGATACCCCAGGGCTCACCGTTGGTGATGGCGCGCTCTTCCATGTCGGCTTCGGTGCCGGACACCTTGTGATGATTCAAATGCAGATGCCGACGAATCCACGGATTGATGGTGCTCGGTCGCGCCATCCACACCAACGCCAGCATCAGATTGTGAGGCACCCGCTGCTTGCGGAAATACATGCTGTGAATCAGGTCGTGCTCAAGCTCATGGGTCAACGACGCGAAGAACGCATTGAGCAGCAGACACACCCACCACGCCATGAAACCTTCGAGATAGAGCACTGCGCTGCCGATCATGCCGGTGAGGGCAAGCAGCAGAATGCCGACCCCGATTGCATCTTGGTGCGCAAGAATCGGGTAGCGTTTTCGCAAGGCTTCCCCCTGGGCCATAACCACTGCGCGAATATGGGCTGATCGCTGCTGTGCATTCAGTCCGGCAGCGCTTGCAGAAGTGTCGTGCATGCTTCCATTCTCCGGTTTTATGATGAGCGAAACGTTGCTCCACTGTGCCGTGAGGGGCGTCAAACTGCCCGGCCGTGGACGCCAATCTGTTGACCGGAAGCGCCAATCTGTATGCCTGAGCCGAGCATTCTCGCCAGCTGGACCCGCGCCCTGCGCAAGCAACTCGACGCCCTTGGCCTCGACAGTCTCGCGCTGAGCCAGGCTGCGGGCCTCGATCCACAGCTGATGGACGACCCCAACGCGCGCTATGCGGTGACGGTCACCACGCGGCTATGGCAACTGGCGGTCGAAGCCAGTGGTGATCCGGCGCTGGGGTTGCGGGTGTCGCGCTTCGTCAGCCCTACCACCTTTCATGCCCTCGGTTACGCGCTGGTGGCCAGTGGTTCTCTGCGCGAGGTGTTCGAGCGCATCGTGCGCTATCACCCGGTGGTCAGCGATGCGCTGGACCTGAGCTTCATCCGCGTGGGGGATCGTTACGAGTTTCGCTTTCGCGTGCCCGAGGGTGGGCCAATGCCGGCCAACGAGGCCATGGATGCCTTCGCGGCGATCTACGTGCGCACCTGCCGCAATCGGCTCGGGCGTCATTACGCCCCCCTCGCGGTGCATCTGGTACGGCCGCAGCCCGCCGATCCCAAGCCTTGGCACGACGTGTTCCGCTCGCCGCTGTTCTTTGACGCGGCGGAAAACCTGCTGGAGTTCGCCTGCGCCGATTTCGACAGCCACCTGGACGACGCCAATGCCGAACTGGCCGAGCACAACGAGGCCGTCCTTGATCGCGCGCTGGAAAAACTCAGCCCGCTGACCTGGGAGCGCAAGGTGCGCGGCGCCATCGAAGCCCAGTTACCCGAAGGCGAACCCTCGGCAGAGCGCATCGCGCAACACCTGCACCTGAGCCTGCGCAGCCTGCAGCGGCATTTGGCCGATGAGGGCTGCAGCTACGATTTGCTGCTCAACCAATGCCGCCAGAACCTGGCCCTGCAGCACATGCGCGACCCCGGCAGCTCGCTCAGCGAAATCGCTTATCTGCTGGGTTTTGCCGACACCAGCAGCTTCAGCCGCGCGTTCAAACGCTGGACCGGCATGACCCCCAGCCAGTACCGCGACGGTGTGCGCTAAGACGTCGCGTCAGAGCTCGGTCAGACGATGTCTGGCCGCTTTGCGCAGCTTGTCGACATCCAGCACGCTGATGAAATCGTGATCGCGGCGCACCATCCCGCGCTCGGCAAACTGCACCAGCACCCGATCAACCACTTCCGGCACCAGCCCCAGACCGCGAGTGGAATGCAGATCAGCCACTGACACGATGCGCACCGAGCGGTCGATCTCGCCGTAGCCTTCAGCAAGCATCAGCAAGCGAAACGCCACGCGCTCGTCGGTGGGCAGCGAGGTCATCTGATCCGGCGGCGGAACACCCAGCCCCAACTTGCGTGCCAGCAGTTGGCCGAACGATCGCCAGTATCTAGGGTGCTCTTCCAGCAGCTGTTGCAGGGGGGGTTGAGGCATGTGCAGCAGGATGACCTGGTCTTCGGCGAACACATCGCGCAGGCGGGGTTTGTCGTCAAACAGCGACACCTCGCCGAACCAGTAAGGCCGTGCAGTCGCCGTTTGCGGGCGCCACTGGCATTGCTGCCTGGGGTCGTTGAAGCGCAGAGAGCCAGCGAGCAGCGCATACAGGCCGCACGCGGGCTCGTTCTTTTGGAAGACCAGCTTGCCGGGGGTCACCCGGCGCTGCCGCATGCCGATCAGCAGACTATCCTGAAGTGAAGCGGGCAAATCGTTGAACCAGTGATCGTTGATCAACCACGAGCGCCATTGGGTTCCATTCGTCACGTGAATCTCCTTTTTCTTGCTGGCGTTTTATTGCAGGCTGAGGCCATCGGTGCGCCCCGCCAAAAAATCAGGCGCATGATCCACGCATCTCGGGAGGAATAACAATGAAAAACCTCGTCGATCACCTCAGCCAATATGCGGCTTACCACCGCGACACCCGCAACATCGCCACCCATTTCGTTGGCGTTCCGCTGATCGTGCTGGCGGTCTCCGTGCTGCTGTCACGCCCCGGCTGGAGCAGCTGGGCATTGGGCGAACTGTGGTTGTCCCCGGCCCTGCTGGCGACGGTCGCGGCGACGCTGTTCTACCTGCGCCTGGACCGGCCCCTGGGCATCGCCTTGGGCGTGGTGCTCGCGCTGTTCCTGTGGATAGGCGCGCATCTCGCGCAGCAAAGCACGCTGGTCTGGCTCGGTTCCGGGGTCGGCCTGTTCGTGGTGGGTTGGGTCATTCAGTTCGTCGGCCATTATTACGAAGGCCGCAAACCGGCGTTCGTCGACGACGTCACAGGCCTGATCATCGGCCCGTTGTTTGTGACGGCAGAGGCTGCGTTTCTGATGGGGATGAGAAGGAAGCTGCAGAGCAACATCGAAGGGCGCGTGGGGCGGACCCACAAGCGGAATATGAAAAAGGCGGCCGCTTAGGGCTCACCCTTGCAGAAGCGCGTTTGCCCGCGATTGCAGGCGGTTACGGCGATTCCCCTGTGGGAGCGAATTCATTCGCGCGACGTCATTACAGACGGCGTCATTTTTCGCGAATGAATTGGCTCTGTCTGCGTAAAGTGTTGCTGGCAGCTAAGCTTGTAAAGTCGACATTCGTTTTCGGAGG
>NZ_JBWKWB010000038.1:0-40567 GCF_059421985.1 Pseudomonas sp. GW821-FHT02A11
TGGGAGCGAATTCATTCGCGAAAAATCGGACAGGCGATGCAGATGTGTCGGATGTGCCGGCCAATCGCGAATGAATTCGCTCCCACAGAGTGAACATGCGCCCGACTGAACAGACAAAAAAAGCCCGCCTGCCGATGACTCGGCAGGCGGGCTTTTCAGTGCGTTGAAACTCAGTTCAAACCGAGCTTGCCACGCATTTGCGACAGGTCTTCAGCCAACGTGTTGACCGGGCCGGTCAGGGCCTTGCGATCGTTTTCCTTCACTTTGTCGTAGGTTTCGAAACCGCCATCCTTGGTTTTGTACTTGGCCAGGATCTTGTCCACGGTCGCGAAGTTCTTGTCGACTTTCGCTACGAAGGCAGCGTCGGACTTCTGCAGTTGTGGCTTGAACAGGTCGACGATTTTCTTCGCGCCGTCTACGTTGCCCTGGAAGTCATACAGGTCGGTGTGGCTGTAACGGTCTTCTTCACCGGAGATCTTGGTGGCAGCGACTTCTTCGAGCAGCGCCGCAGCCCCGCCGACCACTTTCTCTGGCGGGAAGGTCAGGCCGGCAATGCGCGCTTGCAGGTCCTTGACGTCAGTTATCAGCTTGTCAGCCAGTGCTTCCTGACCCTTGGTGGTGTTTTTGGCGAACAGTGCGTGCTCCAGACGGTGGAAGCCGGTGAAGTCTTCAGCTTCTACGCCGTTCTCGTGGTCGTCTTCACGGGAGTCGATCGACTTGTCCAGGTCGTCGAACAGCTCGGCGATCGGCTCGATGGCCTCGTAGGCAATGCGAGTGGTCGGGTACAGTTTCTTGGCGGTCGCCAGATCGCCTTTCTTGATGGCGTCGGTGAACTTCTGGGTGTCAGCGGTCAGTTTGTCGACGTTTTCGGTGACGTAGATCTTGTAGTCGGAAACCGGTGTGACCAGATCCAGCGGTGCCGTTGCCGCGAACACGGACGGGGTCTGCAACAAGCCAAGGGTAACCAACAGCGCGAGAGGCGACTTTTTCATGGAGCTCTTCCTGTGAGGTAAGGGTTGTCAGGCAGTTTTTGTTTTTACAGCAGAAGCTGCGGCCAGCAGCGAGCGACCGATGTAATCGTTGTTGTCCTTGACGCCCGGCAGGGTGAAGAAATAACCCCCGCCGGTAGGCTTGAGGTATTCCTCCAGCGGCTCGCCGTTGAGGCGGGTCTGCACGGTGATGAAGCCTTTTTCCAGATCCTGCTGGTAGCAGATGAACAGCAGGCCCATGTCCAGCTGGCCGTTCTTCATCACGCCATTGGAATAGTTGAACGGTCGACGCAGGATCAGGTTTTTCTGCGAATCATGGGTGCGCGGGTTGGCCAGGCGGATGTGCGAATCGAGCTTGGTGACCTTGCCTTCCGGGTCCTTGGTGTAATCCGGGACGTCGGTTTCGGTCTTGCCATCCATCGGTGCGCCGGTGTTCTTGGTGCGACCGAAAATGCCTTCCTGCTCCTGCAGCGGAGTACGGTCCCAGCGCTCCACCAGGTTGCGAATGATGCGCACGGCCTGATAGCTGCCGTTGACGGCCCAGGCGGGCTCGTCGCCGTCTGGCTGCACCCAGACCACTTCATTCATGATCTTCTGATTGTTGGAATCCGGGTTGGCCGAGCCGTCGCGGAAGCCCAGGAAGTTGCGCGCGCTTTCAGGCTGCTGGCCCGGTTTGAGCGGAGCCTGGGCAGGCACGGTGCCTTCCTGTTTCCAGCGCACCAGCAACAGGTCCGGCAGGTTTTTCACGATGTCGCGCAGGGCGTGGATGTTGCTGTCCGGGGCGTTGGAGCAGAACTGAATGCTCAGGTCGCCATGGCAGCAGGCCGCTTCCAGCGCATCGTTGGGGAAGCCGACCATGCGCTGCAGGCGCTTGGGCTTGACGTGCTCCAGACCAAAGCGCTCGTCGAACAGCGAGTCGCCCACCGAAACGGTGATGGTCAGGTTGTCCGGGGTGACCACCGGACCGAGGATGCCGGAGTCCAGCGGCGGCAGTTTCGGATCGACCTGCGGCACTTCACCACCGGTCATCAGAAACGCGATGCGCTCGTTGAGCGTGCGGAACAGACGCTCCAGGTCCTCGCGGTCCTGGGCCAGCACATCGAAGGCCACCATCATGCCGGCGGCAGGGCGCGGGGTGACGATGCCGCTCTGGTGGGTGCCGTGGAACGCGTTGTGGTCTTGAGTCTTTTCGCTTTTCGGGGCTTCGGTCACTTGCGCAGGTGCGTTGGTCGCGGCAAGGGCATTGCCTGCGATGCTTGCACCGGCAATGGCGGCACCGGCCGCGCCGAGGCCCATCAGGACACGGCGGCGTTCAGCGGAAATCGGGGCGTTGGATGAATCAAAGTCTTTCATGTGAATGCTTTCTTCGCTCGGGTTTCGGGGCCGGGCGGGCGCAAGAGGGCACCCGCCAGGGCACGCTTACAGGCCGGTGAGGCCCAGGGCCGGATCGATTCCATCGAGTGCATCGGCCAGAGCCTTGGCCTTGTCTGCTATTTGTTTTCGTTGTTCGGTGCTGACCTGGTCATACGGCGTGTAGCCGCTGTCGGTCTTGAGCATCAGCAACTGGTCGTCCAGTGCGGTGCTGGCGTCGTCGATCTTCTTCAGGACTTCGCCCCAGTTTTTGGCCAGCAGCGGACGCAGCAGGTCGACGACCTTGCGCGTGCCTTCCAGATTGGCGGCGAACCCGGTGAGGTCCAGATGGCTGTAGCGCTCTTCTTCGCCGTTGCTGCGGATTTCCGCCAGGCTGCGCATGTTGCGCACCACCATATTGGCCAGTTGTTCCGGCGCGATGCTCTGGGCCAGCAGCTGGGTTTTCAGGGTCGCGATGTCGGCTTGCAGCTTTTGCGCGACTGGCGACAGGCCGTCCACGGACTTCTGCGAGAACAGGCCAAACTCGATGCGGTGGAAGCCGCTGAAGCCTGGGTCCTGCTCGCGTTTTTCGAAGTAGTCGGCGCGGGCGTTGATGGCGTTGTCCAGCTCCGCCAGACGCTGCGCGGCAGGGGCGATGCGCTGGTAGGCCGCGCGGGCCGGGGCGTAGGCCTTTTGCGCGGCAGCCAGGTCGCCGCTGTCGATGGCCTGTTGCAGGTCGGTCACCGCGCGGATCAGCGCGCTGCTCTGGGTGCTCAGGTAGACGCGGTACTCCGACAGCGGACCGATGAAGGCAACCATCGAAGGACGGGCCTTGGCCGCGGCTTCGGATTCCGCAGTCGGGGTTACGTGCAGCACGCCGCGCGGGTTGCTCAGCAGGCCGCATGTGATGGCGTAGTCGCCGGGTTGCAGGTTGGCGTTGATGATCTGGCTCAGGCCCGGAACGATGTTTTCCCGCTCCTCGACCACCAGCACGCCGTCGAGAATTTCCCATTCCACGGCACGCTCGGAGGCGTTGACGATGCGGAAGGCATTCTTGCCAGCAGGCACGGTGATTTCGTTCGGCTCGCAGTTCTTGGCGTGGATGGTAACCACCGTCTCGTTGCCGGTGTTGGCCACGCGTTTTTTCTGCGCGGCCTGGGAGGCGAAATAGAACATCGCGCCTGCGGCGATCATCAGCAGCACGGAGCCCGCAACAGCGAATTGCAGGGCGCGCTTAGGCTTGGCTTTCTGGGGAGGAAGGCCGGTCTGACTGGTCATGGTTGCCCTTATTTATTCGTAACTGAAGAAGTGTGGCCGTGTTCGTGGGCCGGGCGGGTGGGCAGACTCACCACCCGCGCTTGCGGCTTGAAGAACAGGAACAGCGCAAAGACCAGGTAGGCCAGGTACGCCACCAGCACGCTGACGCTCGGCGCATCCTGATAGCCGAACATGCCGGCCAGCACCGAACCGGTCGGGCCGTCCATCGGCAGGATGGCGCTGATGTCGAAGACCACGTCCTGGAAGTGGTTCCAGATACCGGCTTCATGCAACGAACGCACGGAGTTGGCGAGGATGCCCGCCGCCACGACCAGGATGAACAGGCCGGTGTAGCGGAAGAAACGGCTGAGGTTCAGGCGCAAGCTGCCTTTATAGATGGCCACGCCAATCGCCACCGCGATGATCAGTCCGAACAGCGCACCCAATGGGCCCGAGGCGCCCTCGCTCTGCTGGAACACGGCCAGCAGGAAGAACACGGTTTCCAGGCTCTCGCGAGCCACGGCGAAGAACACCATGGCGATCAGGGCGTAGGTCTGGTTTTTCGAGCCGGCAAGGGCGGCGTCCAGGGACTGATGCAGGTCATGCTTGACCGAGCGGGCGACCTTGCGCATCCACACGACCATGGAACTGAGGATCACCACGGCCACCAGGCCGACGACGCCTTCGAACAGTTCCTGTTGTTTCTGCGGGAATTCGGCGCTGACCATTTCCAGGCCACCACCGACGAACAGCGCCAGGGCAGCGGCCAGAAACACACCGATCCACACAGCGGGCATCCACTCGCCACGGCCGGTCTGTTTGAGGTAGCTGGCAATAATGCCTACGATAAGCGCGGCTTCAATCCCTTCGCGCAGCATGATCAAAAAAGGAACGAGCATTTATCACCGGTGTAAATCTGATAGTGTGTGCAGCGTGAACGCGTTGTAAAGCCATTCGCATTCAGCCAATGTGTAACATAATGATACTCATTATTGAATGAGCATACTTGTTTTTTTGCTTTTTTCAGGAGTTGTGCAGGTGTTCAGGTGGCGTTCAGCCAGTGCAACGCCGGACAGAAAAACGCGGTGGTTACAAATGGCTGCTTTATCGCAATCCTGTAGGAGACGTCGGAGGTTACGACGGCAGCGAGAGCGTCAGGTCTGGCAGTGATGTGTCGTTTGGCAGCCCGCTTCGCTGCCGTCGTAACCTCCGGCGTCTCCTACAGGGATCGTGGAGTCAATGAGCGCTTCATCACCTCCACAAACCGCTGCGCCGCCGGGCTCATCCCGAATCCCGCTCGGGTAATCAAGCCGATCTCCCGGTTCACCCCGGCATGCTCCACCCGCACCTGCGCCAGATCGCCACGGCCCTCGTCAGCTGATTCCGGCAGCAGCGTCATCCCCAGGCCTTGCCGCACCAACGCCATGACCGTGGACATGTAGTTCGCTTCCAGCCCCGGCGTCAGGGTCTGGCCTGCTTCGGCGAACAGTTGCTCCACCCGCTCGCGCACGCTGCTGTCTCGGCCCGTGAGGATGATCGGCTCGCCTGCGATGTCCGCCAGCACAATCGAATTCCGCTCCGCCAGCGGGTGGTCCAGGGGTACGAACAGACTCAGGCGATCGACCATCACCACCTCGAAATCCAGCCCGTGACTCATACGCGCCCGCACCCCCAGGCCAAAATCCACCTCGCCATCACGCACCAGGGCGTCGATGCGTTGCGCCACCACATCGCGCAGCCGCACTTCGACACCAGGGAACTGCTCACGAAACGTTTTCAGAATCGGCGGCAGCGCCCCGGCACACAGCGAGGGCAGGGCGGCGATGGTCACCACGCCTCGACGCAACGCCGCCAGGTCCCGCGAGCCGCTGACGATGTTGTCCAGGTCCAGCAGCAGTTTTTCCATCGGCCCGCGATTGTTCTGCCCGGCAGCGGTAAGGCTGACCTGACGTGGGCTGCGTTCCAGCAGGATCACGCCGAGCCATTGCTCCAATTGCTGGATCTGCACGGTCAGGGCCGAGGGGGAGAGATTCAGCTCGATGGCGGCCTTGGCGAAGCTGCCGCTGTTGGCCACGGCCAGAAAGGCGCGGATGTGCTGGATCGAGTTTTTCATTAAAGGTATCTCAGGGTGTTGATTCGTTTTTTTCGAATGTGATGCTGCGAACATTTCAATTTACAAAGCTTACCCCCGTTTCGATACTCGCTGAAAACAACAACAGCTCATTGCGCCGCGCGCCGGTCAGGAATGACAAGGATCAGCCCATGCTCCCCACCCTCGGTGTCATCACCATTCTCTGTTTGCTCGCCGCCGTCATGAGCAAGCGCCTCTCGCCTCTGGTTGCCCTGATCGCCTTGCCGATCATCGCCGCGCTCATCGGCGGTTTCGGTCTGCAGACCAGTGGCTTCATCATCACCGGTATCAAGAACGTCGCCCCCGTGGTCGGCATGTTCGTGTTCGCCATTCTGTTCTTCGGGGTGATGACCGATGCGGGGATGCTTGACCCGATCATCGACCGCATCCTGCGCACGGTGGGGACGCGTCCTACTCGAATCGTCGTTGGCACGGCGCTGCTGGCCTTGCTGGTGCACCTGGATGGCTCAGGCGCGGTGACTTTTCTGGTGACGATCCCGGCCATGCTCCCGCTTTACACGCGGTTGGGCATTGATCGTCGGATTCTGGCCTGCGTCGCGGCGATGGCGGCGGGGGTGAATTTTCTCCCATGGACCGGCCCGGTGCTGCGCTCATCCGCGGCGTTGCATGTGCCGGTTTCCGAGCTGTTCCAGCCGCTGATTCCGGTGCAGATCGTTGGCCTGGCTTTCGTCTTTATCAGCGCCTGGCTGCTGGGGCATCGCGAAGAGAAGCGCCTGGGTCTTGGTGCAGGCGCAACTGTGGATGTGGTGCCCGAGCGCGTCCTGACCGAGCAGGAAGAAGTGCTGCGCCGCCCGCGTCTGTTCTGGCTCAATCTGTTGCTGACCATCGTGGTCATGGCCGTGATGATCGCTGGTTGGGTCGATCCGGTGGTGATGTTCATGGTCGGCACCGTGCTGGCGCTGTGCATCAACTACCCCAACGTCGATGCGCAACGGGCGCGCATCGACGCCCACGCCAAGACCGCCCTGACCATGGCCAGCATTCTCCTCGCAGCGGGTGTGTTCACCGGCATCATGCAGGGCACCGGCATGCTCAAGGCCATGGCTGAGGTGGCGGTGGCGCAGATTCCGGCAGGCCACGGCAAGCTGATCCCGATGGTGGTGGGCTTCCTGTCGATGCCGCTGAGCCTGCTGTTCGACCCGGATTCCTTTTATTTCGGCGTGATGCCGGTGATCGCCGAAGTCGGCCGCGCCCTGGGCGTCGACCCGCTGCAAGTGGCCCAGGCCTCGCTGCTGGGCGTACACACCACTGGCTTCCCGGTCAGCCCGCTGACCCCCGCGACCTTCCTGTTGGTGGGCCTGTGCAAGGTCGAACTCGCCGACCATCAACGCTTCACCATCCCGTTTCTGTTTGCCGCATCGGTGCTGATGACCCTCACCGCACTGCTGCTGGGAGTGTTTTGAATGAAAACCCTACGTATTGGCTCCGGCGCCGGTTATTCGGGCGACCGCATCGAGCCTGCCGTGGAGCTCGCCGACCAGGGCGCGCTGGATTATCTGGTGTTCGAATGCCTGGCCGAACGCACCATCGCCCTGGCGCAACAGGCTCGACTGGCCCACCCCGACGCCGGTTACGACCCGTTGCTCAGCGAGCGCATGCGCCGCGTGCTGCCCTTCGTGTCCCGAGGGCGTGAGCCTGGGCAAAAACGCCTGCGGGTGATCAGCAACATGGGCGCGGCCAACCCGTTGTCTGCGGCGCGAGAAGTGCGGCTGATCGCGGCTGGACTGGGCCTGCATGGCCTGACTGTCGCGGCGGTGACCGGCGATGACGTGCTCGCGCAGTTGAGCCCGGATCAGGTGTTGGACAACGGCGCTACCGTCGGCGATCTGGGCGATCGGTTGATCTCCGCCAACGCGTATCTGGGGGTTGAAGGCATCGTCGAGGCCTTGCGCGCCGACGCCGATGTGATCATCACCGGGCGCGTGGCCGACCCGTCGCTGTTCCTCGCGCCGCAGCTGTTCGCGTTCGGCTGGGCGCAGGATGACTGGACAAAACTCGGTCGCGGCACCTTGATCGGCCACCTGCTCGAGTGCGCAGGGCAGATCACCGGCGGCTATTTTGCCGATCCCGGGGTCAAGGAAGTGCCGGATCTGGCACGCCTGGGTTTCCCGTTGGCAGAAGTCGATGCCGAGGGCCTGGCTGTGATCAGCAAAGTGGCAGGTTCCGGTGGCCGCATCGACACCGCGACCTGCACCGAGCAGATGATCTACGAAGTGCACGACCCCAGGGCCTACCTCACGCCCGATGTGACAGCGGACTTTTCCGAGGTGTCATTCAGCGTGGTCGCGCCCAATGAAGTGCGAGCGCAGGGCGCCGCAGGCCGTGCGCGGCCTGACGCGCTGAAAGTGTCGGTGGGGTATCTCGATGGCTGGATCGGCGAGGGTCAAATCTCCTACGGCGGCCCCGGCGCCCTGGCCCGCGCGCAGTTGGCGCGGGAGGTGGTGCTTGAGCGGTTGAAGATTACCGGCGTGGTGTTCGATGACATACGTGCGGAGTTGATCGGAGTCGATTCGTTGCACGGGTTCGAGCTGGGTTCACGGGCGTCGGGCGAGCCTTGGGAGGTGCGCCTGCGGGTCGCCGCCCGTTGCGCCGACAAGGCTGAAGCGGTGCGTGTCGGCAATGAAGTGGAAACGCTGTACACCAACGGCCCTTATGGCGGCGGCGGGGCGACCAAGGCGCTGCGGCAGGTGGTGGCGGTGGCGTCATTGCTGCTGCCCCGTGAAACGGTCACGCCCCGTGTTCATCTGGAGGATGCATCATGAGCGCGGTTAAATTGCGCGACCTGGCCCACTCGCGGACCGGGGACAAGGGCGATACGTCGAACATTTCGGTGATTGCCTTCAGGGCCGAGGATTATCCGCGGTTGGTTGAACAGCTGACGGTTGAGCGGGTGACGGCGCATTTTGCCGGGCTGCTGGATCCGAAGGCCGGGGCGGTGCGGCGGTATGAGTTGCCAAATGTGCAGGCGTTGAACTTTGTGCTTCCCGGCATCCTGAAAGGAGGCGTCACCCGGTCGCTCGCGCTGGATGCGCATGGCAAGGCATTAGGGGCGGCGTTGCTCGATATCGACGTTGAGCCATAACGATTTGGGTCAATGGGCGAAGTTCGCCCTCGGCGGGAATGAATTGTTTGTTTAGCTAACCCCCGCACGCATCGACTCAAGGGTCTTGACAATACAAAGGTCAGTTCCTTGACCATAAAGTGTTTTGCTCTTTTATCTATCGCAAAACAGTCTATGGCGTGAGTGGTAAAAAAGGACTGATTAATAAGGGGTTTTACTGGAAGCAGTCGCAGAAGGGGAAGGCGGCGCTGAGTCAATATAAATCGTGTGTATACTTCGAATGCGGCTATCGATGTACACAGCATTTTAAAATCGCATCAGTTGCACGTTTAGAGCGGTTTACGGCTTGAGTCGCCGCTCCCACACCCTCTTTTAATTGACTGACAAGAGGCTGAGTGGAAGTCGTCGGACCTATCAGGCTCCGTATGCGCTCTTACTCTGTGAAAAAGGAGTTTCCGTCATGCCACTTGATCCATCAGAAGGTTATCCCTACACCCCACCCACTCTCGCCATGGCAGCGGGCGATGAAAGGCGGCAGGCTTATCAGTTTGCAGTGGACGTCGACATCGCCATGCGCCAGCACTACGCGCAGAATCTGAAAAAGTTGTCAGTGACGCTATACCCACTCCTGTACGCGGAGGCGACATTCAGTGGAGGACGCTATACGTTTTGCGTTGATGAACACACCACCTATGTTCGCCAGGAAGTCAGCCCTGTTTATACAGTGCTCAAAGCCATCGCTCATATTCCATTGGGTATCTATTCTATTATTTTTCCTTACGCCGAACATTCGGCCAATGCGCAGTGGTATGTGCCCCTGACTGCGTTTAAACAAGCCGTGAACGATGTTTTGTTGCGCGTGCAGCTATTAGGTCTGTCCGATGAAACATTGGATTCCAGTACCCGAATTCTCCACGCTGCGCGGAACTTTATGCAGACGATCTTGAACAACGGAAAGTTTGAGATCAAAGAGTATGAAGCATTTTGCCACGCTATTGGTGACGACATATTGACCAACCAGACCGCCGCAGCCGTTGATCAGGTCAACGTTATGCGAGGCCATCTCGACGAATGGCGAAATCTTGTGGGGCAAGACCTCTGGGACAAAATGTACGTGGTCTTTCAATGCATATGGACCGTGTCGAAAGAGAGCGCCCATGAGCAGATCATCAAATCCATGATGAAGCCTGAGTTTCATGAAACGCATATTGTGGTGTCCGAGGTGGTTCCCACATTGGAGCAGGCTCGACTCCTGCTTGCCCGAATTCTGGCTGACCGCGTACTGGCCGCGGCCGTCTTCAACAAGGACGCCCGGCCTGAATTTGCGCAAAATATCTATTCACTCTCCACGGAGCGCGATCTGCTGGCCAAATCAATCGAGAGTGCTATCGGCTCCAAAGGTCCCTCGGCTTGTCCCATGGGACACGGCTAAGGAGCCGTCGCGACAGTTGTCTTTTGATGCCCCTCAGACACACTTCAGTGCAAAACGCTGAGCGCGCCAGACGAAAAAGAAGGGCGACACCCCCAAGGATGCCGCCCTTTCATTCAACTTAAGGCAATCACTTCTTGGCAGAGAGCAACGCCTCAAGTTTTTCCTGATCACGGGCGAACTGGCGAATACCTTCGGCCAGCTTCTCGGTAGCCATGGCATCTTCGTTGGACGCCCAGCGGAACTGGCTTTCGTTCAACGTCTGACGAGGCTCGCCGCCGTTGCCTGGCTTGAGCTTCTGCACCAGGGAACCGGTGTCTTCCGACAGCTTCTGCAGCAGGTCCGGGCTGATGGTCAGGCGATCACAGCCTGCCAGTTCTTCGATCTGGCTCAGGTTGCGGAAGCTTGCGCCCATCACCACGGTCTTGTAGTCATTGGCCTTGTAGTAGTTGTAGATGCGGGTCACCGATTTGACGCCCGGATCTTCCGCGCCCACGTAATCCTTGCCTTCGGCTTTCTTGTACCAGTCGTAGATACGGCCAACGAACGGGGAAATCAGGAACACACCCGCGTCGGCACACGCCTGGGCCTGGGCAAACGAGAACAGCAGGGTCAGGTTGCACTGAATGCCTTTCTTTTCCAACTGTTCGGCAGCCTTGATGCCTTCCCAGGTCGAGGCCAGCTTGATCAGAATGCGGTCACGACCGATGCCGAACTCTTCGTACAGGCCCACCAGACGCTCGGCCCGTGCGATGCATGCCTGGGTGTCAAAGGAAATGCGGGCGTCGACCTCGGTCGAAACGCGGCCGGGTACGACCTTGAGAATTTCGCGGCCAATGGCAACGGCGAAGCGGTCGCTGGCCAGATTGATGTCGCCATTGCTGCCACTGAAGGCTTCTTTCAGGCGCTCGGCGTTGCTGTCGTTGGAACCGGCTTTGAGCAAGAGAGAAGGGTTGGTGGTGGCATCAACCGGCTTGAGCTTTTCGATGGCAGCGAAATCGCCGGTATCAGCGACGACGGTGGTGATCTTTTTGAGTTGTTCCAGCTTGGAAGTCATGAGCGTGCTCTGTCCTGTGGGTTTGATGACATTACCCGAGCGCCGCCGGTCACTCAAGGGCGTAAACCGTATCGAACACGCCGATTTAGAGGCCTGCGTTTGCGCAAACAGCATGCCTCTGGTTCAGCTGCATGCCCGGGCAAGAGCCGAGTGTTCGGCGGGGTATCCGGGTACATGACGATCGGTCGCCGAAGGGGGCGGACATTCGATTCAGACTGCTTGGAGCCTTGTAGGCGAAGGTCGTTCCCTCCCGATCATCGATTGCGCCTTCATACACCCTAGCCAATGGATTACAGCTATGAGGCGAACCCACGCTATCAACTGAAACATTTGCGCGATACATTGGCTCCATCAACTGAAGCAATGGAACGCTTCAGCGATCAAGGACGATCAGCCATCGCCGCGCAGCGCTGCCGACAGGATGTCGGGATGGCCTTGAACTGAAAAACGACCCGCTTCGGCGGGTTTTTTTATGGCTGAACGCTCTCGCGCCAAGCTGGTAAACTACGCGCCCATTACGCCTGACCCGCCTGACCGCTCCCATGTTGCCAATGACCGCTACCCCGCCTTCCAGCCTGCCTGCCGCGCCTTCGCGTCGTTTTTCCGTTGCCCCGATGATGGACTGGACCGACCGTCACTGCCGGTTCTTCCTGCGCCTGCTGTCGAAAAATGCGCTGCTCTACACCGAAATGGTCACCACCGGCGCCTTGCTGCATGGCGACAGCGAGCGTTTTTTGCGTCACGACCCGAGTGAGCACCCGCTGGCGTTGCAACTGGGTGGCAGCAATCCGGCGGATCTGGCGGCCAGTGCGCGTCTGGCGCAGGCCGCGGGGTATGACGAGGTCAACCTCAACGTCGGCTGCCCGAGCGACCGGGTGCAGAACAACATGATCGGCGCGGTGTTGATGGGGCATCCGCAATTGGTCGCTGATTGCGTCAAGGCCATGCGTGACGCGGTGTCGATTCCGGTGACCGTCAAGCACCGCATCGGCATCAACGGCCGCGACAGCTATGAACAACTGTGCGAGTTCGTCGGCACCGTGCGCGACGCGGGCTGCACCAGCTTCACCGTTCATGCGCGCATCGCCATTCTCGAAGGGCTGTCGCCGAAGGAAAACCGCGACATCCCGCCGCTGCGCTATGAAGTCGCCGCGCAGTTGAAGCAGGATTTCCCGGACCTTGAGTTCATCCTCAACGGCGGCATCAAGACCCTGGAGCAATGCCAGGAACACCTGAACACCTTCGACGGCGTCATGCTCGGTCGCGAGGCCTATCACAACCCTTACCTGCTGGCCGAAGTCGATCGCGAGCTTTTTGGCGGCAGCGCGGCGCCGATCACCCGCGCCGAAGCGTTGGCGCAGATGCGGCCTTACATCGCAGCGCACCTGCGCGACGGCGGCTCCATGCATCACATCACCCGTCACATGCTGGGCCTGGGCACGGGCTTCCCCGGCGCGCGTAAATTCCGCCAGCTGCTGTCGGTGGACATTCACAAGACTGACGATCCGTTGGGCTTGCTGGACAAGGCGGGGGAGTTGTTGGAGGGGCGTTGAGTTCGTCAAGGCTGCCGCAAAGCCGATGCTGGAAGTCCGTCCAGTCCATCATCGGTCAGAGTCTTGACCGCGGTGCCTTCACCCGTTGGAGCGCGGCCGTTGCCGTGTGTGAAATACGCCCAAAATCTGCAGGCGATCACCACGCAACCGATATGGAATCAAATAGGACCAATCCGGCACCACCCACTCCCGCGTGCCGTTGACCCGCCCCTCGCGACCCATGGTCGGGAAGAGTGCGAGGTTATCCACGCTCGCGAAGACAGCATCGGAAAAGTCGTCAGCGGCCTCCGGATTCTCAAGGGCGATATAGCGGGCTTCGTCTTCCAGGTTTTTCAGGGCTTTATCCAGCCACTCAACCCGCATTCGCACTCCAGCGCCGTGCCCGCATTGCAGCCACTTGTTCATCCGTGGCGAACTTGCCCTCGTCGGCTTCTTTCACAGCCCATTCAATGTGTGAGGTGAGGGCTTTTTCGTGCTCGATGTAGTCGCGCAGGACATCCATAGCCAGATAGCTCGGACTTTGGCCATTGTTTTTGGCTAGCTCCACGAGGGAATCCGATAAGTCGTCAGGCAGGTTCAGCGATATTCCGGGCATGGACGCCTCCGTTTTCAAAACTGGACAGGCCGCATCTTACACCCACAAGGCGAGTGGCTAATCGACAGGTTGTCGCCAGGTATATCGTTGGGTCATCGGTGCTGACCTGACCCGGCGTGGTTTGCATCAGGCCTACGGATCCAGCCCCCGCAACACACGCCCCACCTTCGTCTGTATCTCATACGCCGGCGCTTCCACGGTGTTGAAATCCTGGGTATAGCGCTGGGCGAAGCCGTCGACGCCCCATTCCTGATATTGCTGCACGTGCTTGAGTTCGTGGGCCCAGAGCGCGACGTCGTTTTGCGCCGCTTCTTCGGTGCGAAAGACGATGATGTCGATGAGGGTGACGGCGCCGATGTCGGGGTTTTGCAGCATGGCGTTGGCGGCGCTGAGTTCGCCGTTGTCGCCGACCTTATACAGTGTCGCGTCGAGCACGCTGGGTGGGTACCAGCGCAGCAGCTTTTCACGAATGGCATCGGGGATCGGCTGGGTGAGGCCGCTCGCGGCTGCGGCGCGGGACTGGCTGAGCCACAGGGCGAGGGCCGGCCCGGCGATCTGGGTGACGTCGGTGGGCATGCCGCTGCCCAGCACCTGGCCGATGTCCGGCAGGCAGAAGCAGCCGCTGAGGCAGATGAGTTTTTCCCCGGTCGGGCAAGACACAGGGTCGGCAAGGGCACTCGCGCTGAGGCAGGTCAGGAGCAGGGCGAACAAGGGCGAGCGCATCGGGATTCCGCATAAGGGGCTTGGCGCCAGTTTAGCGGGTGATCGGTTTCTGTAGCAGCGCCAGCCAGTCGGGTATCACCTGCGCCCAGTCCGCGTACTCACATCCACCCACACCGCCAACACCAGAATGCTGCCCTTGACGATCATCTGCCAGTAGCTGTCGACATCGAGCATCGACATGCCGTTGTCCAGGCTGGTGATCACCAGCGCGCCGAGCAATGCGCCGTAGACCGTACCCGAGCCGCCGCGCATGGAGGTGCCGCCGATGAAGCAGGCGGCGATGGCGTCCAGTTCACCCATGTTCCCCGCCGAGGGCGAGCCTGCGGCCAGTCGCGCGGTGTTGACCAGCCCGGCGAGCGCGCACATTACGCCCATGATGCCGAAGATCCACAGTTTCACGGCCTGCACGTTGATGCCGGACAGGCGCGTGGCTTCCATGTTGCTGCCCACCGAATAGATGCGCCGGCCGAACACTGTCTGGCTGGTGATGTAGCTGAACACGCCGAGCAGCACCAACAGCAGCAGCACCGGCACCGGAATGCCGTCGTAGCTGTTGAGGGTGTAGACGAAACCGGCCAGCACCGCGCCGATTGCCACCACGCGCAAGGCATCACGCAGGAGCGAGTGAGCAGCCAGGCCGTGCAATGCGCGATTGCGACGCTGGCGCCAGGTAAGGAACAGCGTCAGGGCAAACAGCAGCACCCCCAGGACAACGCCCACCAACGGCGGCAGGTAACCCTGGCCGACATACACCAGTTGCGGCGACACCGGGGCGATGGTCGTGCCGCCGGTGATGCCCAGCAAAATCCCGCGAAACGCCAGCATGCCGCCCAAACCAACAATAAAGGAAGGGATGCGCAGGTAGGCCGTCATGCAGCCGTTGGCCAGGCCGATCGCCAGGCCACACAACGCCACGACCCCGAGGTTCAACACCAGTGGCACGTGATAGACCACGTCGAGAATCGCCGCCACCCCGCCGAGCAAACCCAGCAGCGACCCGACGGACAGGTCGATTTCGCCGCTGATGATCACCAGCACCATGCCGCAGGCCAGGATACCGGTGATGGACATCTGCCGCAGCAGGTTGGAGAGGTTGCGCGGGGTGAGAAAGCCGCCTTCGGTCTGCCAGCTGAAAAACAGCCAGATCACGGCGATGGCGATGACCAGCGCGAGCATTTTGTAGCGGGTGAACAATTGTTTGACCTGATTCATGTACGCGTTTCTCTCACAACACTGGGCTGATCGTTATCGTTATGGGTGCCCGCAGGGTGCAGGGCGGCGGCCAGTACCTGCTCCTGGGTCAGGCCTTGGTTGATGAAGTCGCCGCGCAGCTGGCCTTCGCCGATCACCAGCACGCGGTCCGATACGCCGAGCACTTCGGCCAGCTCCGAGGAGACCATGATGATCGACACGCCACTGGCGGCCAGCGCGCCCATCAGTTTGTAGATTTCGTATTTGGCACCGACATCGACGCCGCGAGTTGGCTCATCGAGGATCAACACCCGGGGTTGGGTCAGCAGCATCTTGGCCAGCACGGCCTTCTGTTGATTGCCGCCGGAGAGGCTGGTGATTGGTAGAAACGGGCTCGCGGTCTTGAGGTGCATACGCGAGATTTCCTTGTCGATGCTGCCCAGTTCCGCTTCGGCGTCGATGCGGGTCAGGTGCGAGAAACTGTCGAGCACCGCCAGGGTGATGTTCTGGCCGACGCCCAGATCGGGAATGATGCCTTGGCGTTTGCGGTCTTCGGGGACCATGCACAGTCCGGCGCGAATCGACTTGAGCGGCGTGCGCGTGTCGACGGGTTTGCCCTCCAGCCAGACCTCTGCTTCATAGCGGCCGGGGTAGGCGCCGAACAGCGCCGACACCAGTTCGGTACGACCGGCGCCGACAAGCCCGGCGATGCCGAGAATTTCCCCTCGCTTGAGGCTGAAGGAGATGTCGTCGACCCGCTTGCGTTTGGGGTTGTCGACGTCGTAGCAGGTGACGTGGCGCGCTTCGAAGATCACCTCGCCGATGTCGTGGGGTTCGGTGGGGTAGAGGTTGCTCATTTCGCGGCCGACCATCTGCGTGATGATCCTGGCGATGTCCATGTCGGCCATGGCTGTGGTCGCGATGTGTTTGCCGTCGCGAATTACCGAAATGGTGTCACAGACCGCCGCCACCTCATCGAGCTTGTGAGAGATATAGACGCAGGCCACGCCCTTGGCCTTGAGGCCGCGAATGATGTCCAGCAGCACCTCGATTTCCGAGCGGGTCAGGGCCGAGGACGGCTCGTCGAGGATCAGCAGGCGGGCTTTCTTGTTCAGCGCCTTGGCGATTTCCACCAGTTGCTGGTAACCGCCGCCGTATTGCGACACCGGCAGCGAGACGTTCATGTCCGGCACCTTGAGCTCGCGCATCAGGGCCTCGGCGCGGTGGATCATCGCCGGGTAGTTCATGCGCCCGCCGGGCAGGGTCAGCTCGTGGCCCATGAAGATGTTTTCCGCCACCGAGAGGTCGGGGACGAGGGTCAGCTCCTGGTGGATGATGACGATGCCCGCGGCTTCGGTTTCGCTGATCGATTGCGCCTTGAGCGGCTGGTCTTCCCAGAGGATTTCACCCTCCCAGGTGCCGTAGGGGTAGACCGCCGAGAGCACTTTCATCAGCGTCGATTTGCCTGCGCCGTTCTCGCCACACAGGCCGACGCATTCGCCGGGGCGCACCTTGATGTCGATGCCGTTCAGGGCTTTGACACCACCAAAGGTTTTGACGATGCCGTTCATTTGCAGCAGGTAGTCGGACATTGCGGGGTCTCACACAAAAGCCAAAGGCGGGTGCAACGTGGCCGGTTTGCGCAAAACCCTGTGGGGCCGAATTCATTCGGGAGACGTGGTAACAGGCGATACATCCATGCCGAATGTACCGGCCCATCCCGAATGAATTCGGTCCCACAGGTTTCGCTTCACGGCAGCCGATCGGGTCTGTTCAACGCGATCCGTTATTTCCCCGCAATCTGATCCTTGGTGTAGAACCCGTCCTTCTCCAACAGGTCGATGTTGTCCTTGGTCAACGGCGTTGGCGTCAGCAGGATGGTGTCGACCTTCTTGGTGCCGTTGTCGTATTGCGAGCTGAAGGCTGGTTTTTCGTTGCGCGCCAGTTGCACCGAGAGCTTGGCCGCCTCGGAGGCGATGAGTTTCAGCGGCTTGTAGACGGTCATGGTCTGAGTGCCATCGATCACGCGCTTGACCGCGGCAAGGTCGGCGTCTTGGCCCGAGATGGGCACTTTGCCGGCGAGTTTCTGTGCGGCCAGTGCCTGGATCGCACCACCGGCCGTGGCGTCGTTGGAGGCGACGATGCCGTCGATCTTGTTGCTGTTCTTGGTGAGGGCGTTTTCGACGATGCTCAGGGCTTCGGTCGGGTTCCATTCCTTGACCCATTGCTGGCCGACGATCTTGATGTCGCCCTTGTCGATGGCCGGTTGCAGCACCTTCATCTGACCTTCGCGCAGCACCTTGGCGTTGTTGTCGGTGGGCGCGCCGCCGAGCAGGAAATAGTTGCCCTTGGGTTGGGCCTTGAGCACGCCCGAGGCCTGCATTTCGCCGACCTTTTCGTTATCGAAGGAGATGTAGGCGTCGATGTCGGCGTTGAGGATCAGCCGGTCGTAGGACACCACCTTGATCCCGGCTTTCTTCGCTTCGGCGACCGCGTTGGTCAGCACGGTGGCGTTAAAGGGCACGATGACGATCACGTCGACGCCACGGGAAATCAGGTTTTCGATCTGGGAAATCTGCTTCTGCTCGTTGGCGTCCGCCGATTGCACGAAGACTTTGGCGTCCATTTTTTCTGCCGCCGCCACGAAGTAGTCGCGATCCCGGGACCAACGTTCAAGGCGCAGGTCGTCAATGGAGAAGCCGATTTTCGGGTGGGCCGAGTCGGCCATGACCGGGAGGCTGAGCAGGGCCAAAGCACTGGCGAGCAAGGTGCGTTTCAGGTTTTTCATTGTGGTGCGTCCTTTTATTTTTGTTTAGAGGCACTTCCTGAGCGTGGAGCGTGTCGCGGGTGAAACTGTAGATACTTCTCCCGCGACGTGGCGCAGAGAATTGTCGCGAGATTGTCACTGTCACGGTGATGGCTCCAAAACACATCCCAGTAGGAGCGCGCTTGCCCGCGACAGGGTAGGCACATTCAATATTTTCATTGCACGGGATTGTGTGATCGCGGGAAAGCGCGTTCCTACGAAGCGTTTATCGCGAATAAATAAACCGGTTCACAACCCCTTCGAGCATCTCCTGTCGGCCACTGACGGCCTGCGGATTGAAGTCGTTATCCAGCGCGTGCTGCGCAATGGATTCCAGGCTGAAATCTCCCGACAGCACAGCCCGACCGAACGGCTGTTCCCAGCCTGCATAGCGCTGGGTCTTGAACTGTTCGAGCACGTCGTTCTCCACCATCGCGGCGGCGCGCTCGAGCGCCAGGGCCAGAACGTCCATGGCCGCGACGTGGCCGTAGAACAGGTCGACTTCATCAAGGCTCTGGCGGCGTACCTTGGAATCGAAGTTGAATCCGCCATTCTGGAAGCCTCCGGCCTTGAGGATTTCATAAGTGGCCAGGGTCATTTCCTCGACGCTGTTGGGGAACTGGTCGGTGTCCCAGCCGTTCTGCGGATCGCCGCGGTTGGCGTCGATGCTGCCGAAGATGCCAAGGGACGCGGCGGTGGCGATCTCGTGATGAAAGCTGTGCCCGGCGAGGGTCGCGTGGTTGGCCTCGATGTTGACCTTGATCTCCTTCTCCAGGCCGTACTGGTGCAGAAAACCAAAGACCGTGGCGCTGTCGTAGTCGTATTGGTGCTTGGTCGGTTCCTGAGGTTTGGGCTCGATCAGCAGGTCACCCTTGAAGCCGATCTTGTGCTTGTGCTCGACCACCATGCGCATGAAGCGCCCCAGTTGCTCGCGCTCGCGTTTGAGGTCGGTGTTGAGCAGGGTCTCGTAGCCTTCACGGCCCCCCCACAGTACGTAGTTCGAGCCCTTGAGGCGCTGGGTGGCGTTCATTGCGTTGAACACCTGGGCGGCCGCGAAGGCGAACACTTCAGGGTCCGGGTTGCTCGCCGCGCCTGCGGCAAAGCGCGGGTTGCTGAAGCAGTTGGCGGTGCCCCACAGCAGCTGGATGCCGCTCTGTTGCTGGTGCCGTTCCAGCTCGTCGACCATCTGCGCGAAGTTGCGGGTGTATTCCTTCAGGCTCGCGCCCTCGGGGGCAACGTCGGTGTCATGGAAGCTGTAGTAGTCGATGCCCAGCTTGGAAAAGAACTCGAACGCCGCCTCTGCCTTCAAACGCGCCAGTTCCATGGCATCCCCCGGTTTGGCCCACGGGCGCTTGAAGGTGCCGACGCCAAACATGTCGGCCCCTGGCCAGACGAAAGTGTGCCAGTAGCAAGCGGCCATGCGCAGATGCTCGCGCATCGGCTTGCCGAGAATCAGCTTGTTGGCGTCGTAGTGGCGGAAGGCGAGGGGCGAATCGCTGTGGGGGCCTTCGTAGCGAATCGTGTCGATATCGGGGAAGCAGGGCATCGAAGTATTTCCTTATTGTTCTGGGCGTTGTCCCGATACTAGCAACGGCGTTGGGCCTGCCGATTACGAAAATCACCAACTCGGTGTTCGATTTTGAGTATTGAGATTCCCTGTTCGCAGGCCTAGTCTGTGCCGACCTGTTTCGCAGGCCTGGGGGAACAACAATGAAAACCGTCCCGCCCGTTCACCGAATTGCCCTGCTGTTCAACGGCGGCAAGATCTACGATCGCGGCATCATCACAGGCATCGGCAATTACCTGAGCAGCACGCGCGCGTCCTGGGATCTGTTCCTTGAGGAGGATTTTCTTTGCCGGCTCAAGGGCATCGAGCGCTGGCAGGGCGATGGGATCATTGCCGACTTCGACGACCCGCTGATTGGCGAGGCCCTGGCCGCGAGCAAGCTGCCGGTGGTGGCGGTGGGCGGCTCCTACGAAGACCCGGCGGCTTACCCGAAAAACATCCCCTACGTGGCCACCGATAATTTCGCCCTGATCAAGCTGGCCTACGAGCACCTGATCGAGGCCGGGCTGACCCGTTTTGCTTGCTTCAGCCTGCCCGAAGCCCAGAGCAATCGCTGGGCCCAGGAGCGGGAAAAAGCCTTTCGCCGCCTGCTGCAACGGGACGGCTTGCGCGGCGAGATCTATCGCGGTTTGAGCACCAGCGCGCCACTGTGGGACAGCGCTGTTGAGCAACAGATCGCCTGGCTGCGGAGCCTGCCCAAACCCATCGGCATTATTGCCGTCAGTGACGCCCGCGCCCGCCAGCTTTTGCAGGCCTGCTTGACGGCGGGCATCGCGGTGCCGGAGCAGGTGGCGCTGATCGGCATCGACAACGACCCGCTGACCCGCACCCTGACGCGGGTGCCGCTGAGTTCGGTGATTCAGGGCACGCAAAGCATGGGCCGCATGGCCGCGCACATGCTGCACCAGATGCTCCACGGCATGCCGTCCACCACCCATCAGATTCTCGTGCCGCCTGAGGCGATCAACGTGCAGGCGTCGAGTCTGCACCAGCCGCTGGGCAACCCTTACGTGATGCAGGCGCTGCATTTCATTCGCCAATACGCCTGCCAAGGCATCAAGACCGCGCAGGTGGCCGGTTACGTCGGCATTTCCCGGTCTTCACTGGAATCGCATTTCCGCAAGGAGCGCGGCCGCAGCGTGCACGACGAAATCCTCAATTTCAAACTGGCGGCTGCGGCGTCACGTCTGCAAAAGACGGACTCGGCCATTGCTGACATCGCACAGAACTGCGGCTTCAAATCCGCGCAATACCTGCACACCGTGTTTCGCCGCGAGTTCGGCTGCACCCCGCGTGAATATCAGCAAGGGGCGTCGGCTGCGGTTCATTGATTCTGGAGCGCCCGTATGAGGGCGCATCCGTTCATAACAACGACAAGATCACAGGAGTCATCGATGCATCCGATTCGTCTAGGGCTGGTGGGTTACGGCAAGATCGCGCAAGACCAGCATGTGCCGGCGATTCGCGCCAACTCGCAGTTCGAGCTGGTGGCCGTGGCCACGTTGGGGCAGCACTGTCCGGGTGTAGAGAATTTCAGCTCGCTGGCCGAGCTGTTGGACAAAGGTCCGCAGGTCGATGCCATTGCCTTCTGCACCCCACCGCAAGGGCGTTTCGCCCTGGTTGAAGAGGCGCTGAAGGCAGGCAAGCATGTGCTGGTTGAAAAGCCGCCATGCTCGACGCTAGGCCAGGCTTTTGCGTTGATCGAAGGCGTGCATGCCGCCGGTGTGACCGGGCTGTTCGCCTGGCACTCGCGGTTTGCGCCGGGAGTGGCCAATGCCAAGGCCTGGCTTGAGGGTAAGGCCTTGAAACAAGTGCGCGTCGAGTGGAAGGAGCAAGTGCGCAAGTGGCACCCCGGCCAGACCTGGATCTGGCAGGCGGGTGGGCTGGGGGTGTTCGATCCGGGCATCAACGCGCTGTCCATCGTCACCGAACTGCTGCCGGGTGCGCTGTTTGTCGAATCTGCGGCCCTCGACGTGCCGGGCAACTGCCAGTCGCCGATTGCTGCATCGCTGAACCTGCGCAACGCCGAGCAGGTCGAGGTGTTGGCCGAGTTCGATTTCGATCACAGTGTAAACGAGCTGTGGCGTATCGAGTTGCAGTGCGATGAAGGCGTGATGCGCCTGGATTGCGGCGGTGCGCAGGTGAGCCTTGATGGCGTGGCTCAGCAGACCTCCGAGGAGGGCGAGTACCCGGCGATGTACCGGCATTTTGCGCAGCTGATTGCCGAAGGGCGCAGTGATCTGGACCTGCAGCCGCTGCGCATTGTGGCGGACAGCTTCTTTGTCGGCAGCAAGGCGACGGTGGCGGAGTTTTATGAGTGATTAAACACCGGTCTGCTTCTGGCCGGAGCTGACTTGTGGGGCCTCTGTGGGAGCGAATTTATTCGCGAAGGGCAGGTGCAGTCGACACATCTCTATCGACTGCAACGACGTCTCGCGAATGAATTCGCTCCCACAGGGATCACTGCCCTGCGAGCGTTCCCATCCACTCAACACAAAACCATTCTTGTGCAGCAGCGTGCGGCTGGGGATCGAGTTGCGGTCGATGCCGCCCTGCAGGTTGTCCACTGCCCACCAATGAGAAACGGACAGCCGACGCGCTGGAGAAATGGGTTTCAGAGAGGCACGACGCTCGACAGGGCGATCGAGAAAGAAACAATCAGCATCAGCAAAATGGTCATGTTGACGGACATGGTTTCAACTCCTTGAAAAGAGGTCGCCATCATCCCTGTCCTCAGCGGCCAAATGAAGCGTGTAAGTTTTTATGTCGACTATCGATCATATTGATACATAACGAAATTTCGCAGTCGGCGGGGACGTCGTATCGACCGCAGGGCTCGGATCCCGTGGCCTCCGAAGCCGTTTCTCACGGCGTCCGACTTAAATTTCCCGCACCTGCCCACGTCATGTTTTACAACCGACATTGACTACGTGAGCCCTCCCATGTCTTTCCAGCCTGACCCGACGTCGTTGCCGCTGCCCTCCGGCAATTGCCTTGGCGCCGATGAAACCGACACCCGTTTGAGCCTGGTGCTGGAGGGGCAGCCGTTGATTCGGCTGCGTCTGGAGCGCGGTGCTGATCTGCGTCTGTCTTTGCACGAGGCTGGTCACCCGCCCGGTGGCAACGCGCTGTGGGCCGCCTGTTACTGGTTGTTTGCCCGGGACTCTGAATGTCAGCGCCTGATCTGGTCGCTGGAGCACACACCGGATCAGGTCCTGCGCAGTGGCTTGCTGCTGCCAGGGGCCATCGCCGGTCAATACATCTGTGAGCGCACGCTGTTCTGGCAACTGCCGCAACCCTGGCTGGGCGAGCCTTTCAGCGGCGTGTACCCGCAACAGATGGCGATCACCGATGGCAAGCGTCACCCCCTGCGCGCGCCCAAGCCGCGGGGCGAGGTGTACCGGCGCTTCGATGCGCGGCTCGGCGTCTGGGTGTCGTTGCGCACCGTGGAGATCGAAGGGGATGTCGAGCGCTTCAATCGCTGGCAGAACAACCTTCGTGTACTGGCGTTCTGGCAGGAAGGCGGCACCCTGCAGCAACACCGCGAGTACCTGAGCAAGCTGGAAGCCGACCCCCATACGCTGACCCTGATCGGCTGTTTCGACGATGAGCCGTTTGCCTATTTCGAAGCGTACTGGGCCAAGGAGGATCGCATCGCGCCGTTCTACGACGCCGGGGATTACGACCGCGGCATCCACATGCTGGTCGGCGAAGAGCACCACCGCGGCTCACACAAAGTGGCCAGCTGGCTGTCGGCGCTGGTGCATTACCTGTTTCTCGATGACCCGCGCACCCAGCGCGTGGTGGCCGAGCCCCGCGCCGATAACCAGCGCATGATCGGGCACATGCACAACCAGTGTTTCCACTGCGAGAAAGAGTTCGACTTCCCGCATAAACGCGCGGCGCTGATGATTCTGGGGCGTGAGCGTTTTTTTGATCGCTGCTCGTTGAAGTGAGTCTTCGTTGAGCCGACTGTCAGCCGAGGCCGCAGGCTCGCCCCGTTGTCGGGTGCGATGCCTGCCGGTTGCCGTGTGGGGCGGGGGGAACGGAGAGATCAGGCGGCGTTGTTCTGCTGGCCGGACACCTTGCGGCAATGCACCAGCGCGTCGCGAATCATGAAGTTGACCAGCGTCGGCGAGACGCCCAGTTCCTTGGCGATCTCTTTCTGCGGCACGCCGTGCAAACGGTACATCTCGAAGGCGTAGCGGGTGCGCGGCGGCAGTTCGGACAACGCGCTGGCAATGGATTCCAGCGTAGAAAAGTTGATGTGCGAGGCTTCCGGCGATGCGCCGTGGATGACCACGTTCAAGCCTTCCTCCTCCGGGCCCGAGTACTTGAGCTCAAGCGTCTGTTTGCGGTAGTGGTCGATGGCCAGGTTGCGCACGATCTGGAACAGGTAGCTGAGTTGCGCCTTGAACGAGGAGGTCATTTCAGGGGCCGATTGCAGTCGGAAGAATGCGTCTTGCACCACGTCTTCCGCCCGCGACCTGCATCCGGTTATGCGAGCGGCGATCTTTACCAGAATCTGACGATTGTCGATAAAGGCCTGCAGTAAGGGTGAACCGCGCCTGATAGGAGCTACTTGATCCGTCATGAAAATCACCTTGTCGCGAATGAGGTGGCAGGGCATGACCCCGGAGGGGCCTGTACACATCGTGCGACAAATTATGGTTAATGATAATGATTGTCAATTAAGAAATAAAATTGATGACCTTTGTTGGTGCTTCTCAATCGCTTCTGCGTCAATGTGGATCGTGCGCTGCGAAGGTTTCAGCGATGTGTCCGACTAATTATTCGTGAGGGTCATCCGTCCTTTTGATTGATCGGCCGGTATGAGTGCCGGTGTCGAGTCAGCATTCATCAGGAGGGCGGTATGGCGTATTCGAAGGGTGGGGCTGGCGTGACGGCCCATGACGGCCTGCGATTGTTCTGCCTGCCTTATTCAGGGGCCAGCGCAATGGTGTACAGCCGCTGGCGCCGCCGTCTGCCGTCCTGGTTGCAGGTGCGGCCCCTTGAACTGCCAGGCCGTGGCATGCGCATGGACGAGCCGCTGCAAAAGGACATCCGCCGCCTGGCCGAGCAGCTCGCTGACGAGATCAGCGCAGAGCTGCACAGTCCCTTTGCGCTCTTCGGCCACAGCCTGGGCGGTCTGCTGGCGTTTGAACTCATTCACGTGCTACGCGAGCGCGGCTTGCCCCGGCCGCTGGCGTTGTTCACGTCGGCGACGGCCGGGCCTTCGCGTCGGGATGTCAGCCCGTATGCCATCGAAAAAACCGACGAGGAGCTGATCCAGCGCCTGCGCGAACTCGGGGGCACCTCTGAGGAGGCCTTGGCCAATGCCGATCTGATGAACCTCATGCTGCCGATTCTGCGGGCCGATTTTCTGCTCTGCGGCAGCTTCGTCTATGGCGCTCGCGAACCTCTGGCCGTGCCGATCCACGTGTTCGGTGGCAAGCAGGATTCGGTGCGCGTCGATGAGCTGCTCGACTGGCAGGAAGAGTCGGGCACCGCGTTCTCCCTCGACATGTTCGAGGGCCACCACTTCTACCTCACCGACCAGGAGCCTGCGCTGTTGCGCTGCCTGTGTCGGTACGCCGACGAGCACCTGTCTCGCTGGCGCAGCCGCGTCGCGCAGCCGGTCGCTTACGCCGCCAACTGACGCCTCGCGCGTTCAGCCCATTGCACTTTCCACTTTTTGCCAGCCGATTCCACTCAGGACTTTCATGATGGACGCGTTCGAACTCCCCACGACTTTGGCCCACGCGCTGCAACAGCGAGCGGCTACGACCCCTGACCGGCTGGCGTTGCGGTTTCTCGCCGAGGAGAAGGCGCAGGGCGCTGTGCTCGGCTATCGCGACCTGGACCTGCGGGCCCGGACCATCGCCGCTGCGCTGCAGGCCAATGCACAGGTGGGCGATCGCGCCGTGCTGCTGTTTCCCAGCGGACCGGATTACGTCGCGGCGTTCTTCGGTTGCCTGTACGCCGGGGTCATCGCGGTGCCGGCTTATCCGCCGGAGTCGGCGCGCCGTCATCATCAGGAACGCCTGATCTCGATCATCGCCGATGCCGAGCCGCGTCTGCTGCTGACCAGTTCGCCCCTGCGCGAGCCGTTGCTGCAGATGGACGAATTGTCTGCCGCCAACGCGCCCATGCTGCTGTGCGTCGATGACCTTGACCCGGAGTTGGCCGAAAACTGGCAGCCGCCTGATCTGCAGGCCGATGACATCGCCTTCCTGCAATACACCTCCGGCTCCACGGCGCTGCCCAAGGGCGTGCAGGTCAGCCACGGCAATCTGGTCGCCAACGAACAGCTGATCCGTCGTGGCTTCGGCATTGATCTGAACCCGGACGACGTGATCGTCAGCTGGTTGCCGCTGTACCACGACATGGGCCTGATCGGTGGCCTGTTGCAGCCGATCTTCAGCGGCGTGCCGTGCGTGCTGATGTCGCCGGCGTACTTCCTGACCCGGCCGATCCGTTGGCTGGAAGCGATCAGCGAATACGGCGGCACCATCAGCGGCGGCCCGGATTTCGCCTATCGCCTGTGCACCGAGCGGGTCAGCGAAGCGGCGCTGGTGCGGCTGGACCTGAGCGGCTGGCGCGTGGCCTATTCGGGCTCGGAGCCGATTCGCCTCGACACCCTGCAGCAATTCGCCGACAAGTTTGCTGCGTGTGGTTTCAGCGACCGCAGCTATTTCGCCTCTTACGGCCTTGCCGAAGCGACGCTGTTCGTTGCCGGTGGCCAGCGCGGGCAAGGCATTCCGGCGTTGCAGGTGAATGATCAGGCGTTGATGCAAAACCGCGCAGAACCCGGCAGTGGCAGCGCAATCATGAGCTGCGGTACCGATCAGTCAGGCCACGCCGTGCGTATCGTCGAGCCCACGCAATTGAACGTCCTGGGCGACAACCAGGTGGGTGAAGTCTGGGCCGCCGGGCCGAGCATCGCCCACGGTTACTGGCGCAACCCCGAGGCGTCGGCCAAGACCTTTGTCGAGCAGGACGGCCAGACCTGGCTGCGCACCGGCGACCTGGGCTTTCTGCGCGACGGCCAGCTGTACATCACCGGGCGCCTCAAGGACATGCTCATCGTGCGTGGCCACAACCTCTATCCGCAGGACATCGAGCAGACCATCGAGCGAGAGGTCGACGTGGTGCGCAAGGGGCGCGTCGCGGTGTTTGCCGTCAATCACAACGGCGAGGAGGGCATCGGTATCGCGGCGGAAATCGGCCGCAGCGTGCAGAAAATCCTGCCCGCCGACGCGCTGATCAAGACCTTGCGGCAGGTCGTCGCCGAAGCCTGCCAGCAGGCGCCGAGCGTGGTGGCGTTGCTCAACCCCGGCGCGCTGCCGAAGACCTCCAGCGGCAAGCTGCAACGCTCGGCCTGCCGCGCGCGACTGCTCGACGGCACGCTGGACAGCTACGCGCAATTTCCGCTGGCGGCGTCTCTCGTCAGCAATGCTGTTGAAGCGCCTGCCAGCGACCTGCAAACCCGGATCGGCCAGATCTGGGCCGAACACCTGAACTGCGAACAAGTGGCGGGCGACGACCATTTCTTCCTGCTGGGCGGCAACTCGATTCTGGCGACTCAGGTCGTCGCGCGCCTGCGTGAAGTGCTGGGCATCGAGCTGAACCTGCGTTTGCTGTTCGAGGCGCCAACCCTGGCGGCCTTTGCCGGGCAGGTCGCCCAGCAACAGGCCAGTGGCGCCAACCAGGACGCCATTGCACGTCTGCCGCGCAATCAGGCGCTGGCGCAATCCCTGGCGCAGAACCGCCTGTGGTTCCTCTGGCAACTGGAGCCCGACAGCGGCGCCTACAACATTCCCGGCGCCTTGCGTTTGCGCGGTGAGCTGGACGAGCGCGCCCTGCGCAACAGCTTCGCGCAGTTGATCGAGCGCCACGAATCCCTGCGCACCCGCTTCGATGAGCGTGACGGTCAGGCCGTTCAGTTGATCGACGCCGAGCCGGGGTTTTCCCTGAGCGTCGTCGATCTCAGCGATTTGCCCGACAACCGCCTGCGCGCCGAGCAGCTGCGCGAAGACGATGCCCGCGCGCCGTTCGATCTGCGCAAGGGGCCGCTGTGGCGGGTGACCCTGGTGCGCCTCGACGAGCAGGAGCACATTCTGCTGGTGACGATGCACCACATCATTGCTGACGGTTGGTCGCTGAACATTCTGATCGACGAGTTCTCGCGCCTGTACGCGGCGGCCTGCCACGGACGAAGCGCAGGGCTTGCGCCGATTGCGCTGCACTACGCCGACTACGGCCAATGGCAGCGCGACTGGCTGGCGGGCGGCGAGTCGGCGCGGCAACTGGCGTGGTGGAAGGAACAACTGGGCGATGAAGCACCCACCCTGACACTTGCCACCGATCACCCGCGCTCGGCGCAAAAGCAGCACAGCGCGTCGCGTCTGACCCTCAAACTGGATGCTGCCCTGAGCGAGGCCGTGCGCCAGACCGCCCAGGCCCATCAGGCGACGCCGTTCATGCTCTTGCTGTCGGCGTTGCAGAGCCTGTTGCATCGCTACACCGGGCAGACCGACATCCGCATCGGCGTGCCGGGTGCCAACCGTCCGCGCCTGGAAACCCAGGGCCTGATCGGCTTCTTCATCAACACGCTGGTGCTGCGCGCTGAGCTGGATGCACGCCTGCCATTCGCCGATTTGCTGGCGCGTACCCGCCAGGCGACGCTGGGGGCGCAGGCTCATCAGGACCTGCCGTTCGAGCAATTGCTGGAGGCTTATCCGCAAGCCCGCGAGCAGGGCCTGTTTCAGGTCATGTTCAACCATCAGCAGCGCGACCTCAGCGCCCTGCGTCGCTTGCCGGGCCTGCTCGCCGACGAGCTGCCCTGGCACAGCCGCGAGGCCAAGTTCGACCTGCAACTGCACAGCGAAGAGGACTCGAAAGGCCGCCTGAGCCTGTCCTTCGACTACGCCGACGAGCTGTTCGACGCGGCGACCATCGCGCGGTTCGCCGAGCATTTTGTCAGCCTGCTGCGTCAGGTCAGCGAAGACGCCGGGCGTGCGCTGGGTGATCTGCAACTGCTCAGCGATGAAGAGCGCGTGCAGCAACACACCTGGGGCGCGGCGCCATGCAAGCCTGCGGCGCAATGGCTGCCTGAGCTGCTCAATCAACAGGCCCAGCAGACCCCGGAGCGTATTGCTCTGCGTTGGGACGGTGGCGAGCTTGATTACGCCGGTCTGCACACCCAGGCCAACCGTCTGGCGCACTACCTGCGCGACAAGGGCGTTGGCCCGGACGTGCGTGTGGCGATTGCCGCCGAGCGTTCGCCGCAGCTGTTGATCGGCCTGCTGGCGATCATCAAGGCCGGTGGCGCCTACGTGCCGCTGGACCCGGAGTACCCGGCCGAGCGCCTGGCCTACATGCTGGCCGACAGCGGCGTGGAACTGCTGCTGACCCAGAGCCACTTGCTCGACCGTTTGCCGGGCGCCGCTGGCGTCTGCGCCATCGCCATGGACCTGCTCAAGCTCGACACCTGGCCCAGCCACGCGCCGAGCCTTCATTTGCACGGCGATAGCCTGGCGTACGTGATCTACACCTCGGGCTCCACCGGCCAGCCGAAGGGCGTTGGCAACACCCACGCTGCGCTCGCCGAGCGTCTGCAATGGATGCAGGCCACCTACCAGCTCGACGACAGCGACGTGCTGATGCAGAAGGCGCCGATCAGCTTCGACGTGTCGGTGTGGGAGTGCTTCTGGCCGCTGATCACTGGCTGCTCGCTGGTGCTGGCCGGTCCAGGCGAACACCGCGATCCGCAACGCATCGCGCAACTGATCCAGCAATTTGGCGTGACCACGCTGCACTTCGTGCCGCCGCTGCTGCAACTGTTCATCAATGAGCCTGAGACTCGTGCCTGCACCAGCCTGCGCCGCTTGTATTCCGGGGGTGAGGCATTGCCCGCCGAGCTGCGCAATCGCGTGCTGGCGCAACTGCCGGGGGTGCAGCTGCATAACCGCTATGGCCCGACCGAAACCGCGATCAACGTCACGCATTGGCCGTGCAGCGTCAATGACGGCGAGCGCTCGCCGATTGGCCGCCCGCTGGGCAACGTCATCTGCCGCGTGCTGGATGCCGAACTGAACCCGGTGCCGCAAGGCGTGCCGGGGGAGCTGTGCATCGGTGGCATTGGCCTGGCCCGTGGCTATCTGGGACGTGCCGGGCTGACCGCCGAACGCTTCGTCGCCGATCCGTTGAGCGAACAGGGCGCGCGCCTCTACCGCACCGGCGACCGCGCGCGCTGGAGCGCAGACGGCGTGCTGGAATACCTCGGCCGTCTCGATCAGCAGGTCAAGTTGCGCGGCTTCCGCGTTGAGCCGGAAGAAATCGAAGCGCGCCTGCTGGCCCAGACCGGGGTCGATCAGGCCGTGGTGCTGGTGCGGGAAACCGCTGCCGGTGCGCAACTGATCGGCTACTTCACCGCCACGGATTCCAGTGTCGACGCGCATCAGCAGATCGATCAGCTGAAGGCCGCGCTGGCGGCCGAACTGCCGGACTATATGGTCCCGGCGCAGCTGATGTGTCTGGCGCAAATGCCGCTGAGCCCCAGCGGCAAGCTCGACCGCAAGGCCCTGCCGGAGCCGGTGTGGCAGGTGCGCGAGCACGTTGAGCCACAGAGTGCGCTGGAGCAGCAGATCGCCGCCATCTGGCGTGAAGTGCTGGGCGTGCCGAAGATCGGCCTGCGTGACGATTTCTTCGCCCTGGGTGGGCATTCGCTGTTGGCGACGCAGATCATTTCCCGCACTCGCCAGACGTGTGATGTCGAGTTGCCGTTGCGGGTGCTGTTTGAAGCCAGCGAGCTGGGCGCCTTTGCCGAGCGTATCGCCCAGCTCAAGGACAGCGGCCAGACCAACCAGCAATCGGCGATCGCCAGGATCGACCGCAGCCAGCCGGTGCCGCTGTCGTACTCGCAGAAGCGCATGTGGTTCCTCTGGCAGATGGAGCCGGACAGCCCGGCCTACAACGTCGGTGGCATGGCACGCTTTAGCGGCGTACTCGACGTCAGTCGGTTCGAGGCCGCGTTGCAGGCGTTGATCCTGCGTCACGAAACCCTGCGCACCACCTTCCCGAGCGTGGCGGGCGTGCCCCGTCAGCAGGTCTCGGAGCAAACCGGTGTGGTGCTGCACTGGCAAGACGTCTCGTGGCTTGCCCCTGAGGTTCAGCAGCAGCGTTTGCAGCAACTGGCCGCTGAAGAAGCACACACACCGTTCAACCTGGAAACCGGGCCTCTGCTGCGCGCGTTTCTGGTCAAGGCTGGCGAGCGCGAGCATTACTTCGTGCTGACCCTGCACCACATCGTCACCGAAGGCTGGGCGATGGACATTTTTGCCCGCGAACTCAGCGCGTTGTACGAAGCCTTCATCGACGACCGCGAATCGCCACTGGCGCCTCTGCCAGTGCAGTACCTGGATTACAGCGTCTGGCAGCGTCAGTGGCTGGAGGCCGGCGAGCGTCAGCGCCAGCTGGACTACTGGACCGCGCAACTGGGCGATGAACACCCGCTGCTGGAACTGCCCAGCGACCGACCGCGTCCGCCGGTGCAAAGCCATCGTGGCGAGCTGTACCGCTTTGACCTGAGCGACGAGCTGGCCAACCGCGTGCGCGCCTTCAATGCGCAACAGGGCCTGACGCTGTTCATGACCATGACCGCAACCCTCGCCGTGCTGCTGTATCGCTACAGTGGCCAGACCGACCTGCGCATCGGTGCACCGGTGGCCAACCGTATCCGCCCGGAGAGCGAAGGGCTGATCGGCGCCTTCCTCAACACCCAAGTGCTGCGCTGCCAGCTCGATGGGCAGATGCGCGTGGGCGAACTGTTCGAGCAGGTGCGCCACACCGTCATCGAGGGCCAGTCTCATCAGGATTTGCCGTTCGATCATCTGGTCGAGGCCCTGCAACCGACCCGCAGCGCCGCCTACAACCCGCTGTTCCAGGTGATGTGCAACGTGCAGCGCTGGGAGTTCCAGCAAAGCCGCACCCTTGGCGGGATGAAGGTCGAGTACCTGGTCAACGATGCCCGCGCGACCAAGTTCGACCTCAATCTAGAAGTCACCGATCTGGACCATCGTCTGGGTTGCTGCCTGACCTACAGCACCGACCTGTTCGACGAGCCGCGCATCGCGCGCATGGCCGAGCACTGGCAGAACCTGCTGCGGGCGCTGATCGCCGATCCGCAGCAGCGCCTGAGCGAATTGCCGCTGTTGCAGGCCGCCGAGCAACAGGCCCTTTGCGAAAGTCTCGGAGTCGAGGCGGGGGAGCAGCGTCTGGATCAGAACATTCACGGGTTGTTCGCCGAGCAGGTGGCCGCGCGCCCGGATGCGCCCGCGCTGACCTTTGCCGGTGAAACCCTGAGCTACCGCGAGCTGGACCAGCGCGCCAACCGCCTGGCCTGGCGTCTGCGCGAGCAGGGCGTCGCACCGCACATCAGGGTGGGTCTCGCGCTCGAGCGTTCGCTGGACATGGTGGTCGGCCTGCTGGCGATTCTCAAAGCCGGGGGCGCCTACGTGCCGCTGGACCCGGAGTACCCTCTCGACCGCCTGCATTACATGATCGAAGACAGCGGAATTGGCCTGCTGTTGAGCCATTCAAGCCTGCTGCACGCGCTGGGCGATCTGCCCGGCGGCGTGGCCCGTTGGTGTCTGGAAGACGACGGCCCGGCGCTGGCGGCGTACCCGACCGAGGCACCCGAGGTCGACACCCTGCCGCAGCATCAGGCGTACCTGATCTACACCTCGGGCTCCACTGGCAAGCCGAAAGGCGTGGTGGTGTCCCACGGCGAAATCGCCATGCACTGCCAGGCGGTGATTCGTCGTTTCGACATGCGCCCCGATGATTGCGAGCTGCATTTCTATTCGATCAACTTCGACGCCGCCACCGAGCGGCTACTGGTGCCCTTGCTCAGCGGCGCACGGGTGGTACTGCGCGCACAAGGGCAGTGGGACGCGCGGGAAATCTGCGAGCTGATTCGCGAGCAGGGCGTCAACATTCTAGGCTTCACGCCCAGCTACGGCAGCCAGTTGGCGCAATGGCTGGCGACCCAGCAGCAGACCCTGCCGGTGCGCATGTGCATCACCGGCGGCGAGGCGCTGACCGGCGAGCACCTGCAACGCATCCGTGCGGCCTTCGCGCCGGAACTGTTCTTCAATGCTTATGGCCCGACCGAAACCGTGGTCATGCCGCTGGCGTGCCTGGCGCCGCATGTGCTGGAGCAGGGCCAGGCCAGCGTGCCGATTGGCAGTGTGGTCGGTGCCCGCGTGGCCTACATCCTCGATGCCGATCTGGCGCTGGTGCCGCAAGGCGCGACGGGCGAGCTGTACGTCGGCGGGGCAGGGCTGGCCCAGGGGTATCACCAGCGTCCGGGCCTGAGCGCCGAGCGCTTTGTCGCTGACCCATTCGCCACCGATGGCGGTCGCCTGTACCGCACTGGCGACCTGGTGCGCCAGCGCGCCGACGGGTTGGTCGAGTACCTGGGGCGTATCGACCATCAGGTGAAGATTCGCGGTTTCCGCATCGAGCTGGGCGAAATCGAGAACCGCCTGCTGGAGCACGACACCGTTCGCGAAGCTGTGGTGCTGGCACTGGACATGCCGGGCGGCACACAACTGGCGGCTTACCTGGTCAGCGACGTGGCCGGGCAGGGTGACCAAGCCCAGGCGCAACTGCGTGAATCGCTGAAAACCCACCTGCGCAGCCAACTGCCCGACTACATGGTGCCCACCCACCTGATCTTGCTGGCGAGCATGCCGCTGACCGCCAACGGCAAGCTCGACCGCCGCGCTTTGCCAGCACCGGATCCTGAGCTCAACCGCCAGCGCTACGTGGCACCGAGCAGCGAGCTTGAGCAGCATCTGGTGAACATCTGGTGCGACGTGCTCAACGTCAGTCAGGTGGGCTTGAACGACAACTTCTTCGAACTGGGCGGTGATTCAATCCTGTCGATTCAGGTGGTCAGCCGCGCCCGTCAGTTGGGTATCCATTTCACCCCGCGTGACCTGTTCCAGCATCAGACCGTGCAGAGTCTTGCGCTTGTCGCCAGCCTGACCGAACAGGTGGCGGCGGAGCAGGGCCTGTTGACTGGCGAATCGGCACTCACGCCGATCCAGCACTGGTTCTTCGACAGCGACATCCCCCAGCGTCAGCACTGGAACCAGGCGCTGGTCCTGCAACCGACCGGCCGCCTGGACCCGCGCGCGCTGGATCACGCCTTGCTCGCCGTGCTGGAACAGCACGATGCCCTGCGCCTGAGCTTCACCCGGATCAACGGCCAGTGGCGCGCCGAACACCGTGGCCTGCCGGAGGGCGGTGTATTGCGCCAGGCGACGGTCAGCGACATGGCCGACGCCACCGCGCTGTTCGACCAGACCCAACGCAGCTTCGACCTGCAGCACGGGCCTTTGCTCGGCGCCTTGCTGGTGGACGGGCCGAACGGCGAACAGCGACTGTTGCTGGCGATCCATCACCTGGTGGTGGATGGCGTGTCGTGGCGCATTCTGCTGGACGACCTGCAAGTGGCTTATCGGCAGATTCTCAGCGGTAACGCCGCGCAGCTGCCGGCGAAGACCAGCGCCCTGCGTGACTGGGCGGCGCGCTTGCAGGCCTATGCCGGCAGCGAGTCGCTGCGTGAAGAACTGCAGCTGTGGCAGCAACAGCTGGCCGGCCCTGCCAATGAGTTGCCGGGTCAGCGCGATGAAGGCAGCCAGCAGAATCAGCATGGGCAAACCGTCAGCGTGCGTCTGGATGCCGCCACCACCAAACAACTGCTGCAACAGGCACCGGCGGCCTATCGCACTCAGGTCAACGACTTGCTGCTGACCGCGCTGGCGCGGGTGGTGGGGCGCTGGACCGGGCAGCCGTCGACATTGGTTCAACTGGAAGGCCATGGTCGCGAAACGCTGTTCGATGAAATCGACCTGACCCGCACCGTCGGCTGGTTCACCAGTGCGTACCCGGTGCGCCTGAACCCGCTGGAGGCAGGGCCGGGCGAAGCGATCAAGGCGATCAAAGAGCATCTGCGCTGCGTGCCGCACAAAGGCCTGGGCTATGGCGTGCTGCGATATCTGGCCGATGCCGCCAGCCGTGAGGCCATGGCGGCGTTGCCGGACGCGCCGATCACCTTCAACTACCTCGGCCAGTTCGACCAGAGCTTTGCCGACGACGCGCTGTTCCGGCCGCTGGAAACCTCGGCAGGCCAGGCCCACGGGCCGGAGGCGCCACTGCCCAACGAGTTGAGCATCGACAGTCAGGTGTACGGCGGCGAGTTGGTGCTGCGCTGGACCTTCAGCGGCGAGCGGCATGAGCGCAGCGTCATCGAGGCGCTGGCCAATGCCTACGTCGATGAGCTGGCGGCGCTGGTCAGCCATTGCCTGGGCGAGGATGCCGGGGGGCTGACGCCGTCGGACTTCCCGCTGGCGCACCTGACCCAGCCTCAACTGGACAGCCTGCCGGTGGCCTGGTCGCAGATCGAAGACGTCTACCCGCTGACGCCAATGCAGGAAGGCATGTTGCTGCACACCCTGCTGGAGCCGGGGACCGGCCTGTACTACATGCAGGACCGCTACCGCATCAACAGCGAGCTGGACCCCGTGCGCTTCGTCGATGCGTGGCAGGCGGTGATCGCCCGTCACGAAGCCCTGCGCGCGTCGTTCTGCTGGAACATTGGCGAAGACATGCTGCAGGTCATTCACAAGCCCGGCAGCACACCGATCCAATACCTGGACTGGAGCGTCGAGCCTGAAGACAGCCACGAACCGCGCCTGCAAGCGCTGCTCAAGGGTGAACGCGAGGCCGGTTTCGATCTGCTGCATCAGGCGCCGTTCCACCTGCGCCTGATCAAGGTCGGCGCGGCGCGCTACTGGTTCATGATGAGCAACCACCACATCCTCATCGACGCCTGGTGCCGTTCGCTGTTGATGAACGATTTCTTCGAGATCTACAGCGCGTTGGGTGAAGGCCGCGAGGCGCAACTGAGCCTGCCGCCGCGCTATCGCGACTACATCGGCTGGTTGCAGAAGCAAAGCCTGAACGAAGCGCGGCAGTGGTGGAAAAACAACCTCAAGGGTTTCGAGCGCACCACGCCGATTCCAAGCGACCGGCCGTTCCTGCGCGAGCACGCCGGTGACAGCGGCGGCATGGTGGTGGGCGACTGCTACACCCGTCTGGACGTGGCCGACGGCGCACGCCTGCGGGAGCTTGCGCAGCAGCATCAGTTGACCGTCAACACCTTCGCCCAGGCGGCGTGGGCCCTGGTGCTGCGCCGTTTCAGTGGCGATCGCGACGTGCTGTTCGGCGTCACGGTAGCGGGGCGGCCGGTGGAGCTGCCGCAGATGCAACGCACGGTCGGCCTGTTCATCAACAGCGTGGCGCTGCGGGTCAAACTGCCGGAGGACGGCGAGCGCTGCAGCGTGCGGACATGGCTCAGCGGCCTGCTGGAACGCAACATGGAGCTGCGCGAGTACGAATACCTGCCGCTGGTGGCGATCCAGGAAAACAGCGAACTGCCCAAGGGCCAGCCGCTGTTCGACAGCCTGTTCGTGTTCGAGAACGCGCCGGTGGAAGTGGCGGTGCTGGACCACGCCCAGACCCTCAACGCCACCTCGGATTCGGGCCGCACCCACACCAACTTCCCGCTGACGGCGGTGTGCTATCCGGGCGATGACCTGGGGCTGCACCTGTCGTACGACCAGCGCTATTTCGAGCAGAGCAGCGTCGAGCGCATGCTGGGCGAGTTCAAGCGCCTGCTGTTGGCGCTGGTGGAAGGCTTTCATGGCGACATGGCCGAGCTGCCGCTGATCGGCACGCAGGAGCGCGAGTTCCTGCTGCACGGCTGCAACCAGAGCGAGCACGCCTACCCGCTGGAGCAGAGCTACGTGTCGCTGTTCGAGGCGCAGGTGGCCGCGCATCCGAAACGCATCGTTGCGACCTGCCTCGGTCATCAGGACACCTACGAAAGCCTCAACCAGCGCGCCAATCGTCTCGGTCATGCGCTGGTCGCTGCCGGCGTACAGGTCGATCAGCCGGTGGCGCTGCTGGCTGAACGCGGCCTGGACCTGCTGGGCATGATCATCGGCAGCTTCAAGGCCGGCGCCGGTTACCTGCCGCTTGACCCGGGCCTGCCGGGGCAGCGTCTGGGGCGCATCATCGAGTTGAGCCGCACGCCGCTGCTGGTCTGCACCCAGGCCTGCCGCGAACAGGCGCAAGCGTTGCTGCAAGAATATGCCTGCGCCGCTCGACCGAAGCTGTTGGTCTGGGAAGAGGTGCAGCACGGCGGCGGGTCACTGGACAATCCGGGCATTCACAGCGGCCCGGACAACCTCGCCTACGTGATCTACACCTCGGGCTCCACCGGCTTGCCGAAAGGCGTGATGGTCGAACAGCGCGGCATGCTCAACAACCAGCTGAGCAAGGTCCCCTACCTGCAACTGAGCGAGCGTGATGTGATCGCCCAGACGGCGTCGCAGAGCTTCGATATTTCGGTCTGGCAGTTCCTCGCCGCGCCGTTGTTCGGTGCGCGGGTGGACATCGTGCCGAACGCCATCGCCCATGACCCGCACGGTTTGCTGACCCATGTGCAGGCGCAGGGCATTACCGTGCTGGAAAGCGTGCCTTCGCTGATTCAGGGCATGCTGGCCCAGGAAAGCATTGCGCTGGAGGGCCTGCGCTGGATGCTGCCGACCGGTGAGGCGATGCCGCCGGAACTGGCGCACCAATGGCTGCTGCGCTATCCGCAGATCGGGCTGGTCAACGCCTATGGCCCGGCCGAATGCTCGGACGACGTGGCGTTCTACCGCGTCGATCTGGCTGCAACCCGTGGCACCTATCTGCCGATCGGCACGCCGACCGACAACAACCACCTGTACCTGCTCGACGGCGCGCAGCATCTGGTGCCGCTGGGGGCGGTTGGCGAACTGTGCGTGGCTGGCACAGGCGTGGGTCGGGGTTATGTCAGTGATCCCGTGCGCACCGCGCTGGCCTTTGTACCCAGTGAGTTCGGCGCGCCGGGCGAGCGTCTGTACCGCACCGGCGACCTGGCGCGGCAACGGGCGGACGGCGTGCTGGAGTATGTCGGGCGGATCGATCATCAGGTGAAGATTCGTGGCTACCGCATCGAACTGGGCGAGATCGAAGCGCGTCTGCACGAACAGCCGCAAGTGCGTGACGCCGCCGTCAGCGTGCAGGAGAGCGCCAACGGCAAGCATCTGGTGGGCTATCTGGTGGCGGCTGAGGGTGCCTTGAATCCGAGCGAGCGGCTGGAACGCATCAAGCAGCGGCTGCGCGCCGAACTGCCGGAATACATGGTGCCGCTGCACTGGCTGTGGCTGGAGCGCCTGCCGCTCAACGCCAATGGCAAGCTGGACCGCAAGGCCCTGCCGGACCTGGATATCGGCCAGATGCACGGCGCCGATTACTTGGCGCCGCGCAGCGAGCTGGAGCAGACCCTGGCCGACATCTGGGCCGAGGTGCTCAAGGTTGAACAGGTCGGCGTGCGCGACAACTTCTTCGAGCTGGGCGGGCATTCGCTGTTGGCGACACAGATCGCCTCACGGGTGCAAAAAGCCCTGCAACGGGACGTGCCGCTGCGGGCGATGTTCGAGTGCAGCACGGTCGAGGAACTGGCCACGTACATCGACGGGCTGGAGGCCAGTGAGATCAGCGACGACACGTTCGACCGGCTGGGAGATCTGATGGCGGAGCTGGAGGACCTCTAGACACTGTGATCCCCCCTGTAGCAGTCCGGCTTGCCGGCGGCAGCGATTTGAACGACGCCACCGCCGGCAAGCCGGACTGCTACGCAAGGATCGACGCCGTACCTGTAGGGCCGCGGCGTTCTCGGAAAATTCCCCGCAATCTCCCCTAAATCCTCCCCCACCCAAAGCGTTTTCAAAGACAGGAAATCCGCACGCGTCAACCGCTGGCGGATCGAGGTTTTTGCTCACTATCGCCCGCGTATTGAGGGATCGAGTCATGTCAGTCGCACCCCGCCTTAACCCAGAGCAACCGGCTCGGGTCACACCGACCGTGGTCGAGACGCTTTACCAGTTCAACGAATCGCCGCTGCTGGCGCGTCAGGCGCTGCAGGAATCCAACGCCCGCAGCTACCCACGGCGCATTCCCCTGGCCCTCAAACGCGCCAAGGGCATTCATGTCGAAGACATCGAAGGCCGGCGCTTCATCGATTGCCTGGCGGGCGCGGGCACCCTGGCGCTGGGGCACAACCACCCGGTGATCGTCGAGGCGATCCAGCAGGTACTGGCCGATGAACTGCCGCTGCACACCCTGGACCTGACCACGCCGGTCAAGGACCAGTTCGTTCAGGACCTGTTCGGCTTGCTGCCGCACGCCCTGGCCGTCGAGGCGAAGATCCAGTTCTGCGGCCCGACCGGCACCGACGCCGTTGAAGCGGCACTCAAGCTGGTGCGCACCGCCACCGGCCGCAGCACCGTGCTGTCGTTCCAGGGCGCCTACCACGGCATGAGCCAGGGCGCGTTGAGCCTGATGGGCAGCCTGGGGCCGAAAAAGCCGCTGGGCGCGTTGCTCGGCAATGGCGTGCAGTTCTTGCCGTATCCCTACGACTACCGTTGCCCGTTCGGTCTGGGTGGCGAGCAGGGCGTGAAGGTCAACCTGCATTACCTGGAAAACCTGCTCAACGACCCGGAAGGCGGCGTGCCGTTGCCCGCCGCTGTCATCGTTGAGGCGGTGCAGGGCGAGGGCGGCATGATTCCGGCGGACGTCGAGTGGCTGCGCGGCCTTCGCCGCATCACCGAAAAAGCCGGCGTGGCGCTGATCGTCGACGAGATCCAGAGCGGTTTCGCCCGCACCGGCAAGATGTTCGCCTTCGAGCACGCCGACATCATTCCCGACGTGGTGGTGCTGTCCAAGGCCATCGGCGGCAGCCTGCCGCTGGCGGTGATGGTCTATCGCGACTGGCTGGATACCTGGGCGCCGGGGGCTCACGCAGGCACGTTCCGCGGCAATCAGATGGCCATGGCCACCGGTTCGGCCGTGATGCGCTACCTCAAGGAGCACAACGTCGCCGAGCACGCCACGGCCATGGGCGAGCGCCTGTGCGAGCAGTTGCGCGAGCTGCAAAAACACTTCCCGCAGATGGGCGACATTCGCGGGCGCGGGCTGATGCTCGGGGTCGAGATCGTCGACCCGAGTGGCGAGCCGGATTCGCTGGGCCATCCACCGGCGTTCGGCAAACTGGCCTCGCTGATCCAGCGCGAATGCCTCAAGCGCGGCCTGATCATCGAGCTGGGCGGTCGCCACGGTTGCGTGGTGCGCTTCCTGCCGCCGCTGGTGATCACCGCCGCGCAGATCGACGAAGTCGCGCACATCTTCGCCCAGGCCGTGCCAGCGGCTGTCGCCGCCCTCTAATTTTTTCCCGCTGCCGCCCGTTCTTTCCTTAAGAGAACGGCGCTGCCGGCCCCAACAACGGAGAACCGCAATGACTTCAGTATTCGACCGCGACGACATCCTGTTCCAAGTAGTGGTCAACCACGAAGAGCAATACTCGATCTGGCCCGACTACAAGGCCGTGCCGCAAGGCTGGCGCACCGTGGGCAAGAGCGGCTTCAAGAAGGAATGCCTGGCTTACATCGAAGAGACCTGGACCGACATGCGCCCATTGAGCCTGCGCCAGAAGATGGATGCCGCCGTGGCCGGTTGAGGTGGCTTGCTGGCAATGAAAAAGGGCATCGAGAGATGCCCTTTTTTTGTGCTTTGAAATAGTTGGCGATGGGGTGGAATGCTATCCCCAGTGGGAGCCGGCTTGCTGGCGAATGCGGTGTGTCAGCCACATCAGAACTGACTGACACACCGCATTC
>NZ_JBWKWB010000039.1:0-37708 GCF_059421985.1 Pseudomonas sp. GW821-FHT02A11
CTGGCTAGAGTCAGATTCGAATTTCCTGTCCTGCCCGCCCCATCAAGTCTAAACATACAAGCGAATTCATTCGCGAGAGGGCGGTACATCCGATAAATCTGTTTTGGATGTACAGCCGTCTCGCGAATGAATTCGCTCCTACAGGTTCGGCATTTCAGATCCGATATTCGGGGCTACCAAAAAGGATTCATCCTGCAACAGCGTCCGGCTTACAGGTAGAATGCCGGCCTTCAAGGCAGCCATTCTGCCTTTACTGCCAAGTAAGTCCTCGTCCATGCCGTTCGAACTCACTGTTGATCCCACCACGCTGGTGGTGCTTGCCCTTGTCGCTTTCGTTGCCGGTTTCATCGATGCCATTGCCGGTGGCGGAGGTCTGTTGACCACCCCTGCTCTGCTCACCGCAGGCCTGCCGCCGCATCTGGTATTGGGCACCAACAAGCTCAGCTCGACCTTCGGCTCGGCCACCGCAAGCTTCACTTTCTACCGCCGCAAGCTGTTCCACCCCAAGCAGTGGACACGCGCCGTAATCGGCACCTTCGCAGGCGCGCTGATTGGCGCTGTCGTCGCGCATTACCTGCCCGCCGAACTGCTGAACCAGATGCTCCCGGTGATCGTCTTCGGTTGTGGCCTATATCTGTTGTTCGGGGGCACGCCCAAAGCGCCGCTGGACAGCGACGCGCCGATCAAGACCAAGTGGCAGCTGCCTCAAGGGTTCGGCTTGGGTTTCTACGATGGCGTGGCCGGGCCGGGCACAGGGGCTTTCTGGACCGTCAGCACCCTGCTGATGTACCCCGTGGACCTGGTGAAGGCCAGCGGCGTGGCGCGCAGCATGAACTTCGTCAGCAACGCGGCCGCGCTGACGGTGTTCGCGATCAATGGCACGGTGGACTGGGTCATTGGCCTGGCGATGGGCTCGGCCTTGATGGTCGGCGCGTTTCTGGGGGCCAGAACGGCCATCCAGGGCGGTGCCAAATTCATCCGCCCTGTTTTCATCACAGTTGTGTTAGGCCTGACCATCCGCCTGGCCTGGCAACACTGGTTCCAGGCAGGCTGAAAACTACTGCGCTCGGTAATGCTGCGTTAAAAACAGGCGAAAAATGCTCATTTAGAACACCTAGAGTCGGTCGCGACCCCGGCCGTTTTCCGCCTGTTTTTGCCTTGCCTTACCTTCGCTCGCTACGTTTACAGCCAGCCTGGTTCCACTAACCCCAGACGCTTGGCCAGATACAGGTCGATCAGATAGCGCGCGATGGAGCGGCTGGCCGGCAACGGCGGCATGTCGTGAATGCTGAACCACTGCGCATCTTCGATCTCGTCGGCTTGCGGGACGATCTCGCCGCTGTCGTATTCGGCGTGAAAGCCCAGCATCATCGAATGCGGGAACGGCCAGCATTGGCTGCCCTTGTACTCGATGTTCTTGACCTTGATCTGCACTTCCTCCATCACCTCACGACGCACGCAGTCTTCGGCGGATTCCCCCGGTTCGGCAAACCCGGCCAAGGTGCTGTAGACGCCCGTGACGAAACGCGGAGAACGGGCCAGCAGCACTTCATCACCCCGGGTGATCAGCACGATCATGCTCGGCGAGATGCGCGGATACGCGCGTAAATCGCAGTCCTTGCAATGCATCGCCCGCTCGCCGGGGATCTGCTGATTCGGCTTGCCACAGTTGCCGCAGAAGCGATGCTCGCGCGCCCAGGTGCTGATCTGCGCGGCATAACCGAGCACCTGAAACAGATCGGCGTCCTCGCCCAGCATGAACTGGCGAAGGGTCTGCCAACGGGTGCCTTCCAGTTCCACGGGGTGTTTGAGCACGTACACGTAAACCGGCTCGCCATCGAAATGGCCAATGCCGTGCTCGCTGATCAGTGGCAGCTCCTGGCGCATGAGCCATTCGCGGGGAAACATCGCACCGTTGTCGTCCAGCAGAAATCCCTGATCACTGTGAACCACGGCCAGCCCGCCGGCGGTCTGGGGGTCGAGCACGGCGGTGGTCCAACGCCTGGGGCGCGTCATGAAAGCACTCCTCTGGTGAGCGGCCTGGGCCGCCCCGCCCCGGTTTCAGGGACCAGCGACGACAAGCGCTTGCCTGTTCAGTATCACGGTCAGTTATCGAAAACCGGCTTTTGCTTGCCCATGTGGGCGACCATCGCCAGCTTCAGGTCCGCCGATTGCAACATGGCAGCGTTCCACGTGGCAACGTATTCGAGGCCGTCATCGACGCTGTGATCGCGCATGTAGCCGATCATGCGCTTGCTGCCGCTGATGGCAATCGGGGATTTGCTGGCGATTTCCCTGGCAATGGCGAACACGCCTTCAAGCAGCTGCTCAAGATCGGCGAAGGTGCGGTTGACCAGGCCGATGCGCAGCGCTTCGTCGGCTTGGACGTTGCGCCCGGTGTAGGCCATTTCGCGCATCATACCGTCGCTGATCAGGCGCGGCAGGCGCTGCAGGGTGCCAACATCGGCGGCCATGCCCATGTCGATCTCGCGAATGGAGAACAGCGCGTCATCGGCGGCATAGCGCATGTCGCAGGCGCTGATCAGGTCGATGGCGCCGCCGATGCAGTAGCCCTGCACGGCCGCCAGCACCGGCTTGCTGCAACGATCGACGACACTGAATGATTCCTGCATCTGCAGGATCTTGCGGCGCAGCAGGCGTGCATTGCGGCCCACGTCCTTGCCCAGCTCGTTGGCCACCGAGGCCAGCAACATCAAGTCGATGCCCGAGGAGAAATGCTTGCCTGCGCCGCTGAGCACCACCACCCGCACCTCGTCGGTGTCTTCGATCCACTGGAAGATGTCGATGATCTCGCTCCAGAACGCCGCATTCATGGCGTTGATCTTCTCTGGACGGTTGATTTGCACGTGGGCGATATGGTCGGTCAGCTCGACCTTGAAAGCGCTGTAGTCGGACACGGCGATGATCCTTGAAGGACGTTGGGTGGGGTGAAATCCATGACGCCGGACTATACCAAGGCGCTGTTTCAATCGCAGGCCACGGTTGCGCCATTTGCCGGACCACAGCCCGTCGGAACGGGACATTCGACATCATCGCGCCAGCAAATAAACTGAACCGCCGACAGCGGCAACGGTCCAGAGTCTTGGCAGCGCAGAAGCGCAATCATGCGGTTTCTGCGTTGCCTGGGCAGGCGGTTCAATTCCGGCGCCCCACTCTTTTTTCAGGTCGCAAGAGGGCGATTCTTGACTACATCAAAAGCGGCAACCGGCATCGTGGGCCTGGACGACATCCTCGCGGGTGGTCTTTCGCGCAGTCATGTATTTCTTCTTGAAGGAGAACCCGGAACCGGCAAGACCACCGTAGCCCTGCAGTTTTTGCTGGCGGGCGCTGCGGCGGGCGAACGCTGCCTTTACATCACCCTGTCCGAGACCGAGCGCGAACTGCGCGATGGCGCCCGCTCCCACGGCTGGGAGCTGGGGGAACACATCGAAGTGTTCGAACTGACGCCGCCCGAAGACCTGCTCAACGCCGAGCATCAACAAAGCCTCCTGTATTCCTCGGACCTGGAGCTGGGCGAAGCCACCAAGCAAATCTTCGAGGTGGTCGAGCGCGTGCGGCCTCTGCGAGTGGTCATCGACAGCCTCTCGGAGATTCGCCTGCTGGCGCAAAGCTCGCTGCGCTATCGTCGGCAGATCCTGGCGATCAAGCACTATTTTGCGCGCTATGACACCACCGTGATCCTGCTCGACGACCTCACCACCGAGTCGCTGGACAAGACCGTGCACAGCGTCGCTCACGGGGTGATTCGCCTCGAAGAGCTGACGCCTTCCTATGGCGCCGAGCGCCGACGCTTGCGGGTGGTCAAGTATCGCGGGCAGAAATACCGCGGCGGTTATCACGACTTCAATATTCTGGCCGATGGCATCCACGTGTTCCCGCGCTTGGTCGCGGCCGAACACCGCAATGGCTATCAGAGCAATCAGCTGAGCAGCGACATTCCCGCACTCGACGCTCTGCTGGGCGGCGGCATCGACAGCGGTTCCAGCACCCTGATCCTGGGCCCCGCAGGCACCGGCAAATCGCTGATCTCGCTGGTCTTCGCTGCAGCTGCCGCAGCCCGTGGCGAGAAAGTCGGGCTGTTCATTTTCGACGAGGAGTTACGCCTGTTGTTCGAGCGCATGAAGAAGGTCGGCATCGACCTCGACGCATTGCAAAGAACCGGCAATCTGTTGATCGAACAAGTGGATGCGGCCGAGCTGTCACCGGGCGAGTTCTCCCACCGGGTGCGCCGCAGTGTCGACGAGAAAGGCATACGCACCGTGGTCATCGACAGCCTCAACGGTTATCAGGCCGCCATGCCGGAGGAGAACGCGCTGGTGCTGCATATGCATGAACTGCTGCTGTACCTCAACCGTCAGGGCGCATCGACCTTCATGACCGTCGCGCAACATGGTCTGGTCGGCGATATGCGCGCACCGGTGGACATCACTTATCTCGCCGACACGGTCATCTTGTTGCGTTATTTCGAAGCGCTAGGCAAAGTCCGTCGCGCCATCTCTATTATCAAAAAGCGCACAGGAACCCATGAATCGACGATCCGCGAATACCGTATCAGTGGCACCGGCTTGAAAATCGGCGCACCACTGGAAGCGTTTCAAGGTGTGCTGCGCGGCGTGCCTCACTATTATGGCGAGAGCAATCCGCTGCTGCAGGACGAGGAAACGTGAGTACACCGGGACAACTGTCGGAACGCGCCATCATCCTGGCCCCTCGGGGTCGGGACAGCCAGATCGCCTTGAGAATCCTGCAGGATGCAGGATTCCCGGCGCTCATCACCCACGATCTGGCCGGCATGTGCCGAGAACTGGTCTCCGGCGCGGGCCTTGCCATCATCGCCGACGAAGCCTTGCGCGGCGTCGATCTCAACCCTTTACTGGGCTTGTTGAGCAATCAGGCGGCGTGGTCTGATCTACCGATCGTGTTGCTGACCCACCATGGCGGCCCGGAGCAGAATCCGTCGGCGCGTCTGGGCAAGATGCTTGGCAACGTGACCTTTCTCGAACGGCCCTTTCATCCGGCGACCCTGGTCAGCCTGGTGACCACGGCTGTGCGCGGGCGCCGACGACAATACGAAGCGCGCAGCCGCATGGAAGATCTGGTGGAAAGCGAGCAGCGTCTTCAGCATGCGCTCAAGGCCGGACGACTGGGGTCCTGGCAGCTGGAAGCCGAATACCTGGAACTGGATTGTTCGGACATCACCAAATTGCATTTCGGGCGCGACGAACACGCGCCCTTTACGTATCACGAGTGGCTGGAAGCGGTATTTCCCGCCGACCAGCCAGGCATGCAGTCAGCGCTGCAACTCAGCCTCGACACCGGCAGCGATTTCATCACCGAATTTCGCAACGTCTGGGCCGACGGGTCGCTGCACTGGGTAGACGTGCGCGCCCGGGCCATTCGCGCGCGCAACGGGCGGGTCAGTCTGCTGGCCGGGGTCACCACCGACATCACCGAGCGCAAGCTGGCCGAAACCCAGCTGCGTCGCCTCAACGAAACCCTTGAGCAGCAGGTCGAGGAACGCACCTCCCAGCTGCGTCACAACGAAGAAGTGCTGCGCCAGTCCCAGAAGATGGAGGCCGTCGGGCAGCTTACCGGCGGCATCGCCCACGACTTCAACAACATGCTCACCGGCATCATCGGCAGTCTGGAACTGCTCAAGCGGCGGATCGCCAAGGGCCGCCTGGACGACCTCGACGGACTGATCGATCTGGGGGTCACCTCGGCCAATCGCGCGGCGGCGTTGACCCATCGCCTGCTGGCGTTCTCCCGGCGTCAGTCGCTGGATTCCAAACCGGTGGAGATGAACGGGCTGGTTACCTCGATGGGCGAGCTGCTGCACCGCAGCGTCAATGAGAGCGTGACCCTGGACATGTGCCTGGATCCCGAGCTGTGGACCGCCGAGGCCGACCCCAACCAGCTGGAAAGCGCCCTGCTCAACCTGGTGCTCAACGCTCGCGACGCTATGCCTAACGGCGGCATGCTGATGATAGAAACGTTCAACCGCAAGCTCGACCGGGATTTCACCGACGCCTACGAAAACCTGCTGCCCGGCGACTACGTGGTGCTCAGCGTAAAGGACACCGGTTCCGGCATGCCTGAGAACGTTATCAGTCGCGCCTTCGACCCGTTCTTCACCACCAAGCCCATCGGCCAGGGCACCGGGCTCGGGCTGTCGATGATTTACGGCTTTGCCAAGCAATCTCACGGCCATGTGTCCATCGAAAGCCAGGTGGGTCATGGCACGACGGTTCAATTGTTCCTGCCGCGTTTTCGCGGTGACAAGGAAGCCGACGATACCCTTCTCGACGCGCAAGGACTGGAAGCGCGGGAGGGCGAAACCATCCTTATCGTCGAGGACGACCCTGCCGTGCGCGCACTGGTCAGTCAGGTGCTGAGCGAGCTGGGCTACGGCTATCTGGAAGCAGGTGATGCGGTGGGCGCGGTACCGATTCTGGAATCAGGCCAGCGCATCGATTTGATGATCAGCGACGTCGGCCTGCCAGGCATGAACGGGCGCCAGCTGGCCGATATCGGTCGACAGATGCGCCCGGAATTGAAGGTGCTGTTCATCACCGGCTACGCCGAAAATGCCGGCACCCGTGCAGGGTTTCTGGAAGACGGCATGCAGATGATCACCAAGCCGTTCGCGTTCGATCAACTGACGACCAAAGTGCGGGAGATGATTGAAGGTTGATCGAAGCGCCACGCCTTTGATTCTGGCCAGAGACCGCACATGCTCTTGATTCTGGCCGGAGGCCGTAGCTTGCTTCCCAGCGATCTGGAGGGAAGCGGCAGCAGAATCGGACGCTTGGTTGAATCAGGCATCCCGCGTGCGCAGGTCTTACTGCTGCTTCGCAGCAGATCGTCAGCAAGCTGACTCCTGCGGCCTCCGGCCAGAATCAAAAGCTTAATTCAACAAACTTTGAATCTGCGACTGCAAACTGTCCATGGTGAATGGCTTGGACAGAATCGGCACCTTGCCGACGATGGGGCTGCCGGTCTCGATGATTTCCGCCGGGTAGCCACTGATGAAAATGACCTTGAGCTCCGGTCGCAGCTTGACCGCGGGCTCGGCGATCATCACCCCGGAAATTCCGCCCGGCAGGCGGTAGTCGGTGATCATCAAATCAAGGTGCGGCTTGGTGGCTAGAATCTCGAAGGCCTGCTCGCCGTTCTCGGCCTGCAAGACGCGATACCCCTCCCCCGACAGATAGTCGGACAGCAGCATCAGGATCAGCGGCTCGTCTTCGACGATCAACACGACATTTTCTGCATCAGAGCTCATTGGAACGCCTTCAATCTTGTAAATAGCTGCCATTACGACCATGGCCCGCTCTGGAGGTTGCGCAGAAAAATCAGATATTTACCCGGACGGTCGTCGCCACTTCAACACCGGTGTCAACAACGGTAAACACGGTGCTCTGGCCCGCGCCTACGGAGCCAGAACGCCCTTAAAGCGGGAGGCTGACGCGGAACAGCGATCCGCAGCCTTCTTCACTTTCGACCGAGATCGTGCCGCCATGGGCCGCGACGATCTGATCGGAAATAAACAGCCCAAGGCCCAGCCCCGATATCGCGTGACTGGCCGAGACCCGCTCGAACTGCTGGAAGATACGTTTCTGGTTCTCGGCACTGATGCCAATGCCCTGATCCTTGACCTCGACCCGCGCCTCATTGCCCTGGCTGTACACCCGCACCTCGATGGGTTTGTGGGCGCCGTAGCGCAAGGCGTTGGTCAACAGGTTAGCAACCACCTGCTCGATGCGGAACTCGTCCCAGACACCGATCACCGGCGTGCTGGCATGCAGCGACACCACGCTTTCGGCGGCGGCGATCTGCGCGGCGTAGCTCTCGACCAGATTGACCACCAGCTCCGACAGATCGAAGGGGCTGGTGCGGATCGACAACTTGCCGGTACGGATGCGCGAGACGTCGAGCATGTCTTCGATCAAGCGGATCAGGCTCTGGATCTGCCGCTCATCGCGCTCGACCATCGCCTTGAGCTTGTCCAGGGTGAATGCCGAGGCGTTGTCCTTGGCCAGGTGCAGCTTGCGCAGTTGGGTTTCCAGGATCAGCCCGTTGAGCGGCGTGCGCACTTCGTGCGAGACGATGGACATGAAGTCATCGCGCATGCGGATCGCGTGTTCCAGTTCGTTCTGCGTCGATTTCAGTTCGCGCAGCAGCGCTTCCTGCTCCTGACGGCTGCGTTCCAGTTCCTCGACCTGCTGCTTCATCGCCTTGCGTTGGCGATACAGGTCGACGAAGACGTTGACCTTGCTCTTGACCGCATGGATGTCCAGCGGCTTGTGCAGGAAGTCCACCGCACCGCTCTCGTAGCCCTTGAAGGCGTAGTTCAGTTCACGCCCGGCGGCGCTGACGAAAACGATGGGAATGCTCTTGGTCTTTTCGGTGCCGCGCATCATCTCGGCCAGCTCGAAGCCGTTCATGCCGGGCATCTGCACGTCGAGAATGGCCATGGCGAACTCATGCTCGAGCAACAGCGATAACGCCTCATCGGCGGACAGCGCCTTGTACACCTGACGGTCCTCGCGCTTGATCAGCGCTTCGAGGGCCAGCAGGTTTTCCGGCAGATCGTCAACGATCAGCAACTTGGCTTTGATTTCACTCAGCATGCAATTCGTTCCAGCTCGATCAGCAGTAAGCCGATGTCGGGCAAAGGCAGGAGAAAGTCCGGTGTATGCAGGGCCAGCGCTGCGTCGGGCATGGTGCGTGCCAACGCCTGGGCCGGGTCCTGGACCACGGTAAGACCACCGTATTCCTTGATTCGTGCCATTCCCTGGGCACCATCGTTGTTGGCCCCAGTCAACAGCACCCCAGCAAGCCTTGAATCGTAGGCATCGGCGGCAGATTCGAAGAGGATGTCGACGCTGGGACGCGAGTGAAAAACCCGCTCTTCCTGGCTGAACGACAACGTCCGGTCCGCCTCGATGGACAGGTGATACCCGGGCGCCGCGAAGTACAACGTGCCTGGCACAATGGATTCCTTGTCGTCCGCCTCCTTGACCGGAATCGCCAAATGCGAGGCGAACACGTCGGCCAGCAGACTGCGGCGCTCATCGGGCAGGTGCAAAACGGCAATGATCGGCAGCCTGAAGCCCTTGCGCAGCGGCCGGAAAATCTTCAGCAACGCTTCCACGCCACCGGCCGACGCGCCCACGACGATAGCGTTGACCCTGGGCAGTGCGGGCAGACCCGGATCAGTGCCGGGAAAAGACATTCTCATGATTTGCGATAGATCCGCTCTTGTTTGACCAAGGGCTCGAACTGATCCTTGAACCCGGAAAACTCCAGGGTTTCCTTGCTGCCCAGCACCAGAAAACCGCGATGACACAGGGACTCATGAAACAGCCCGAACGCCCGATCCTGTAGCTTCTTGTTGAAGTAGATCAGCACATTGCGACAGGAGATCAGGTGCGTTTCGGAAAATACGCTGTCGGTGGCCAGGCTGTGGTCGGCGAAGGTCACGTTCTCGCGCAGGGTCTTGTCGAAGATCGCGTAATCGTAGGCTGCCGTGTAGTACTCGGAAAACACCCGCTTGCCACCGGCCTTGAGGTAGTTCTCGTTGTAGGCGCGCACGCTTTCCATGGAAAAGATGCCTTGCTTGGCCTTTTCCAGCGAGCTGGGGTTGATGTCGGTGGCGTAGATAATGGTGCGGTCCAGCAATCCTTCCTCGCGCAGCATGATCGCCATCGAGTAGACCTCCTCTCCCGTGCTGCAACCGGCGATCCAGATTTTCAGCGAAGGGTAGGTCTTGAGAATCGGCACCACTTCCTGACGAATCGCCAGAAAATGCGCGGGATCGCGAAACATCTCGCTGACCGGAATCGTCAGGAATTGCAGCAACTGCATGAACGCCGAAGGGTCGTGCAACACCCGTTCCTGCAGCGCGGAAATGGTCTTCAACTCGAATTGGCGCAACGCATGGGCGACGCGTCGTTTTACCGACGCGCCGGAGTAATCGCGAAAGTCATAGCTGTATTTCAGGTAAATCGCCTCGATCAGCAGACGCAGTTCGATCTCGGCGTTTCGCTCATGGGCCATCGGTAAAACCTGGTCTTTCTGCGGGCGTGGTCAATTGATCCGATCCATTCAGATACGTTCCATTTTTGGTAACCACACGCGAATCAGCGAGAACAGCCGATCCAGGTCGATGGGTTTGGCCAGGTAGTCATTGGAGCCGGCCTGCAGGCAGCGTTCCTGATCGTCCTTCATGGCCTTGGCGGTCACGGCGATGATCGGCAGCTTGCGCCAGCGGGGGTCCTTGCGGATCTGCGCGGTGGCTTCGAAACCGTCCATCTCCGGCATCATCACGTCCATCAGCACCAGATCGATGTCCTCGACGGTGTTGAGCTTGTCGATGGCCTCCAGGCCGTTGCGCCCGACTTCGACGATGGCGCCCTTGTGTTCCAGCGCGCTGGTGAGGGCGAAGATGTTGCGCACGTCGTCGTCCACCACGAGGATCTTGCGCCCCTCGAACACGCGGTCACGGCTGCGCGCCGTCTTGAGCATCTTCTGCCGTTCAGTCGAGAGTTGCGATTCGACCTTGTGCAGGAACAGGGTGACTTCGTCGAGCAGACGTTCCGGCGAGCGCGCGCCCTTGATGATGATCGTGCGCGAGTATTTGAGCAGCTCCGCTTCTTCATCTCGAGTCAGGTTGCGGCCGGTGTAGACGATGACGGGCGGGAACGCACAGATTTCGTCGGTGGACATGCGTTTAAGCAGGTCATTGCCTAGCATGTCGGGCAGTTTCAGGTCGATGATCATGCAGTCATAAGCATTGTCGCGCAGCAACTCCAGTGCGTCCTGGGCGAACCCCACTGCCGTGATCTCGATGTCGTCGTCGCCGATCAGGCGGGCGATGCTGTCGCGCTGCAACGCATCGTCCTCGACCAGCAGCACGCGTTTGACCTTCTGGGTCAGCTTGGCCTCCAGGCGCGCGAACACGTCCTTGAGTTCTTCGCGTGTAGTCGGCTTGACCGCATAGCCGATGGCGCCCATCTGCAACGCCGCTTCCTGGCGGTCCTCGACGGAGATCACATGCACGGGAATGTGCCGGGTGCTCGGCATCTCTTTCAGGCGCTGCAACACGGTTAGACCGGAATGATCCGGCAGACGCATGTCCAGAAGAATGGCATCCGGCAAGAAGCTCGACGCCAGATCAAAGCCTTCGTCTGCGCCATGCGCGACAAGGCAGTTGTATCCGAGCTCGTGCGCCAGGTCGTAAAGAATGTGGGCAAAACGCACCTCATCCTCGATCACCAGAATGCAGCGATTGTTAAACGGGGCCTTGTCGCGGTCATCGGCAAACTGGGGGATAGGTTGGCTGACCGGCACAGGGACCGGAGCCGGGGCAACCGGCGCCGGCTTGGGTGCCGACTGAACGGCGGCTGGCGGCGGCTCGACATCGTGGCTCAGTGAATGCTCCACATACTCCTCAGGCAGCACCAGGGTGAAGATACTGCCTTGTCCAGGCGCGCTGGTGACCGAAATCGAACCGCCCAGCAGCTTGGCCAGGTCACGGGAAATCGACAAGCCCAGGCCCGTGCCGCCGTAGCGGCGGTTGGTGGTCCCGTCGGCCTGTCGGAAGGCTTCGAAAATGCTTTCCTGCTGGTCTTCGGCGATGCCAATACCGGAGTCGCGCACGGTAAAGGCGATGCCCTCGCCCGGCTGACGCGACACGGTCAGGCTGACCGCGCCCGCTTCGGTGAACTTGACGGCGTTGGACAGCAGGTTCTTGAGGATCTGCTCCAGACGTTGACGATCGGTGTAAAGCGAAACCGGCGCGCCTGGCTGCACTTCCACCGAGAACTGCAATTGCTTGTCAGCGGCCAGCGGCTCAAACGTCATGCGCAGGCTATCGACCAGACGGCTGACGCTGGCGTTTTCCGGACGCATGTCCAGCTTGCCCGCCTCGACCTTGGAAATGTCGAGAATGTCGTTGATCAGGTTCAGCAGGTCGTTGCCCGCCGAATAAATCGATTCGGCAAACTTGACCTGCTCTTCGGTGAGGTTCTCTTGCGGGTTCTCCGCCAGCAGCTTGGCAAGGATCAACGAACTGTTCAGCGGCGTGCGCAGCTCGTGCGACATGTTCGCGAGGAATTCGGACTTGTACTTGCTCGACCGCTGCAGCTCGTCCGCGCGTGCCTCCAGTTCGACTTGCGCCACGCTCAGTTCTTCGTTGTTGCGGTCCAGCGCATCGCGCTGCTCTGCCAGCGCTTTGCCTTGCTCGGCCAACTGCTCGTTGGTTTGCTCAAGCTCGGCTTGCTGGGTCTCCAGGTGTGCCTGGGATTCCTTGAGAATCCGGGACTGCTCTTCCAGTTCCTCGTTGGCGGTGCGCAGCTCTTCCTGTTGCACTTGCAACTCTTCATTGAGTTGCTGGGTCTCGGCCAGCACTTCCTGCAGGCGCTGACGATAGCGTGCCGCTTCGATGGAAGTGCCGACATTATCGGCCACCAGTTCGAGGAACTCGATGTCACGCGTGGTCAGTTCACGCAAAAAGCCCAGTTCGATCACGCCGTTGACCTGATCGTCGTTGGTGGTCGGCACCACCACCACGTTACGCGGCGAGCCGTCTCCCAGCCCCGAGGTGACTTTGAAGTAATCCTGGGGCACGTCGTCCAGGGTGATGATTCTGGCCTGCTCGGCGGCTTTGCCCACCACGCCTTCGCCGGCGAAGATCGACTGATCCTGCAACTCCTGCTGACGGGAGAACCCGTAGGAAGCCACGCGCACCAGACCGCCGTGCTCCTGACGCACATACGCGGCGGCAACCGGCGCGCCCAAATACTGAGCGAAGAACTGCAGCACGTTGCGCCCCAGCAGGTTCAAGGTCAGTTGCCCGATGACCTGCTCGGCCAGTTCGCTCTGACCGTTGCGCAGCCAAGCGACATGGGCCAGGCGCTCGGCATCTTCCTGCTGGGCCTTGAGGTTGGCGGCGTAGGTGTCGGACAACGCGGTCATGTCGCGACGTCCCACCCAGGCCAGGATGCCGCTGACAATCAGAATGAAGGCGATGTACAGCGAAACCGAGACAACGGTGGTGTGAGTGACGTCGGTGCTGCGGGTCAGGCGCAGCTGATGTTCGATGTTCGCTGCCTGATCATACTGATCGCGAATCTCGTCGGTCAGGCGCTTGCCCCGACGGTTCTGGATCGGCGTTGCGTAGTCACCATTGTTGCGACGCAGCGTGATCATCTCCTGGGCGAACTGATTCCAGGAATCCTGCATCGCGGCCAGACGCTTGAAGCGGTCAACCTGCTCCGGGTTATCCGCTACGAGGTCCTCAAGCCCCTTGAGCTCGGCGATGATGCTCGGTTTGGCCACCTCGTAGGGGTCCAGGAAGCGCTCGTCCCCCGTCAACAGGAAGCCGCGCATGCCGGTTTCCATGTCCACGGTGAGTTTCAGCGAGCGGTTGATGTTGTTGATCACCCGGTCGGTGTGCTCGACCCACTGGATCGCCGACAGCAGATAGCTGATGAGAATGACGAAGAAGGCGGCGCTGAGGACCCCGACCGCCAAGGGTAGGCTGACGTTACGGCTCAACAGTTTGCGGAAACGTTGCTCATCGACTGCAGAGGTTTGGATCATCGCAAGGGTCCAGGGCAAATTCGGCTAAACGACGGAGTCTGCCGCAATTTTTGGCAAAAAACTCCCGCTTTTGACACACAAGACTGATTTTTCAGACTTTAGTTAAAGGGCAAAACTGCGCGTACTATACGATTGAGTGATTCCCTAAAGCCATCAAACTCAAATGAATTGTGTTTTTGGCGTCTGGAAGTTGTCACAATCGCTGGTTTAGTTGTTTAGCAGATCGGGCTGAATCCGCCCGGTCCGGTTCACGCCATTTGAAGGAATTTTTCATGTCCGACCCAACCAGCACGATTCTGGTGGTTGAAGATGACAGCATCGTCCGCATGCTGATCGTCGATGTACTCGAAGAGCTTGAGTACCAGGTGCTCGAAGCGGCAGACGGCGGCGAGGCGCTGGCGTTTGTGCAGCAGGAAGACCAAACCATCGACTTGATGATGACTGACAAGGGTTTGCCGGATATGGACGGCACGCAGTTGGCGAAAAAAGTCGCGATCCTGCGACCGAGCCTGCCGATCCTGTTCGCCAGCGGCTACGCCGAGAACATCGAGGTGCCGACGGGCATGCACCTGATCGGCAAACCGTTCTCCATCGATCAACTGCGCGACAAAGTGAAGAGCATCCTTGGCAACTGAACATTCCCCAGCGGCCCCGCGCCACACCCACGTCCTGATCATCGGCTATGTGTGGCCGGAGCCGCGCTCCTCGGCTGCCAGCGGCCACGTCATGCAACTGATCGACTGCTTTCTTGCCCAGGGTTGGCAGATCACGTTCGCCAGTGCCGCCAGTGAAGGCGAGCACAAGGCTGACCTTACGGCCATGGGCATCACCGAGGTGGCCATCGAGCTGAACAGCAGCCGTTTCGACACCTTCGTGGCGGACCTGCAGCCTGATGTCGTGCTGTTCGATCAGTACCTGATGGAAGAGCAGTTCGGCTGGCGGGTTGAGAAACACGCGCCCAACGCCGTGCGCGTGCTGGAAACTTCCGACCTGCAAAGCATGCGTCACACCCGACACCAACGGGTCAAGGACCTGCTCAAGGGCCAGCCCGACGGCGAGTTGAACGGCTATTTCGACATGAGCCGGGATGAACTCTTCTCGCACATGGCGACTACCGACATCGCCCAGCGCGAGATCGCCGCGATCTACCGCAGCGACCTGAGCCTGATGGTTTCGGACATGGAGATCGAGCTGCTGACGGAGCAGTTCGGCCTGCCTGCCTCGATCCTGCACTGGGCGCCGCTGCTGGTTCGCGACGTTCCTGATCAAGCCCCGGGCTTCGCAGCGCGTGCGCATTTCCTGACCATCGGCAACTTCCGCCACGCGCCGAACTGGGATGCGGTGCTGTGGCTGAAAAACGCCATCTGGCCGTTGATTCGCCAGCAACTGCCGAGCGCGCAGGTGCACATCTACGGGGCCTATACCCCGCCCAAGGCCGCGGCGCTGCACAACCCGGCGCAGGGTTTCCACATCATGAACTGGGCCGAAGATGCACTTGAAGTGATGTCCGCAGCGCGGGTGTCGCTGGCGCCGATCCGCTTTGGCGCGGGCATCAAGGGCAAGGTAATCGACGCGATGATATGCGGCACGCCCACGGTGACCACCCCCATCGGCGCCGAAGCCATGTTCGGCGAGCTGGCAGTCCCCGGCGCCATTGCCCAGGACGCCCAGACGCTGGCCGACGAAGCCGTGCGCCTGTACAGCGATCAGGCGCGCTGGCAACAGGCGCAGCAGGCTGGCTGGCAGGTGTTGCACGCGCGGTTTCGCTTCGAACCGCACTGCAAGACGCTGATCGATCGCATCGAGCAGGTGCGTGACGATCTGACGGCCCATCGCACGGCCAACTTCACCGGTGCCATGCTGCGTCATCATCAGCACAAGAGCACGCAGTACATGTCGCAATGGATCGAGGCGAAGAACCGAAGCGTCTGAGCCCCCTCAAAAAAAAGCCCCTGACCTCACCGAGATCAGGGGCTTTTTTTCAAGGGCTACTCAGCGAGTCAGCAGCATTTCGGCCCCGCCTTGCCCCCGTAGCGCGCGTCCTGGCGTTCGCGGAAGAACACCTCATAGGACATCACCGGCTGCTCGGGGTGAGTCTTTTGCATGTGCTCGACATAGGTGTCGTAGTCAGGCATGCCCACCATCAGGCGGGCGGCCTGCCCGAGGTATTTGCCGAGGCGACTCAGGTCATTGAACATCAGCGCGCTTCCGGCATCGCCTGGAACGGCGCTTCCTTGTCGCTGCGCTCCGTCTTGACCCATGCCGCACGGCCCACTTTCACCGCATAGAACAGAATGCTCAGCACCACGAACAGGAACAGTGTGGTCAGCGCTGCGTTGGTGTACGCGTTGAAGATCACGTGCTGCATCTGATCGGCGGTCTTCGCCGGGGCGATGATCTGACCGGCTTCAGCGGCTGCGCTGTATTTCTTGGCCAGGGCCAGGAAGCCCACCGCAGGGCTTGGGTCGAACAGCTTGATGAAGCCCGCCGTCACGGTGCAGATCAGTAGCCAAGAGGCTGGCAGAATCGTCACCCAGGCGTACTGCTGACGTTTCATTTTGATCAGCACGACCGTCGCCAGCATCAGCGCGATACCCGCCAGCATCTGGTTAGAGATGCCGAACAGTGGCCACAGGGTGTTGATGCCACCCAGTGGGTCGATCACGCCCTGGTACAGCAGGTAACCCCACAGCGCCACGCAACCACCGGTGCCGATGGCGTTGGCGGTCCAGGACTCGGTGCGTTTCAGGGCGGGCACGAAGCTGCCGAGCAGGTCCTGCAGCATGAAGCGACCGGCGCGAGTACCGGCGTCAACGGCCGTCAGGATGAACAGCGCTTCGAACAGGATCGCGAAGTGGTACCAGAACGCCATGGTGTTCTGGCCTGGCAGCACCTGGTGCAGGATCTGCGCAATACCCACGGCCAGGGTCGGCGCACCACCGGCACGGGCCAGAATGGTGTTCTCGCCGATGTCTTTGGCGGTGGCGACCAGGGTGTCAGGGCTGATGGTGAAACCCCAGCTGGTGATGGTCTGGGCCACGGCCACGACATCGCCGCCGACCACAGCTGCCGGGCTGTTCATAGCGAAGTACACGCCCGGGTCAATGACCGAAGCTGCGACCATGGCCATGATCGCCACGAAGGATTCCATCAGCATGCCGCCGTAACCGATGTAACGCGCGTTCTTCTCGTTATCCAGCAGTTTTGGCGTGGTGCCCGAAGCGATCAGCGAGTGGAAGCCCGATACAGCGCCACAGGCAATGGTGATGAACAGGAACGGGAACAGCGCGCCCTTCCAGACAGGGCCCGTGCCGTCGGTGAACTGGGTCAGGGCCGGCATTTTCAGCTCAGGCGCCAGAATCAGAATGCCAATCGCCAGGGCGACGATGGTGCCGATCTTCAGGAAGGTCGACAGGTAGTCACGCGGCGCCAGCAGCAGCCAGACCGGCAGCATGGCCGCGACGAAACCGTAGCCCACCAGCATCCAGGTGATCTGCACGCCAGTGAAGGTGAAAACATGGGCCCACTCAGGGCTGGCAGCCACTTGACCACCGGCCCAGATCGACAGCAGCAACAGCACCACGCCGATGATGGAGATCTCGCCAATGCGGCCCGGACGGATGTAGCGCATGTACACGCCCATGAACATCGCGATCGGAATGGTCGCTAGCACGGTGAACATGCCCCATGGGCTTTCGGCCAGGGCTTTGACCACGATCAGCGCCAGGACCGCGAGGATGATGATCATGATCAAAAAGCAGCCGAACAAGGCGATGGTGCCCGGTACGCGGCCCATTTCCTCACGGACCATGTCGCCCAGCGAACGGCCGTTACGGCGGGTCGACAGGAACAGGATCATGAAGTCCTGAACGGCACCGGCCAGAACCACACCGGCGATCAGCCAGAGGGTGCCGGGCAGGTAACCCATTTGCGCGGCGAGCACAGGGCCGACCAGCGGGCCTGCGCCGGCAATGGCGGCAAAGTGGTGACCGAAGAGGATGTGTTTGTTGGTGGGGACGTAGTCCAGGCCGTCATTGTTGATCACCGCAGGCGTGGCCCGGGTCGGATCGAGTTGCATGACGTGATTGGCGATGAACAGGCTGTAGTAGCGGTACGCAACCAGGTAGATGGCGACGGCAGCGACGACGATCCAGAGTGCGTTGATGGCTTCACCGCGGCGCAGCGCGACGACACCCAGGGCGCATGCCCCGAGGGCCGCGACGGCGAACCAACCCAGATGTTTGGTCAGTCGGGTCATTTGTGGGTCTCCTGCCAGAGCTCATGGCTGCGGCGTAATTGTTATTGTTCGGTCCGGGATAACGGAGCGTCGCCACTATCCGCGCTGTTGTCAGCAAGAGAAATTCGTATTACTACGGTCGCACCTGCGTAGTTCTACGCAGATGCATTCGGCGACTGCTGATCCCTGTGGGAGTGAGCTTGCTCACGAAGAGGCCGGTACAGTCAGAAGATTTTCAAAGGATGAAACAAGGGATTTCGTGAGCAAGCTCACTCCCACAGGTGTCCAGCGTGAGTCATTGCGTGTCTAATACCGCCCATGACAAACCCGCTCCCGCCGGACATCCCACGCCATGCAGCTCAAACACAAGATCGTCGCTCTGGGCATTCTGCCGTTGATCCTCGCGGTCTCGGTGATTTGCGCGCTGGTCATCGTGCAGAACCAGCGTCTGGGCGAGCAGCAGGCGCAGTTGATCGAAGACAGCATCCTGGCCAGCAAGCGCGCCGAACTTAAAAACTACGTCGAAATGGCCATGAGCGCCCTCGCCCCGATTTACGACAGCGGGCGCGATGACGAGCAGACCAAACAACAAGTGCTCGAAGAACTGGCCAAGCTGAGCTTCGGCATCGACGGCTATTTCTTCGTCTACGACCAGAACGGCCGCAACCTGATGCACCCGCGTCAGGCGGCGCTGGTGGGCAAGGATCTGTGGAACATGACCGACCCGAAGGGCCTGTTGGTGATCCGCGCCTTGCTGCAAAGCGCAGAGTCGGGCGATGGTTTTCAGCATTACGCCTGGGAAAAACCCTCCACCGGCCAGGTCACCGACAAACTGGCTCATGTGGTCATGCTCAAGCGCTGGGGCTGGATGCTCGGCACCGGCATTTATCTGGAAGACGTCGAGCGCGCCACGCAACAAGCGCGTCAGGAAGTCGCCCGCGGCATTTATGCGACCATGCTCGACATCGGCGCCGTCGCCCTGATCGCCGTTTTGCTGGTGTTCGTCTGCGGCCTGACCCTCAACGCCAGCGAGCACCGCCTAGCCGACCGCAAACTGCAGATGCTCAACCAGCGCATCATGAACCTGCAGGAAGAAGAGCGCTCAAGGCTGTCCCGCGAGCTGCACGACGGCATCAGTCAGGTGCTGGTGTCGATCAAGTTCCAGTTCGAGCTGGCCGGCCTGCAACTGGAGGGCAACGACCAAAAAGGGCTCGATACCCTGCGTCAGGGCACGGAACGCCTGGGCGATGCGATTGGCGAGATCCGCACCATTTCCCACGACCTGCGCCCTTCCCTGCTCGACACCCTGGGCCTGGCTGCTGCGGTCACGCAACTGGTCGCCGAATTCGAACAACAGACCGGCCTGACCCTGCATTACACCCACAACCTGGGCAACCTGAAACTGGCCGAAGGCGCGCCGGTGGCGTTGTTCCGCATTCTCCAGGAAGCGCTGACCAACATCGAGCGCCACGCCCATGCGCAGAACGTCTACATCGACCTGCAAGGCACGAAGAAGCAGGTGCAAATGACCGTGCGCGACGACGGCGTCGGCTTTCGCGTCGATGTCGCGCACTTGCAGGAGATACAGGGCGGCATCGGCTTGCGTAATATTCGCGAACGCGTCGAGCACTTCCATGGCCAGCTCAACCTGTATTCCGCGCCGGGACACAGCGAGCTGAGCGTGATCATGCCGGTCAGTGTCGCCGCATGATTGATCCCACCCAGACAGGAACCCGCCCCCGATCATGAGTGCCAGCCCGACCATCCGTATCGCCCTGGTCGACGACCATTCCCTGGTTCGCGACGGCGTGCGCGCCCTGCTTTCGACCCGGCCGCTGTTCGAGGTAGTGGGCGAAGCCGAGAACGCCGCGCAGGCGCTGACGATGTGCGAAGAGCTCAAGCCGGACATCCTGCTGGTGGACATCGGCCTGCAGGACATGAACGGTCTGGAGCTGACCCCGTTGATCCGCCAGCGCTGCCCGGCGATCAAGATTCTGATCCTGAGCATGTACGACAACCAGGAATACGTCGCCACCTCGATCCGCGCCGGCGCCAGCGGCTACGTGCTGAAGAACGCGCCGTCGCGAGAGATCGTCGCAGCCATCGAGGCCATCGCCACCGGCGGCACCTTCTACAGCGCCGAAGTCACCCTCAGGCTGGTGTCCAAGAAGACCGACGAAAACGAGCTCACCCCTCGCGAGGTTCAGGTGCTGGTGGGGCTGGCCAAGGGGCTGGACAACAAGACCATCGCCCGGGACCTGGCCATCAGCGTGCGCACCGTGGAAACCCACCGCCTGAGCATTCGCCGCAAGCTCAAGGTCGACAAGCCCGCGGGGCTGGTGAAGTACGCAATGGAACACGGCTTGCTGCTGCCCTGACCCGGTCTCTCTATGGGAGCGAACTCATTCGCGAGAGGCCGGCACATGCCAACCCTTTCGTTGGCTGTAGCACCGCATCGCGAATGAACTCGCTCCCACAGCAAAGGCGCTCTTCTTCAGGTCATGCGTGCCGACTTCACCCTCAAAACCCGACGCTGGCCTGCACAAAGAACGTCCTTGGCTGCCCCAGGTAAATCCCCGAGTTGTTGTCGCTCGATCGGGTGAAATACTGGTGATCGAAGACGTTCTTCACCCCGGCGCCAAGCTTCAGGTTGGAAAGCTGCTTGCCGAAGTCATAGGCGCCGCGCAAGTTCCAGGTGACGTAGCCGGGAATGTTGCCGTACTGGCCGTCAGCCGAAGGCTCGGTGATGTAGTTGCCGTTGAAACTGCCGTCGGCATTGGTGCCGGTGCCTGGCGCGCGTTGTCTGGACTGAGCAAAGCCGTCGATGTTGTAGGTCCAGCGATCGACTTCATAACGCAGGCCGACGGTGGCCACCTGGCGTGAGTAGAACGGCAGGTCGCGACCTTTGAAGCCTGGGATGTCGCCTTCATAGGTGGCGCGGGTGTAGGTGAAACCGGCGTTGGCGGTCAGGCCGGCCAGGCGTGCATCCACAGCGCTGAGGTCGTAATGCGCCGAGGCCTCGATGCCTTGGTGCTTGGTCGCGCCGAGGTTGGTCCAGCCGACGTCGTTGCTGATGTATTGCAGCTCGTCATCGAAGTCGATGAAGAACGCTGTCAGCTCGCCGCCCCAGGTGCCATTGTCATAGCGCGTACCCAGCTCATAGGTCTTGGCCTTTTCCGGTTGCAGGCCGTTGGCGGTGTCATTGCCGATCCCGCCCTGAGCCACCTGGAAGTACTGCAGGCTGCCAAACGAAGTCTCGTAGTTGGCGAACAGTTTCCACTCATCCGACAGGTGATACATCACACTCAGCGCCGGCAGCGGCTCGTTGTTGTTGACGCTGCGGTCCTTCTCCTGCACCCGTACGCCGTTGGTGCCGAGCACCGGGCGCTCGTGCCAGTCGGTGCTGATGCGCTCGAAGCGAATGCCCGGGGTGATAGTCCACTTGCCCACGTCGATCTTGTCGTCGATATAGAACGCCGTGGCCTCGGTGCCGCCCGTGCGGTCCTGATACACATGGCCGTCGGAGCCTGGAATGACCACTGGCGTGTTGTTGACCAGGCCCAGACGCGAGGCCTGCTCATGCATGGCTTCTTTGAGGTAACGCGCGCCGACGCTGACTTCCTGAGTGGTCGGCCCCAGGTCCAGCACGTGGGACACCCGCGGCTCGATGCCAAAGGTGTGGTAGCTGCGCGGGAACGAGCCGAGGGTTTTCTGATCCCGGGCGGCGATGTTGCTGCCCCGGAAACTGTCGGTGTAGTAGGTCAGCACTTCGGCCTGGGTCGACTCGTCGATCTGGCGCTTGTACTTGATCGACACGTCCTTGCGGCGGCCGGTGAAGTTGTCGTAGTCGCGGTCGGACTGGTACGGGTTGGCGTCGAATTGCTTCTGGGTCAGGCCGCCGGGCATGTCGGCGGTGGCGTCGTAGTAATGGAAGTTCACCGACAGATCGTCTTCGTCGGTCAGCGCCCAGTGGGTCTTGAGCAGCACGTCGTCGATGTCGTTGTCGTTATTGCTTGCGCGGTAACCGCTGCCATTGACGGTGGAGTAAAGCAGCGCCGCGCCCAGACCGTTATCTGCAGTGCCGCCAATGAACATCGTCTCCAGGTTTTTGTAGCCGCCATGACGGCTGGTTTCGAGGGTGCTGCTGAGGTCGCCGCTGAGTTTTTCCGGGATCGCGCGGGTCACGAAGTTGATCACACCGCCGACGTTCTGCGGCCCGTAGCGCACGGAGCCGGCGCCGCGCACGACGTCGATGCTGTCCAGGTTGCCCGAGGAGATCGGCGCCATCGACAGTTGCGGCTGGCCATACGGAGCGAAGGCCGCAGGCACGCCATCGATCAGCACGGTGGAGCGTGGCGACAGGCGCGAGGTCAGGCCGCGCACGCCGACGTTAAGCGAAATGTCGCTGCCGCCAGTGCCGTTGGACTCCTGCACCTGCACGCCCGGAATACGCCGCAGCACATCGCCGACGTTCTGCGCGCCCTGCTCGACCATGGCCTGACGCCGCACCACGGTCCGTGCGCCGGGGTGGTTCTGCACCACGGCCTGATCGGCATCACCGAGCCAGTCGCCGACCACTTTCACTTCCATCGGCGCGATTTCCATGCTGCCGGGGGTCGCTGACGCGCTATCGCCCGCAGGCTTGAGCACCACGGTGTCGGCGGACATTTCATAATCCAGGCCGCTGCCCTTGAGCAGCGAACGCAGCGCCTGCTCGGGCGACAGGTTGCCGTCCACTGCCGGGGCCTGTTTGCCGGCGACCAGATCGGGGCTGAAGAACAATTGCAGGGAGGTCTGCTGACCCAGTTGACTCAACGCGGCGCCCAGAGCCTGAGCCTGAATGTGGATGGCGGTCGGCGCGCCCTCGGCGTAGCTGTGACTGGCACCGGCACTGACGGCGATGGCCAGCGCCCAGGGCAACCAGCGGGAAGCCTGGGGCGCAGGCAGGGAACGACTGACAGCCAGTTGCAGCGCGTTGTGTCTATTGTTTTTCACGTCGGGTCTTGTCCTGAAGGTTCCAGAGTGTGGAGCTCATCTGCGTTGTTTTGAATGCTAAGCAATCGCAGTTGGACAAGAAGACGAAGGACGGAAAAAAAACCTGAATCTATTTTGAAAATATTTCCTGGCTGCCGTCGGCCAGCGTGCGCACCGCCACCGGCAGGATGCTCGGCAAGGCCCGAAGCAGAGCGTCCGTGTCGTCGGATTTGAACACGCTGGTCAGGCGCAGATTGGCGGTTTTTCCTTCGGCGACCCGCAGCGGTTTTTCGCGATAACGGGACACTTCCAGCGCCACATCACGCAAGGAGGCGTCGTTAAACACCAGTTTGCCACCGCGCCACGCCGTGATCGCCGCGGTATTGACCGCCAAGGCCGGGGTGACTTTGCCGCTGACGTCGATGCTCGACCCCAGCCCCGCCGTCAGCGTGACCCTGTTGCCCTGCTCGTCCGCCTGGCCCTTGACATTGACCGTGCCGGACTCCACCGCCACTAAAGTGCGCGTGGGGTCGCGGCGTACATCGAAACGGGTACCGGTGACGGTCACCGAACCGTTGCCGGTCTGCACCACGAACGGCCTTGAGCTGTCGTGCTCGACGCTGAACATCGCCTCGCCCTCGGTCAGTTCGACCTGGCGGGTGGCGCTGAAGAAATGCACCTTCAGGCGCGTGCGGCCATTGAGGTCCAGCACCGAGCCATCCGGTAATGCAACCTGACGCCGCTCGCCCAGCACGGTGGCGAATTCGGCGCTGTAGTCGGGTTCGCGGTCCAGACCGAAATACAACCCGCTGCCGACGACCATCGCCACCAGGCTTGCGGCCACGGCATAGCGCGCGAAGGTGCGACGTTTGATCGAAGGGGCTGCGCGCAATGGCGTCGGCGCATCCGGCTGGCACAGCGCTTCGAGGCGTGCCTTGGGCAACAGGTCGGCGGCGCCCCAGAGGTTTTGCAACAGGCGAAATTCGTGGGCATGCTGGTCATGTTCGGCAAGCCAAGCTTCAAAGCTTGCGCGCGCCAACGCAGACAGGTCGCCATCGCGCGAGCGGGCGAACCACAAGGCCGCCTGATCGCGTACGGCCTCGGCGCCGCAGGGGCATTCACGGTCCGTCGTCATGAAAATTCCTGAACAGATGAAGGGCGGGCCAGTTCCCGGTGACGATGCGTCATGGCGCCGAGGCATCCAGTCGGTCGCGCAAATGACGAAGCGTGCGAATCATATACTTTTCCACCATGTTCTTGCTCAACCCGAGACGCTCGGCAATCTCCAGCTGCGTCAGCCCTTCGAGCTTCTGCCAGACGAACACTTTGCGGCAATTGAGCGGAAGCTCAGCCAAGGCCTGCTCGATGGAGTCTGCCAGTTGGACGGCATGCATGAACGCCTCCGGGTCCCCTGCGTGGCTGGCCGAGTCTGTGGCGATGGATGCCGATTCGAGTTCGACACGGCGATCCTCACGGCGCCAGGTGTCCACCGCAATATTGCGCGCGGTCTGGTGCAAGTAGGCCCGCGGCTGCTCGACACTCGCCTCCCCCTGCGACTCCAGCACCCGCACGAACGCATCATGGGTCAGGTCTTCGGCCTGATGACGGTTTTTCAGACGACGGGTCCAGGTGCCCACGAGCTCTTCGTAATGGTCAAGAAAGCCTTTGCTTCGTGGCAGCTTGAGCGACATGGGGTGGGAACGGGGTAATAGACAGGAAGGCGCGGATAGTAACGATTCTTATTAAAGGGTGCAATGAGCGAACGATCCAGCGTTGATGTGGGCGTCGTGCAAGCGGCTTATAGAGTAGTGCCCGGTTATTCACCGGCCCGCCTCGTCAGCCTGTTTTTTCCGGACAGTCATTGCAAAAAGCTGCGATCGCACTGCAACCTCCAGCGATTCTTCGGCTCAGACTATTTCGATCCAGGCAAAATCGCGCATCATGGCCGCAGTCAGTTCAAGGGAGATCTTCATGCGCTTCACATCATTCACTCGCCTGGCCACGATGTCGTGGTTGCTGATGGCGACCGGGACGGCGCTGGCCAGCGAAGAAACGCAGTTGATCCAGTCGATTAATACCTACCGCAGCGAGGCACAGCCTTGCGCCAACGTGGTGTCCCAGGAACTCCCGCCGCTCAACACCGACCCTCGCCTGAACCTGCCCGCCAGTGGTGCCGTGGACCTGCAACCGATGCTGGCCCGGGCGTCCTACCCGATGGTCTCGGTGCAGGCCATCAGCCTGTCCGGTCCGCGGGATGCGCAGTCGGCGATGAAGGCCATTCAGGAAAGCTTTTGCCAAGTGGTGCTCAATCCGCAGTTCATCGACGTAGGCGTGAGTCGCGCCGACCGTGACTGGCGCATCGTACTGGCGCGTCCGCTGCTGGCCGGTGGCCTGGGCAACTCTCAGGCCGAGGGCCAGAAGATGCTCGGGCTGATCAATGCCGCCCGCAGCGTGCCCCATCAGTGTGGCGGCCAACCGTATGCGCCGGCTTCGCCGCTGACCTGGAACGACAACCTGGCCACCGCCGCCGAAGGTCACACGCGCTCCATGGCCAACAACAATTATTTCGACCACAAGGGCCGCAATGGCGGAACGCCGGGGGACCGCGCGGAGCTGGCCGGTTACATCGGCCAGGCCATCGGCGAGAACATTGCCGCCGGCCAGGACAGCGCGCGCAAGGTTGTCGAAGGCTGGCTCGCGAGCCCCGGGCACTGCGCCAACCTGATGAACCCCACGTTCCGCGAACTGGGCGCATCGTACGCCGTGGACCCGAAGAGCGATGCCGGGATTTACTGGACGGCGATGTTTGGGGTGCAGCAGTAGCCGAGCCATCACAGATCCCTGTGGGAGCTTCAGGAGCTGTGCGACTGTGGCGAATGCGGTGGATTGGACAGAGATGGGCTGCCTGACACACCGCATTCGTCCGGATGCGGCCCAGACCGTCGTAACCTCCGACTGCTCCTACAGGTTGTTTGTCTGCCGCGAAAGTTCGGGTTGTCCCAATTGCGTTGAAGGATGCCCGGCTCAAATCCTTCGCATTACTTCGCCTTGCCATCCTTGGGTTTGTAGAACAGAAACTTCTCGGACTCGCCGGTCTTGACGTACTCCGATGCCCATGCCGGTCTGACGTTGCGGTCGTGGAAATACATCGCCCCTTTGGTGCGGTCAGCGAGTTGCTGGTTCAGTGCCTTGCGGGCGATTTCCTTGGACGCCGCATAACGATCATCTTCCTTGACCTCATCCGAACGCCCGTCGCACCACCACGAGAACTGGCAGGCCTTCTTCTCCGAACCCTGCTTGACCACCGCGCAGATCGTATCCGGGTAACCTTCGTGGCCCAAGCGGTTGAGGACCACGTCGGCCACGCCTTCCATGTCGGCATCGGTACCGCCTTTGGCTTCCCAGTAGATGGTTCGCGACAGGCAGACGAGCGCATCGTCTACCGGCTGCGCACCCGCCGGGTCCACGGCCTGGGCTTCGGACTTGCTGATGATTTCGGTGTTGGGGACCGCAGGCGTGGGGCCGTTTTTTTCGGCGGCCTTTTCTTCCAGCACCTGCGCCTTGCTGACCACCGCTTCGGGCTGAGGCGTGGCATCGGCGGCCAGTAGCGGGCCTGAGAACACCGTCACGATCAGGCCGATCGAAAGGGAAATGAGGCGCATCGTCGAACCTTTTGCTAGAGGCCGATCGATCCTGCACCCGCCTCACGGCCTGGGCCTCTTGAGGCGCCAGCCAGTTGAGTCGGAACAACGCAAGTTGTCGTCGACAGGTTATGGATTGTTGTGCGAAACGCCGAGGATCAACAGCGAGGCAAGCATAGCTCGCGGAGAGCAGCATAGTGGCATTTTAACTTTGCGCGACCCATCGGTACGCATTTGGTGCTCAGCTATGTTGGATGAAGTGCAAAGCAACGCGTCAGCCAGACAGCCATATCGCCGCCGGCAAGTCGGACTGCCGCGCGCTTTCAAGCGGCCGAGTCAGGGGGTTGCCGAGCCTCCCCCGCTGCCCGTTCAGTGAAATGCCGCCGATGCGCCAGCGCCTGGCCCTGCGCGTCGAACAGATGACAACACACACCCGACACACCGACCGACAACGCCTGCCCTGCCTTGACCGATGACAGGCCGTCGCCCTTGATCATCAACTGATGGCCGTCGACGGTTTCGGCGTGGGTGAAGGTCTCGCCGCCCAGATGCTCGACCACCAGCGCCTTGACCTGAATCTGCGCATCACCCTGCCCGCGTTCGGACAGATGCTCGGGGCGCAGGCCCAGGGTGAGCGAATCGCCCGCCGTGACGTCCTCGCCCTTGATCGGCACCAACAGCCGCCCACCTCCCGGCAGACTCACCTGCACGCCCTCACTACTGACGGCAGCGGCCTGCACCGGCAGAAAACTCATCTGCGGCGAGCCGATGAACCCTGCGACGAAGCGGTTGCGCGGATGATGGTACAGCTCCAGCGGCGAACCCACTTGCTCGATGCAACCCTTGTTCAGCACCACGATCTTGTCGGCCAGGGTCATCGCCTCGACCTGATCGTGGGTCACGTAAACCATGGTCGCCTGCAGATCGGCATGGAGTCTCGCGATCTCGATGCGCATCTGCACCCGCAGCGAGGCGTCGAGGTTGGACAGCGGTTCGTCGAACAGAAAGACCTCCGGCTCATGAACGATGGCACGCCCGATGGCTACCCGCTGACGCTGCCCGCCCGAAAGGGCCTTGGGTTTGCGATCAAGCAACGGCTCCAGCTGAAGGATGCGCGCGGCATTGCGCACCTTGGCCTTGATCTGGTCCCTTGGGGTTTTCTGCATCTTTAGGCCAAAGGCGATGTTGTCGTAGACCGACATGTGCGGGTACAGCGCGTAGGACTGAAACACCATGGCCACGCCGCGATCGGCTGGCTCCAGGTACGTGACGTCGCGGGCGCCGATGCGAATCTGCCCCTGGGTGATGCTCTCAAGGCCGGCGATACAGCGCAGCAACGTCGACTTGCCACACCCCGACGGCCCGACGAACACCACGAACTCGCGGCTTTCGATACTCAGGTGGATGTCATGCAACACCTTGATGTCGCCATAGGCTTTCTCGACGCCACTCAAACTGAGCTCAGTCAAAATCGTGTCCCCTGGATTATTGTTGTTCTGAGGCGGGCATCTGTAGGAGCGCGCTTGCCCGCGATGAGGTTGTGTCAGGCGACAGGTCGGTTACTGACACAACCTCATCGCGGACAAGCACGCTCCTACATCAGTCATCGCTCGCCAAACTTGACAGCCAAACATTTCGCTCTACGATCATTTGTAATTCTAAAAATACAAATGTCAAGGAGCGCACCGAATGCGGGCTGCATACATCCATGGCATCCGCGACATCCGCATCGGCGAGAAGCCCGTGCCGGTGCCGATTGGCGATGAAGTCTTGCTGCGTGTCAGCGCTGTCGGGGTCTGCGGCAGTGACCTGCATTACTACAAGGAAGGCGCCATCGGTCATGCGCGAATCACCCAGCCGTTCATCGCCGGGCATGAATTCGCCGCCCGCGTGGTCGATGACCAGCCCGCGTTGGGCCTCAAGGCCGGACAACTAGTGGCAGTGGACCCGGCCAAGCCCTGCGGGCAATGCGAGTGGTGTCATCGCGGCCATGTGAACCTCTGCCCTCACGTGCAATTTCTCGGCTCGCCGCCCCACACCCATGGCGCGATGACCGAATACATCGTCGTCGCGCCGAGCCAGATTTACCCCGTGCCCGATCACTTCACGCCGGTGCAGGCAGTGATGCTGGAGCCGCTGGGCGTGGCGATCCACGCGATGGACCTGGCAGGCACGAAAAAGCTTTTCGAAACCGTCGCTATCATCGGCTGCGGCCCCATCGGTTTGTGCCTTCTGCAACTGGCCAGGATGATGTGCAAGAAGGCCGTCTACGCCATCGACCCGATCAACTACCGCACCGAAAAGGCTCGGCAACTGGGTGCAGACGCAGTTGCCGCCGATCACGCCGCCATCGCCGAATGGACCGATGGGCGCGGCGTCGATCTGGTGCTGGAAGCGACCAACTCTCCCGAAGGTTTTCAGGTCGCTGCGCAGTCGGCACGCATCGGCGGACGCGTGGTCCTGGTAGGCATTCCCGATGGTGATCAATACGCCCCGCTGAGTGCCTCTTTGCTGCGGCGCAAGGGTCTGGACATTCGCCTGTCGCGCCGTATGGGCCATGTCTACAACCGGGCGATTGAACTGGTGGCCCAAGGCGCAGTGGACGTCGACTGCCTGGTCACCCATCGCTTCGATCTGCAACAGGCCAGCGAAGCCTTCAGCTACCCCTCGGAGTTTCTCGACGGCGCGCTGAAGACCGTCATCTTCCCGCACCCGGAGTGAAACACTGCAACGCGCGCAAGCGCAGATACCGCGTAATCCTCGCCAACAACAATAATGAGGTCACGTAATGAAGAAGCTGGTATGCAATGCCCTCGCCCTCTCGGTCGCGCTGGGCTCTGCTCTGGGCTGCGGCACGGCACAGGCCTGGACCCTCGAAGAAGCCGCAGCGCCCTACAAAGGCACGCAGATCAAGGCGATTTTTCTTGACCGCCCAGGCTACGCTGCGGCGATCAAGCTGCTGCCGGAATTCGAGAAGAAAACCGGGATCAAGGTCAGCTACGAAATCATCCCCTACGAGAACACCCGCGAGCAGGAAGTGCTGCGTTTCAGCAGTCAGGAACAGCTTGATGTGGTGCTGACCGACGTGGTGTGGATCGGTGAATTCGCCGGTAACGGCTGGCTGGAGCCGATCACCACCTTCACCCAGGACACCAGGCTGGCAGACCCTGAGCTGAAACTGGACGGCTTCTTCCCGATCCTGCTGGAGTCTTTCGGCGGCTGGGACAAACAGACCTACGGCCTGCCGTTCGATAACTACTCGGGGCTGCTGTTCTACAACAAGTGCATGCTCAAGGACGCAGGCTTCGACAAGCCGCCAGCGACCTGGGACGAACTGCTCAAGGACTACGGTCCCAAGCTCACCGACAAGGCCAAGGACCGCTACGCCTACGCCCTGCAGTCGCGACGCGGCGAGACCCAGTCGGCGGACAGCTTCATGCGTTTCCTCTGGCCGTTCGGCGGCTCGCTGCTGGATGCCAACTTCAAGTCCAACCTCAATTCCAAAGCGTCTCAACAGGGCCTGCAATTTCGTCAGGATTTGATGAAATTCATGCCGCCGGGCATCGTCGATTACGACCACAACGAAGCGGTCAACGCCCTGGCTCAAGGGAAAGTGGCGATGATCACCGAGTGGTCGGCGTTCTACAGCACCCTGGCCGATCCGTCGAAATCCAAGATCACCGACTGCTTGGCCGTGGCCACCGAGCCCAAGGGCCCTGCAGGGCTCAAGCCTGCGCTGGGCGGTTTCTCGCTGGGGGTCAACGCCAATTCCGCTGATAAACAAAAGGCGGCGGCATGGCTGTTCATTCAGTGGGTCACCTCCGAAGCCATGGCCAAGCCGTATCTGGAAGCCGGCGGCGTCAGTGGCCGGATGTCGGTGTACAAAGACCCCGAAGTACAGAAGAAATACCCCTTCGTACAGCCCATGGTGACCTCCTGGGAAGGCGGCGTTCCGGACTACCGCCCACGCTTCCCGCAGTGGCCTGAAATCTCCGAAGTGGTGGGCGAAAACGGCACGGCGATCATGCTCGGCAAGAGCAGCGTTCAGGACGGAGCCAAGGCCATCGGGACGAAGATGGAGGACATCCTCAAGAAAGCCGGTTACTACGATGGCAAGGTCAAGTTGTTGAAATAGACCTGTGCCGGCGGCCCGTGTATCGGTGTGTCAGGTGACGGGTTGTCGGCTGACACACCGCGTTCGTCCGCTCGCGGCCCGTGCAGTCGTAACCTCCGACGTCTCCTACAGGATTGGCGACTGGCATCAAACCTGTGGGAGCTTCTGGAGCTGTGCGACAGTGGCGAAAGCGGTGGATCAGTCAAAGGATGTCTTTCAGTCGAGAGCACATAGAATGTCCAATAACAAAAAACGGGTATTCCCGACCCTGTGGAACAACACCCGTGCCGCTTTTTCCTTCCTCGCGCCCGCCACCGTTGCACTGGCGCTGATCGGGATCTTTCCGACGGTCTTTGCGCTGGTCAATTCCTTTCGCCAGTACAACCTGGCGCGACCCAAGGACCCGACCCCTTTCATCGGGTTCGATAATTACCTCAACGTGCTCAACGACGCCTCGTTCTGGGCTGCGCTGGGGCGTACCGGGCTGTTTCTGGTCACTGTGGTGCCGATCCAGCTGGCCTTGGGCCTGATCATCGCCCTGCTCCTGCACAAGCCTGGCCTGTCGGGCTTCAAGCTGCTGGCGCGCATGAGTCTGGTGATCCCGCTGGCCACAGCGCCTGCGGTCGCGGGGTTGATCGGCCGACTGATCTTCAACCGCGATTTCGGTGTAGCCAACGCCCTGCTCGCCATGCTCAACGCAGGCCCCGTGGAATGGCTGGGGGACACCACCAACGCGTTCATGGCCGTGGCGCTGATGGACATCTGGCAATGGACGCCTTTCTGCGCGCTGGTGCTGCTCGCCGGATTGACCATGGTGCCGAATGAAATCGAAGAAGCCGCTCGCCTGGAAACCCGCAGCCGCTGGCAGATCGTGCGTTACGTGCAGCTGCCGTTTCTGCTGCCCAGCGCCACGGTGATCCTGATTTTGCGCACCGCCGACATCCTCAAGATGTTCGACACCGTATTCACCATGACCCGCGGCGGACCGGGCGCCGCCACGGAGCTGGTCAGCGTGTACATCCAGCGCGTCGGCTTTCGCGTGTTCGATCAGGGCGTGGCTTCGGCGCAGGCGATCCTTATGCTGATCCTGACCATCGTGCTGGCGCGCCTGTACATCAAATTCGTTTACCGGGAGATCTGACATGGCCACTGTTCCTGCCGCCAACCTCGTGGCCACGCCTGAGCGGCTGCGACCAAGGATGAAGGTCAACGCCTGGCATCTCGTGGGCCTGTTGGCGATCTTCCTGTTTGCCGTGTTCCCTTTCTACTGGATGGTCGCCACCAGCCTCAAGACCCAGGCCGAAGCCCTCGCCTCGCCGCCGATCTGGGCCTTCACCCCGCATCTGGACAACTACGTGAAGGTGCTGTTCGAGCGCGATGTGCTGCACAGCCTGGGCAACTCGCTGATCGTCGCAGTGTGCACCACCGTTCTCGCGGTGGGCCTGGGCACCCCCGCGGCCTATGCGCTGGCGCGTTTCGAGTTCAAGGGCAAGGAGGACCTGTGGTTCTGGTTCATCACCAACCGCATGCTCAGCCCGATCGTCGTGGCGTTACCGATCTTCCTCATGGCGCGCAACCTGAACCTGATCGACACCCACCTGGTGCTGATCCTGATCTATCTGACTTTCAACCTGCCCATCGTGGTGTGGATCTGCACCGACCAGTTTCGCGGCGTGCCCAAGGATCTCGACGAGGCGGCGCGGTTGTCGGGGGCCTCGCGCTTCACCATCTTCTGGCGTATCGCCTTGCCGCTGGCGATGCCGGGGGTGGCGGTGTCGGCGATTTTCTCGTTCATCTTTTCCTGGAACGAGCTGCTCTACGCGCTGGTGCTGACCCGCAATGTGGCGCGCACAGCTCCGGTCACGGCCACCAGTTTCATGAGCGGCTATGACCTGCCCTGGGGCGAGATCATGGCCACCGGCACGCTGATCGTGTTCCCGGTGATCATTTTCGCGTTGATGGTTTCCAAGCATCTGGTACAAGGTCTGACCATGGGCGCCGTTAAATAGGCGCCGCGTTTTTCGCGCCAAGGACACTGCCGTGCAGAACCGTTATCCCGAATTCTCCGCCGACACCGATCCGGTGAACGCGGAAGATCAGCTCAACATCCGTATCGCCTGGTACTACTACGTCAACAACATGACCCAGCAGCAGATCGCTGACCGCCTGGGCATCACCCGGCTGCGCGTCAACAAGGCCCTGGCGACCTGCCGCGAGACGGGCGTGGTGCAGATCCGCATCAACTCGCCACTGGCCTCGTGCGTCGAGCTGGAAGAGCAACTGCAAGAGCGCTTCGGCCTCGACCGCGTCACCGTGGTGCCTTCGCCGGACGACCCGTCGACCATCTTCCGCGTACTGGGGGTCGGCGTTGCGCCAAGCATCGAGCAATACCTGAACGACGGCTGCAGCATCGCCGTCGGCTGGGGCCGCACCCTGCGGCAGGCGGTGCGTGAGCTGCAGGGCCGCGCGCTGCCAAACATGACCGTGGTGTCGCTGCTCGGCGGCCTGCATTATGGCTCGGCGAACAACACGGTGGAGATTGCCTCAAGCCTGGCCACGCTGTTCGGCGGCTCCTATTACTATCTGGCCGCGCCGCTGTTCGCGCCCTCCGAGCAGTACCGCAGCATGATTCTCGAAGAAGCGTCGGTGCAGGACGTGCTGGGCAAGGCCCGCCATGCCGACGTGGCATTGCTCACCGTTGGCGATCTGAGCGAGCGCTCGCTGATGCTTGAACTGGGGCTGGTCAATCCGGAAGACGCCCGCTCCCTGCGCGCCGCCGGGGCCGTGGGCGACTTGCTGGGGCATTGGCTGGACCGCGATGGCATCGAGGTCAATCACCCGCTCAATCGTCGCGCGGTATCGCTGAATCCCGAAGACCTGCGCAAGATCAAGAAAGTGATACTGGTGTCGGGCGGGCCGTACAAGGCCGACATCATTCGCGCCGTGTTGCTGCGCAACGTCGTCCATGAACTGGTGATCGACGAGAGCGCCGCGACCGAACTGCTCGCACAACCCCTCTGACGTTTCATCCGGGAGCACGCCATGGCCATTCACGATTTCATCGGCAAACGCATTCTGGTCACCGGCGCTGGCAAGGGCATTGGCCGGGAAACGGTGCAGTGGCTGACCCGCTGCGGCGCCGAGGTGATCGCGCTGGGGCGCAACCCTGACGACCTCGCTTACTGCGAACAAACACTGGTGGTCGATCTCGCCGATGCCGCTGCGACTCAGGCCGCCGTGGCCACGATGCTGCCCATCGATCTGCTGGTCAATTGCGCAGGGATCGTCGAACTGGAGTCGGTGCTCGACACCTCGATCGAAACCTTCGACCACCTGATGGCCGTCAACACCCGAGCGCCAGTGGTGATCGCGCAGGTGGTTGCCCGGGACCTGATCAAACGCGGCGAGACCGGCGCTATCGTCAATGTCTCAAGCCTCGCGGCGGCGGTGGGCACGCGTGATCATCTGGCCTACTGCGCGTCGAAAGCGGCGCTGGATGCGATGACCCGGGTCATGGCTGTGGAACTGGGGCCTCACGGCATTCGGGTCAACAGCGTCAACCCGGTGGTGACCCTGACGCCAATGGCCGAGAAGGCCTGGAGTGATCCGGTCAGGTTGGCCTCGATGCTGTCGCGCATCCCGCTGGGGCGCTTCGTTCAGCCGAGCGAAATCGCCTCGACCATCGCCTTTCTGCTCAGTCACGACGCAGCCATGATCAACGGTGTGACCTTGACCGTGGACGGCGGCTTCAGCGCGGGTTAGCGCCTGAGTTGAGCCGGGCCAGGCGCGGATAAAGGTCGCGCAGACGCGGGTAGAGTTCGCGGTATAACGCCAACAGCTCACGATGGAATGCCCGTAACGCAGGGTTAGGCAGAAAGGTTTCGCCATCCTGAGTCATGACCCGCGCGGCACTGGCGAAATCCGCGTACCAGCCAGCGCCCACGGCTGCCGCGATGCCTGCGCCGAGGCTTGAGGCCTCCTGGGTGGTGGCGCGAATCACGGGCCGGTCGGTGATGTCGGCGATGATCTGGCACCATAACCGACTCGCCGCCCCGCCACCGATGGCGACAAAGGAATTCACCGGTTCGCCGGTCGCCTCGACCATGTGCTGCGTCGCCACCGCCTGCTCCAGGGCGATGCCCTCAAGCACGGCGCGATAGATTTCGGCGCGGCCGTGGTCCGGCGATAACCCCAGCAGACAGCCGCGAGCGTCCTGATCCCAATAAGGGTTCATCACGCCGTTCCAGTACGGCAGCAGAATCAGCCCCGCGCTGCCCGGCGCCACTCGCGATGCCTCGACTTCCAGGCGCAACAGGCTGTCAGGCTGGGCCACCACGTCGATGTCGAAAAACTGCTTGAGCAGGCTGTTGATCAGCAAGGTGCCGGAACGCAGCGAAGTTTCCAGCACATAGCCTTGCCGGTCGATGGCGCACAGGGTGCGGAAGGCATCGTCGACCCTTGGCGTTTGGGCGTAGACGCCCGAGACAATCGCCGTGCCCAGATTCAGGTACGCGGTGCCCGCACTGACCACACCAATCCCCAGCCCCCCCGCCTGCCCGTCACCGCCGCCAGCGACTACCCGCGTGCCGGCTGGCAGACCGGTCAACGCTTCGGCATCAACGGTCACAGTCCCCAGCACCGAACCGGGGGCTGAGGCAGCGGGAAAGCACTCGGGGTTCAAGGCGATGGGCAAGGCCTTGAGCACGTCGTCCGCCCAGCAATGCTGATGAATGTCGAACGCGCCGAAGGGGTCGGCGCTGGCCCAACTGGTGACGAATCGCCCCGTCAGTTGGCGCACCAGCCAGGCGTGGGGCTCGTAGACGTGACGGATCCGGGTGAACAACTGCGGCTCGGCATCGGCCATCCACGCGAGGCTGTAGATGGCAGGCGCCCAGTCGTGGGGTTTGCCGGTGATGCGGTGCAGGCGCTCATGCCCGACCCGCTGACACAGAGCGGCGACCTCGTCCTTGCGACGCTCGTCGAGCCAGAGAATGGCCGGGCGCAACAGGCGATCCTCAGCATCGGTCACCGTCACGGTTTCGCGCTGATTGACAATGGAAACCGCAGCGATGGCCTGGTTCTCGATTTGCGCCATCAGTGTTTTCAAGGCCAGCTGCGCGGCCCGCCACCAGTCTTGCGGATCCTGCTCATAGGCGTTCGGCGCAGGCCGGGACAGCGTCAAGGGCGCCCGCGCCTGCGCCACCAGCCGGCCCCGCACATCCCAGGCGATGGCTTTGCAGGTGGTTGTGGAGAGATCGATACCGATTACCAGCGTGTGCATGCGCGCCCTGCTCCGTCACCGTCCGTGACACCCTTTGAATCGAAGGGCAAGCCTAGCTGAGAACTGCCCGGAAAACCGCTGATTGCGAACCGCTTCAACGCATTTGATTGTGGCCGCAGGTCATAGGTGCCTTGCTTGCAGGCGAAACTGCGCAGCGTCGGTGAACTGATAGCCATGAGGTCGACACGATGACCCACATTTCGCCCAACCTCAGCGGCAGGTCCCCCGACCTGTTCCGCTTCGAGATCAGCAACGGCAGCGGTTACGCGCAGGGCTGGCACGCCCACGAACGCCAGCCACAGGTGCTCCTGGTGCGCGACCTTCAGCGTTACGTGCGGGATAACCTGCAGGACGACCTGAACGTCGACCTGATCGGCTATCAGTTTCACCTCTCGCGACGCCATCTGACCCGCCTGTTCAAAGCCTTTACCGACGAAACCCTGGTCGACTTCACCAACCGCACGCGCGTGGAAACCGCTGCGCGGCTGATCTCCACGACCTCGCTGTCGATCCTCGACATCAGCCTGGCCGTGGGCATCGACTCACCCTCCTACTTGGCACGCCTGTTCAAGCGTTATCTGGGCCTAGCCCCGAGCGAGCTGCGCAAATCCCGCTGAGCCATGGCCCAAATGTGCGCATGGCCGACCCGATCGGGCGAGAGCGCCCGCCCCACGTCACGCAGAATCGACCTCATCTTCTGTTTTCGAGGTCACCATGAAAGATGTGCGCGTTGTAGAGGTCTTCAAGTCCCTTCAGGGCGGCGGCAATCCCGCGCCTGTCATGATCGACGCCCAAGGCCTTGAAGCCGAGCAGATGACCTCGATCGCCCAGGCCTACGGCCACGAAAGCGGCTTCGTCTTCCCTGCCACGGTTTGCACTGGCAGCGACTACCGCTTCCGCTTTTTCGTGCCCTTGCACGAGATGAGCATGTGCGGCCACGCCACCATCGGCACCGTCTGGCTGCTGCACACCCTGGGCCAGCTCAAGCGCCGCGAGCTGTCCATCGAGACCCTGAGCGGCACGGTTCAGGCACGCATCGTGGGCGACGCGAGTGATCATCCTTTCATTGAAATCTGGCAACCGGCCGGCCATGTCGAACGGCTCGACCGGCCTGAACTGTGCGAGCAGATCGTCGAGGCCATCGGCCTTAAGCCTGAGGACATTCTCGACCTGCCGTTCCTCAACGCGTCCGCCAGCCGGGTGAAGACCCTGATCCCGGTGGTCAGCCCCGAGCGCCTGGACGCTGCCGTCCCTGATTCGGCGCGCATCGAGGCGCTGTGCGAAGCGCTGGATTCCACGGGCTTCTACCTGTTCTGCGCGCATCCGGGCATAGACCGGCAATTCGACAGCCGCCAGTTTCCCAAGGCCTCCGGCTACCCCGAAGACGCCGCCACCGGCATCGCGGCCACTGCACTGACGTTTGGTCTGCTGGAATACGGCCTGATCGAAGCCAGCCGACAACCGATCCTGATCCATCAGGGCCGCGCCATGGTGCAGCCGTCGGACATCTACGTGCGATTCGACCTGGCTGACGGCAACACGCCGCGAGGGTGTTTCGTAGGGGCTACAGCGCATTTGCCGAGAATCAACAGCCTACGGGCAACGCCCATGGCTGATCACGCAGAGCCCCGCCCCTATTCAGCCGCACACACATCCAGATCTGTGGGAGCGGGGTCATCTGTAACGACTCGGTCATGCTCTGAATTCAACCCATCACTGACTTCCGGCCGTGCGCAGATCTAAACCTGTGGGAGTGAATTCATTGGCTATGTCTGCGTTAATTGTTGCGCAGGTTCATAGCCAAGCGCTTCCTTCAGCAAAATCAATGGGTT